>JADGQR010000340.1 GCA_017881685.1 Gemmatimonadaceae bacterium
ACTTCATAGTCTGGGGAACAGGCACGCTCCTGAATCCGGAATCAATACTCCAGCCGGATCCGTTACAACGCTTCCGCACGTCGATGACTTCGGATGAAACAATTCGCGTTGCGACGCAACAGCAGCTCCTCAGTAAAACCATCACGCGACAATCGCCGCAGAATACCTGGCACTTCAAAGCCGTCTATGTCCCCGATGTCGCGTTCACCGTCAGCGATCATTACGATTGGGATGCCGCGAGCGTTCTCGTCGATGATGCAGGGCACCGTCGTGCGAGTGTTCAGGCTGCATACAATGACACGGCCTCCGACTACCGGCACATGGTGCAGTACGCGCGTCACGCCCTCGACTGGCTATCGCACAACTGGCCTGGCGTTCCATATCCGTACGAGAAAACGACGGTCGTCGAAGGACCCGCCGGAATGGAATATCCGATGATGGCGAACGACGAATCGTACGCGGACACGGTATTCTCGCGCTTTGTGGCCGAGCACGAGATTGCTCACACGTACTTCCCGTTCTACATGGGGATCGACGAAACGCGTTATGCTTTCATGGACGAAGGCTGGGCGACGACATTCGAGTATCTGTTTGCCGTGGCAGACATGGGTGCACCCCGAGCAGGCGACTTCTTCAGGACTTTCCGGGTGAGAGGATGGATCAACGACCCATCGCCGCTGCAGGATCTTCCGATTATCACGCCGGCTGACGTACTGAAAGGCTCCGCATACGGCAGCAACGCGTATGGCAAAGCCGCCCTCGGCTACCTCGCAATGAAAGATCTTCTTGGCGACGCCGTGTTCCGGAAAACATTGCACGCATTCATGGATCGCTGGAACGGCAAGCACCCGACTCCGTGGGATTTCTTCAACACCTTCAATAACGTCACCGGACAGAACCTGAACTGGTTCTGGCAGAGCTGGTATTTCACCAACAGTTACATCGATCTTGCGGTGCGAAGCGTGACGAAGCGCGGCGCGGGATACTCGATCGTGGTCGACAATATCGGCGGAATGCCTGCTCCAGTGGACTTTCAACTGCACTATGCCGATGGCAGCGACGAGACCGTTCATGAAACGGCGGCAATCTGGCAGGCGAACCAGAAGTCAGCGACAGTAACGATCGCATCGAAGAAGATCGTTCAATCAATCGACTTGAACGGTGGAATTTGGATGGATGCGGACACGACCAACAATCGGTGGACCCGGAGATAGTCACGATGGCAAATACCGAGTGGTGGCAGCGCGGCCGCTGCGTTGCATTCACGTATTAAAGCCGCAGTAGCCATAGCGAAGTCAGGAACCATCTAACGTCCGGCGTCTTGTCACCAGCGACTGGAGCGTAATTGGCTGGACTCGAGCTCGTCCTGCTTCTCCTCGCCGTTTCTGCGGGGCTGCGCCTGGTCGCCGAGCGGCTGACGATTCCGTATGCGGCGGTGCTGGTGGTCGGCGGTCTTCTCCTCGCGCTGATTCCAGGGTTGCCGCGGGTCACGCTCGACCCGGACGTCCTCTTCCTGATCTTCGTTCCACCGCTTCTCTATTCTGGCGCGATCGCTTTTCCCTTTCGCGAGTTCCGGCGCGAGTTCGGTCCGATACTTCGCCTTTCGGTCCTCATGGTACTCGTCTCGACGGCCGCAGTCGCCGTTGTCGCGCACAGATTCTACCCCGCATTCAGCTGGGCCGCCGCGATCACACTCGGCGCAATTGTCTCGCCTCCAGATCCAGTCGCGGTTCTGTCGATCATGCGGTCGGTCCGCGTGCCGCGAGAGATAACGAGCATTCTCGAAGGCGAAGGCCTGTTGAACGACGCGACGGCACTCGTGATCTATCGCCTGGCTGTTGTCGCCGCTGTCACGGGCGCATTCTCGCTGTCGCACGCAGCGTTTCAGTTTGTCGCCGCCGCCGGTGGCGGGATCATCATCGGCTTGATTATCGGAATCGTCGTGGCGCGCGTGCATCGCGTAACACGACAGGTGCCCGTCGTCTCGAGCACGGTATCACTCCTCACACCTTTCGCGTCGTACCTGTTGGCCGACCTGGTCGGCGCATCGGGAGTGCTCGCTGTTGCTGCCGCCGGGATGTATGCAGCTCGCAAAGTGCCCATCGTCATGGGTTCCTCGCTGCGGATGCAGGTCACCGGAATGTGGACGGTCGTCAGCTTCATGCTCGAAAGTCTCGTGTTCATTCTGGTGGGCCTCGAGCTTCCTTACGTCGCCCGCGCGCTCGACACTCTGCCGCTTTCCCAGCTTCTGTGGGAAGGAGTTATCGTGAGCGTGTGCATCATCGCCGTGCGAATCGCATGGGTCTTTCCGAGCACGTACATATTCAGAGCGTTTGGACGTTGGGTGCGACACAGCAATGAGCCGCTGCCGCCGTGGCGCTCGGTACTGTTCATCGGGTGGGCGGGATTGCGCGGCGCCGATTCACTCGTGCTCGCGCTGGCGTTGCCGCTTCAAACTGCGGCTGGGGCACCGTTCGTCGCGCGCGGGCAGATAATCTTCATAACATTCTGCGTGATCTTCATAACGCTTGTGCTACAGGGACCGACCCTCGCCCCTCTCGCGCGGCGGCTCGACGGGGGCGATAACCTGGAGGAAGCCGCGGAGGAGGCACACGCGCGACTTGCTGCTGCTGAAGCGGGTTTGAAAGTGCTCGATGATCCGGCGATGCAGAGCGCGCCGCATCCGGAAGTGATTCGCTATCTCCAGCAACGGCATCGGCAGCGTGCGCGACGGTGGGCCGCACGCGAAGAAGAGACTCACGATGACG
>JADGQR010000341.1 GCA_017881685.1 Gemmatimonadaceae bacterium
GACGCATGGCGCCCTGGACTCGAGAAGTTGCAGCAGAGCAAGCCGGCGTGCGCGCCAGGTTGCAAACCGCGGAATCACGAGCTGCTCAACCGGAATGTCATTCGGAACGGGGAGCGGCTTGCGCTCGACGTACGTGATGCCGGTCAGAAGCAGAGTTGCGTCGACGCCGCGAATACGGAGTCCGCGGACGAGGTTTGCGGAAAACATGTTGATGCCGTTGAGACTCCACGACGGCGACGTGACGATTACCTGCATGTTGGCGCGGCTTCGGTCGCTACGATTTGGACATTCCCCGCCGCCGGCCGACTTCATACAACAGCGCGCCTGGCGCGAGCAGCGCGAGAAGCAGCAATCTTTTCTTCCACGTCAAACGCTGTCGCTTCGCGAGATTCATGAAGACCGTCCAGCGCTCGTGGTTGCGAAGCGGCCTGAACTTCATTGTCTGGCTCAGCCGCTCGTTGCTCTGACCGTAAACGATGCGCTTGTTGTAGTAGGCGTTCAGCGTGTCGACTTCCAGATGCGTGACTTTCATGTCACAGTGAAATCGGACGACGTCACATCCCATCCGGTCGACCACCAGGCGAACGAACATCGTGTCGCCACCGCGCACACACTCGGGGAAGAAGCCGATCTTGTCGAACAGCGAGCGGCGGAATGCCATGTTGTTGGTGTAACCGAAGAAGATCTCTTTTTTTCCAGCGCCGGTTACGTAGGCAACTTTTTCTGCTTCGTACAGCTCGAGGAGCTCGAGGCTCGAAGAACTGCTCGCGTGGCGCTGGCGGCCCATGAGCACCTGGCATGTCGGGTCTGTCATTCCCTGGTCTATCTGTGCCAGCCAGTCGCGATCGGGGCTGCAGTCGGGATCGATTGTCGCGATTATTTCGCCGGCGGCCTGGCGGATTCCCATGTTGCGCGCGGCATACGAGCCAGAGAGGGGCTGATCGAGAATCGTTACGTCCGGATAGCCGGCAGCGACATTTCGCGAAAGATCGGTGGAGTTGTTATTGATGACGATTATTTCGTATGCATCGCGCGGAAATGACTGCGCATTGAGGCCGTCCAGGCATTTTGCAAGAAACCGCTCCGCGTTGTAGAAGGGCACGACGACGGAGACGCGCGGGCGTCCCTTAGTCACCTGCCTCTCGCAATGAAACGCCATGCTAACCTGCGCAGTGGCAGGGGAAAGCTCGGAATGATCGACTGAATGCCATCGAGACCGGGCGGTGGAAGGACATTTCCTCTTGGTCGAACGTACTGATTTGCGATGATTCTCTCGAACACGTCGATGTACGCGGAAGTCATCTTATCAATTCCGAATCGATTGCGCACCGTTGAGTGCGCGTTTTGGCGCATCCGGTCGAGGAGCGAATTGTCATTCGCCAACGTGGAAATGCAATCACCGAACTCGCGAATGCCACCGACCGGAACGAGGAAGCCATTCTCGCCATGACGGATGACCTCGGGAACACCACTCCGAATGGCGGTCACGATTGGCACACAGCCCGTCGACATCGCTTCCAGCAGACTCACGGGCAAACCTTCGAAGCCGGAAGGAAGCACGAACACCTCGCTCTCGGCCAGAAGACGCATCACATCTGCGTTGGTCAGGCCGCCGACGTACCTCAGGTGCCGCTGAGCAGCGCGGGAGCGGCTGCGCGAAGGAACTCCGACAGATCGGAGCCGCCCCCGGCGACCGCCAGCTCCGCACGCGAATTGTCCTCTTTGAGAAGGTCGGCGATCGACACGAGATCCATCGCGCGCTTCTGGAATCGTACGATTCTTCCTGTGTAAACGATGCGAAGTTGCCCATCCGCCGATTCGCTACGGCGCGGAAGACTCTCGGTGACTGGGAGGGTGGCACAGCAGAGCTGAAGAAGCGTTACAGCAAGATGCTGCGTGTCGCGCGGGCGCTGAATGGAAGAAAGGGCGCACTGGCTGCGGCGCTCGTCTATCACCCTGCTGGCATCCTGGCGATGCTCGGTATCCGATTCAGAATGGCCTACCTCGGCCGCGGCCTCCGCGGCGTGTTCGATCTTTTGCTTGGGCAGAGGCCGCCTCAGTCAGCCCGCTGAAAAACGGATTGTCTATTTCGCGAGGAAAAGGCTACCGGCAGGTATGTGGACCGTCGAATTTCTCACTTCACCCCCGCCCACGGGCAGCGCAACATCGAAGTAGTAGGTACCATTCGGCCTATTAGCACCGAGTATGTCTTGCACCAGACCGTAGATCACAAGTTCCACTGATTCACCCGGCTGCAGCGGCGACGGCAGGTATCCTTCCAGAGAACACGTTAGTCCGGGTTGATAGGAGTTCCAGACCGGAGCCCCCGACATATCGGACGTGACAAATGCGTGGAGCTCGAATCCGAAGCAGACGCTTCGGCTGTAGTTGAATGTTATCGGTCTATCGTTGTTGTTGGTGATGAGAATTGTACTTTCAACACCTAAGGGGTTGTCGGTTCGATCCGGGACCGTAACGACGCGACTAGTCGCCGAATAGGTCAGAACGTTCGGCGACAGAAGCCCATCTCCGCGACAACCACCGGCAACCACAACCGCGACTGCAACCAACAAGATCTTTTTCATAGGCGCTCCTGCGTCGATGCGCAGCCGCCGGATTCAGTCGCCGGCCAGTGCGCGATCCACTGCCTCGCACCACACATGGATCAGCATGAGGTGCACTTCCTGAATATATGCCGAGTCTGTGCTCGGAACGGCCACCAGATGATCGGCTTGTACGCCGGTCAATCCTGCTTTTCCGGTAAGCGCGATCGTCACACCCCCGCGCTCTTTTGCTGCGCGCAATGCACGCACGACATTCTCCGATTTTCCACTCGTCGTCAGCGCGACCGCAACATCACCGCTCTGCACAAACGCCTCGACCTGGCGCTCGAACAACGCTTCATATCCAAAGTCGTTGCTGATGC
>JADGQR010000055.1 GCA_017881685.1 Gemmatimonadaceae bacterium
AGGTCGATCGCGAGTATCTCGAGAAAGTGTACTATCTCGGTCCGGACAAGGGTGGTGATCGCGCGTATCGTCTTCTCGCCGCTGCGTTGAAGGAAAGTGGCAAGGCTGCACTCGGACAGTATGCCGCGCGCGGGCAGCAGCATCTCGTTCTTCTTCGTCCGCTCAACGGCCGGCTCGTGATGGAGCAGCTCCACTATTCCGATGAAGTGCGACCGACTGACGAGGTTCCGATTCCTGAAGGCGATGTCAAAGACGCCGAGCTGAAGCTGGCGTTGATGTTGATCGATCAGACGTCGAACGAGAAGTTCGAGCCGAAGAAGTACAAGGACACCGTTCGTGAGCGGGTGCTCGAGACGATTCAGAAGAAAGTCGACGGCCAGGACATCACTACCGGCGCGAACATTCCGGCGGGCGGCGACAAGATCATCGATCTCATGGAAGCTCTGAAGGCGAGTCTCGCGAAATCAAAAGCTGCCGACGAGTCTGAAGAGAAGGCGAAGAAGCAGAAAGTCTCTTGAGATTGCTGGCGGGAACGAGCGGATACTCGTTCAAGGAGTGGAAGGGAACGTTCTATCCGGAGGATATCAAAGCGGATGGAATGCTGAACTTCTATGCGACGAAGTTTCCGACGATCGAGATCAACAACACGTTCTATCGGCTCCCCAAGGAGAACGTGTTGCGCGAGTGGGCGTCGCAGGTGCCTCCCGACTTCACGTTTGCTCTGAAGGCGAGTCAGCGGATTACTCACCACACTCGCCTTAAAGCTGAATCGCAGCCGTTAGTGGAATTCCTGCTCAAGAACACTGCACTACTCGAGCAGCGATTGGGGCCGATACTGTTTCAGTTGCCGCCCAATCTCAAGAAAGACATCGAGCGATTGAAGAATTTCCTTTCGTATTTGCCGGAAGGGCGGAGATACGTCTTCGAGTTTCGGCAGGAAGGGTGGTTTGATGAGGATGTCTTCTCTGTACTGCGAGATCGTGACATAGCGATGTGTATTGCAGAGAATGCTGACTTCAAATGCCCGGTCGTCTGTACTGCCTCATGGGGATATCTTCGATTACACCGATTGGATTACGATGCTGATGCGTTGACGGAATGGGCTCGTTGTGTTGCCGGGCAATCGTGGACAGATGCCTATGTCTACTTCAAGCATGATGAGGGGGCGGGGTCGGGGCCGCCTGCTGTCGAAAGCTTTGTCTCGGTATTCGGGGGCTAAGTAAGAAAATGGGCGCCTCTGGCGCCACGCGGATCGGACAAATTGGGCGGATTAGAACCAGAACAACATCTTCTTTGCTTCTGCCGTGACCCGATCCGCTAAATCCGCCTAATCCGCGTTGCGCCGAAGGCGCTTCTTTTTTTCGTTACTAAGTACTTGTCGCTGGAACCACGGATTCGGTCCAAAATGAAGGAGTAATCCGACCTCCAAGTCAGTGCACCTCAAGTAATTGTAGAGCTGACGACGTGCGGTCCTTGGAAGATTTTCGGTGGATTTGATCTCAACGATCAGCTTATCCTCTACAACCATATCCAGGCGCTGTTCACCAAGGATCAAGCCTCTAAGGCGAACCGGGACACGTACTTCACGAGCAAGGTTAAGCCCACGCGATAGAAGCTCGACCTGCATCCCCCGCGCATGGAGCTCCTCAGTGAAGCCATACCCCATCTCATTGTAGACTTCGAAGAATGCGCCGATAACAGACCGGCTCAGCTCTCCTTCGATTAAACCGTCGTCCCCCATTGTAAAATCGTACGGGATGATCCCTCGAATCGAAGAATCATCCCGTCCCTGATCCGCTCTTTCCGCCGCATCCGCGTCATGTCGATATGGATGCGGCGGGAACGAAACAGGCTTTACCGGTAGGTCGGATCCAGATTAGCGAGACGCTGTCTGATCGACGTCCACGAGTTCTGAATGGTGCTCGACGGACGCGCGTTCAGAAGAGCCGAATCAACCCGGCGGGCTGCGTTGAGGAGTGCGGGGGCTGCGGCGACTGACGTTGCATTGTTGCCACCGCGAACGAGCTGCTCGTACAGCGACGAATTGTCAGCGAAGGCCGACAACGCAAACCACAAGTCGAGATCGGCCTGCGACGTTGCACGACGCGAGTAGATGGCGTTCGTCGTCAGCGAAAGCTGCGAACGCTGCTGCGCTGCGAGCGTCTGTGCATCGCGACGGAGAATCGACGCATCGTTGGCCGACAGCATATTGTCGTTGCCGGCACCAACTCCACCGACTGACGAGACCGTTAGTCCGAGTGCCTGCGCTGTGCGGCCGTCGAGATTACCGGTCGCGCGAATTCCCTTGTCGGTCTGGAACTCGAATAACGCGCGCTGCGTCGCGTCATCGAGCCGACCAGTGATCGGTCCGTGATAATAATTCAGCTGCGCGAGCGCCTGCTGAGCTGCACTGACACGATCGGCTGCGGTGTAGATCGCCGACATGTCTCCCGTTCCAAGTCGTCGTCCGCTTCTGAGAGCTACAGCCTGATCGAGCTGGACCGCGAGCTGCGTTCCGGCCGGCACGCGAACGTCCTGCGCCTGCGAAAGCAGACTGCCGAGCGCGGCGAGAATACTCGAGGTGGGGCTGCTGGTTGAGCCGGCACCGGCGATTGCTGCACCGACACCGCCACGGCCGCCAACGAGAACTACACGCGCATTCGGATCAGAATCGATTTGACGACGCTCAGTCGCGTCTGTGCTCGTGAGCCTGCCGACGATCGGATAGCTCGTGCCGTCGGAAAGAAGGAGCCGCGTGAAATTCACTTCTATGACGCCCGACTGCTGGCGATTCGCCGGCTGCGCGAAAGTGATCGTCCCGCGAATGCGACTCCCTGACGGAATTACGGTGTAGTTATCGAGTCCGATCGCATCGACGACTGTTGTCTCGAACGTCTGCCCGGTCTGGGCGGTGCTCGATTGCAGGACTGTCGACGTCTGGACTATGATGACGGTCCCGGCGGGAAGGGAAAGCCTGGCCTGCGCGGAAGCTGCATTTGCAGCGAAAGCCGATAAAGCGAGGCCGAGGGCCAGGCGCGGCAGATTTTCTCCGATCTGAGATCGCATATTTCAAACTCCTAAATTGACGGGGACGGATCCTGTACCGTTCCTCAGTCAAAAGGCGTACCCTTTGCCGGCTGCTCTTTGATTTGACTGGGATTCACGTCATTTAACACAACAAATTCATGCCTGAACGACATTCGCACCCTCATCACTACACGACTCTGCTCGTCTGGGACGGAAATACCGGCACTGGGACCTCGAGCTACGCCGGATACAGCCGGGACTATCGAATCATCATCGACGGAAAGCCACCAATCGAGGGATCGGCGGACGTCGTCTATCGCGGCAACTCGAGCCGGCATAACCCCGAAGACCTACTCGTTGCGTCACTGTCCGCGTGTCATATGCTTTCGTACCTGGCATTGTGCGCCTGGAAGAAAGTTCGTGTGACAGCTTACGAAGACGATGCGAGCGGGACGATGATGGCAAATGTCGATGGCGGCAGATTCACCGAGGTCATCCTTCGCCCACGCGTGACAATCGCTGCAGGCGATGACGCGGCACTTGCGATGAAACTTCACGAGACGGCGCACGAGCAATGCTACATCGCAACCTCGTGCAACTTTCCTGTGCTGCACGAAGCGACGATAGTAGAAGCATGAAGATCCTGCGGAAGCGGGACCTGTTGGCTTACGTGCCCCAGTTTCGCCGAACCCAGAGCTCCGTCGCGCCGCCAACCTCTTCGAGCACCTGACTGTCGTTGTGGCCTGAAGACTTCAGAACATGAAAGCTGTGATCGGCACCCTCGAGCCAGTGCATCTCCCAGTTCGTCTTCACCGGCTCTAACGCTTTCATCATCAGCTCGGGTGTGCAAAAAGTGTCGCGCGTCCCGTTGAAACACAGAACCGGCACTTTGATCGACGGCAGATGGGCATCGCGCAGCTTGTCGAGCTGGCCCGGCGGATG
>JADGQR010000056.1 GCA_017881685.1 Gemmatimonadaceae bacterium
CAGTCGAGCCACTCGGCGGCATCGTCCGGATTGAGAACGACCGGCATCCGATGGTGGACAGTTGCAGCGAGCGGACTGGCATCGGTCGTGATTACGGTGCATGTGTCCAGCGGCGTTCCACTTTTTGACCACCGGTCCCACAGCCCCGCCAGCGCAAAATCGCGATCACCCGCGAGATGAAAGAAATAGGGAACTCTCGTCTTCCCTGCTCCTGTCCATTCGTAGTAGCCGTCCGCCAGAATCAGGCACCGGCGCTTTCTGAATGATTCCTCATACGATGGTTTCGTGGCGACGGAGTCCGATCGCGCATTCACCATCCGCTGGCCGACCGCCGGATCGTCTGCCCACGAGGGCACGAGTCCCCACTTGATGAGCCTGGCCTCGGTGCTGCCGGAACCGTCGAGAAGAATTGTCCACTGATCCTGCGACGGCGCGATGTTGTAGCGAGGCCTGAAGCCGGGAAGAACGGGCGGCAGGTGGAATTTCTCGAGTACGCTCACCGGCGCGTCGTGTAGTGATGATCTTCCGCACATTCCTCAAGATACCAGCCCGCGCCTTAGGCGGTAAATTATCCCCGCCGTCGCACTGGCCTGAAATAAGCAGTTGGCCAGACGACCCCAACGGGAGGACACGATGGCAAAGTGCGAAGTGTGCGGGAACAACTACGACAAATCATTCACTGTGACGATGGCAGGAAAGACTCATACATTCGACGCATTCGAATGTGCGATTCATGCACTGGCGCCCCGCTGCGCTCACTGCAAATGCACGATCATTGGACACGGTGTCGAAGCCAACAGGACTTTCTATTGCTGCGCATCATGCGCGTCGATGTCTGGTGTAAAAGGCCTGGAGGACAGGGTCTGATACCGGCCTGGACCAATCCGAAATGGATGATTTGATCGTATGACGTCCATGGTCCGCTCGGACGCACTTCAATGTGAACGAATCGTGCGCAAGCACGCACGCACGTTCACTCTCGCAAGCTACTTTCTGCCCTCGCGAAAACGGCGAGCGGCTTTTGCGTTTTACGCCTTCTGCCGAATGGCGGACGACATCGTGGACAGCGCCGGATTCTGCGACAGAAAAACTGTACAGCGAAAGCTCCAAAGCCACCGGCGCGATCTCGTCGAGGCGCTCGAGGCGCGACCAAGAGGACCAGTATTTCGCGAGCTGCGCTGGGCGCTTAGAGAATTCTCAATCCCCGGCGAAGTAATGTTCGAGCTGCTCGACGGAATCTCTCGCGATGTAGAGCCGGAGATCTACGAAACGTGGGACGATCTCGAGAGATATTGCGAAGGCGTTGCAAGCACAGTCGGCGTAATGTGCGCCCACGTCTTCGGAGTGCCGGGCGGACCGCGACAGCTCGATATCGCGATAGGACACGCACGAACACTCGGCGTAGCGATGCAACTCACCAACATTCTGCGCGATGTAGGCGAAGACGCACGCAACAGCCGGTGCTATCTGCCGACTGAAGAGTTGAGACGATTTTCCCTGGAGCGGGAAGAAGTTCTGGAGAGTCGATCGCTTGCCGGGGACCCGAGGTGGAACCGGCTCATGACATTCGAGATCGCCCGCGCGCGTGCACTCTACGAGAACGCGCTGCCCGGAATCTCGATGCTGTCCGACGATTCACAGCGATGCGCAGCAGCATGCGCAATTGGATACGCCGCCATCCTCGACGCGCTGGAGCAAATCAACTACGACTCGGTATCCACACGCGCATCGGTTGGAACGCTCGCGCGCATCGGAATACTGTGGGATGCCTGGCGCTTCAAGAGCCGCACTGCATCGACAGCCTGACTGACAATTGACAATTGCGGTCATCGGTAGCGGCTTCGGAGGTCTCGCGGCCGCTGTCCGCCTCCAGTCGCAGGGTCACAAGGTTGTCATCCTCGAGAAGCTCGCAGATCCGGGCGGTCGTGGTCGCGTGTTCCGACAGGATGGTTTTGTCTTCGACGCCGGACCGACGATCATCACTGCGCCCCGGCTATTTGAAGACCTGTTCGAGATCGCCGGCAAGAAGCTCGACGACTACGCGAAACTCGTCCGCCTCGACCCTTTCTACAATGTGCGATTCGAAGACGGGACAGTGTTCGCCTGCAGCGGCGATCGCGAATCGATCATTCGTCAGATCAATGCAATCAGCCCGGACGACGTCGCCGGATATCTCCGCCTTGTTGAAGCTGCAGAAGAAATCTTCCGGACTGGATTCGCATTGATCGACAAGCCGTTCGATCGCCTGTCCGACATGTTGAAAGTGCTTCCGGATCTCGCGCGTCTTGGATCCCAGCGAAGCGTCGCGTCATTCGTCAACCGCTACATATCGGATCCGCGCCTGCGACAGGTATTCAGCTTCCATCCGCTTCTCGTCGGCGGGAATCCGTTTCAGACAACCTCGATCTACGCGCTGATTCACACTCTCGAGCAGAAATGGGGAGTGTGGTTCGCGATGGGAGGAAACCGGCGCACTCCTCAATGGAATCGTGAAGCTGTTCCAGGATATCGGAGGAGAGCTTCGCCTGTCCTCCGAAGTGAAGCGAATCGAAATCGATCCGAAGACACGCAAGGCGACTGGCGTAACCCTTTCCGATGGCACGCTCATCGAAGCCGACGCCATCGTCGCGAACTCTGAAGTCGGACGTACCTATCTCGATCTCGTGCCGGCCGCAGTGCGCAAGCGGAATACAGATCACCGCATGAAGTCCCTCAGATATTCGATGTCGCTCTTCGTGATGTACTTCGGAACGGATCGCAAATACGAGAACATCGCGCACCATGAGATTCTCATGGGGCCACGCTATCGTGAGCTGCTCTAGGACGTCTTCACCAACAAGATTCTTGCGCGCGACTTCTCTCTTTACCTCCACCGGCCCACGGCCACTGATGAGTCTCTCGCGCCGCCAGGCTGCGATGCGTGGTACGTTCTTTCTCCGGTTCCCCATCTCGGTGGGGATGTAGACTGGGCGACAGCGGCCAGGCCGTACCGGGACGCCATCGTGTCATACCTCGAAGAGAGATACCTCCCCGATCTGTCGCAACACATCGTCACCGAGCGCCTCATCGACCCGCGTTATTTCAGCGAGACACTGAACTCGCACGTCGGAAGCGCGTTCTCAGTCGAGCCGATACTGACGCAATCAGCGTGGTTCCGACCGCACAACCGAAGCGAAGACGTCTCCAACCTGTATTTCGCCGGCGCAGGGACTCATCCCGGCGCAGGCCTTCCCGGCGTGCTCAGCTCCGGAAAGATCGTCGCCGACATGATCGGAGCCGCCTGAATGGAACGCGCAGCACGAACTTTCCTCGCGGCGCACGTCGCACTGATTCTCTTCTCCACGGTCGCCCTGACGACATTCCTCGCGGGCAATCCACCTGCATGGCTCGGGACTGAGTCTGCACAGACGATTTATCGGTACGGCTGGATGTTGTCCGGCCCGACCTACGTGGTATTCGGCGCCTTCGCGATCCTGCTTCACGCATCCCACCGTTTTGGTTTCGCAAGAGCACTCGGGCTACTCGTCGCCGGCGCGGCGATATCGCTCACCACTGAGCTCATCGGGACGGGCACTGGTCTGCCCTTCGGGCCGTATTCCTACACGACGCTCCTCGGCTACCGAATCGGCGGCCTGGTACCGTTTCCGATCCCGCTGTCGTGGTTCTACATGGTCTACTCGAGCATCGCTCTCACAGGCCGGATTCTCCCCGCCCGCGACTCAGAGCGTAGCCGAGTGGCGTGGGCGTTCTCCGCGGGTGCGATTCTGACGGCGTGGGACGTTGCAATGGACCCCGCCATGTCCAGCGCGACGACACACTGGCTCTGGCATACGCCTGGGTTCTTCTATGGTATGCCCCTCAGCAACTGGATCGGCTGGTTCCTCACAGGCAGCATCGTCGCCCGGGCAATGATCGCGGTCGTTCCGCCGAGCCAGTTTGCTGCCAAGGCATCCCCATGCCGGCTTCCGGCCATCATCTACGCTGTGAATGGCGTCATGCCGATAGCCATCTGCCTCCGCCACAAGCTATGGTGGGCTGGCATCCTCGGCGCCATGGCGATGAGCCTCCCCTTCTTCCTTTCACGCCGCGCAGAGAGGCTCGCACCCCCTGTTATATTAGGTGGATGAAGATCGACATCACGCAGAAAGAAGGCTCTGGAGTCGACCGGCATGTCCAGGTCTCAGTACCTGTCGAGTCGGTAAAGGAAGCCGAAGACAAAGCCGCACGCCGTTATGCGTCATCGGTGAGACTGCCAGGCTTCCGCCCGGGTAAGGCTCCAGCGACGATGGTCAAGAAGAAATTCGCGGAAGCGATCCGCCAGGAAGCCATCGAGGCGATCGTCAGCGAGGCATACAAGGAAGTCGTTGAGAAGGACGACCTGAAAGTCGCCTCTCAGCCGCACGTCCACGACCTCAAGTTCGAGGACGGAAAGCCGCTGACTTTCGAGATTCATTTCGAGCTTCGCCCGGACGTCGACCTCGCCCGCACGTCGGGTTTCCGGGTGACCAGAAAGAACGTCTCCGTAACCGACGAAAACGTCCGCGAGCAGATCGAGCAGATCCGCGATCAGCGCGCCGCATGGGCTCCGGTCGAAGGCAAGCCCGAGCTCGGGGACATGGTCAATGTCGAGATCTCCGCGGGTGATACCATCGACTCTGACGTAAGCTCTTATCCGATCGTCCTTGGTGAGGGGCAGGCAATTCCCGGCATTGAGGAGCTCATAATGGAAGCAACGACCGGTCAAACCGTTGAGAGACCAGTTCGCTGGCCCGACGATTTTCCCGATGAGACTCAGCGCGGACAGACGAAAACCGTCCGGGTGAAGCTCCAGGATGTCAAACGGAAGTCAGCCGCCCCCCTCGACGACGCACTCGCGCGCGAAGTCGGTGATTTCGAGTCGCTCGACGCGCTCCAGAAGGCAGTTCGCGCCGATCTCATCGAACACGCGACACGCGACGCCGATTCAGAAGTGCGCCAGAAGCTCATCGACGAAATCATCGGAGCGAATCCATTCGATGTTCCGCAGAGCTGGGTCCGTCAATTCGCCCAGAATTACGCGGAAGCCTACCAGATTCCCGAAGCAGACCGCGATCGCTTCAGCACCGAATTCCGCTCGATGGCAGAGCGCCAGATTCGACGTGACCTGGTAGTCGAGACGATTGCGGAGAAGGAGTCACTCGCCGCAACAGAGAAGGACATTGACGACCGAATCAGCGAGCAGGCGGAAAAGCGCGGAGTGAATCCCGGACAGCTCTACGCGCAGCTCGAGAAGAGCGGCCGTCTGAAGGAAATCGAGCGCAGCCTCACGGAGGACAAGGTCTTCAAGTGGCTGCTCGACAAAAACGAAGTTCAAACCGAGAGCTGAGACGAAACGATGCCTACCCTGTACACGCCCTACGTAATCGAGCGCTCAAGCCGCGGCGAGCGGACCTACGACGTCTTCTCACGCCTCCTCATGGACCGCATCATCTTCCTCGGCACGCCGATTAATGATGACGTGGCGAACGTTGTTATTGCGCAGCTGCTGTTCCTCGAGGCAGATAATCCCGAGCGCGATATCCACATCTACATCAATTCGCCGGGAGGAAGCGTTTCGGCCGGCATGGCGATCTACGACACGATGCAGTTCCTCAAATCGCCGGTTAACACCAATTGCATGGGTTTGGCGGCAAGCATGGGTTCCTTCCTGCTGGCTGCCGGAAGGCCTGGAAAGCGGTCTGCCCTGCCCCACTCGCGCATCATGATCCATCAGCCGAGTGGCGGGACACAGGGCACGGCGTCGGATATCGAGATCCAGGCCAGGGAGATTCTGTACCTTAGGGCCAAAATGAACGAGCTAATGGCCAAGCACACCGGTCGGCCCGTGGAGCAGATCGAGCGCGATATGGACCGTGACCGGTTCATGTC
The DNA here is from genome assembly GCA_017881685.1 of Gemmatimonadaceae bacterium. Lineage (GTDB taxonomy): Bacteria > Gemmatimonadota > Gemmatimonadetes > Gemmatimonadales > Gemmatimonadaceae > UBA4720. The sequence goes on from JADGQR010000056.1 coordinate 5,908, forward strand.
AGCCGACGAAGCCAAGTCCTATGGCATCATCGACAACGTGATATCGCACAGGGGACAGATGGAAGAGGCCCTTTCCAAGAAGTAAGGGAGTTCCCGGTGTTTCCTGCTTGACCATCTCGTAAACCGCTGTTAGTTGTTCAATAGCAACCATTTGCCTCTCTAGCGTCTCTGGCCGCCTATGTCGCAGGATAAACATCTCCGCTGCTCGTTCTGCGGAAAATCAAAGGATTCGGTCCGGAAATTCATTTCGGGGCCGTCAGTGTACATCTGCAATGAATGCATTGCCCTGTGCAACGAGATCCTGGCTGAAGACGAAGAGAGAGAGGTATCCGAGGCGATAACCCAGGTCCCCTCCCCCCAGGAGATCAAGGACGTCCTCGACCAGTACGTGATCGGGCAGGAGCAGGCGAAGAAGGCCCTCTCAGTCTCCGTCTACAATCACTACAAGCGCATCAACTCCACGTCGCTGAAGGACGACGATGTGGAGCTCGACAAGTCGAACATCCTGCTCATCGGCCCGACGGGCGTGGGCAAGACGCTTTTGGCCCGCACCCTGGCCAGAATTCTCGACGTTCCGTTCACGATCGCTGACGCCACGACGCTGACCGAAGCCGGTTACGTAGGCGAAGACGTCGAGAACATCCTCGTCAGACTGCTCCAGGCCGGCGACTTCAACATCGCCGAGTGCGAGCGCGGTATCGTCTATATCGACGAGATCGACAAGATCGCGCGCAAATCGGAAAATCCGAGCATCACGCGCGACGTGTCGGGCGAAGGCGTACAGCAGGCTCTCCTCAAGATCATCGAAGGTACTGTCGCTTCAGTTCCTCCTCAGGGTGGCCGCAAGCATCCGCAGCAGGAGTACATCCAGCTCAACACGAAGGACATCCTCTTCATCTGTGGCGGAGCGTTCGACGGTCTGGAGAAGATCATCGAGGCACGCACGGGCCGTCGCCAGATCGGGTTCAACAACCTGACCGGAAAGAAGGAAGCCGACCCGACTCAGATATTCGCTGAAGTCGAGCCTGACGATCTGCTTCGCTATGGAATGATTCCGGAGCTGGTCGGCCGCCTTCCGGTGACCGTAGCGCTCGAATCGCTCGACGAGAAGTCGCTCGTTCGGATTCTCAAGGAGCCGAAGAACGCGCTGACCAAGCAGTACGCCAAGCTCTTCGGCCTCGAAGAGGTGAAAATCACTTTCGAGGAAGGCGCTCTTGCGGCGATCGCGCAGAAGGCGCTCAAGCGCGGAACCGGCGCACGCGGACTTCGCGCGATCCTCGAGGAAGTTCTCATGGAGGTCATGTTCGACCTCCCGAGCAGAGAGGACGTCGTCGAAGTGAAGGTCACGGAATCCTGCATCACCAACGGCACCCAGCCGCTCCTCGAGATCTCGCCGGTTCGGCGCAAGAAGGAAGCGTAGGCCCGATACTGGGTATCGGGTACCGGGTGCCGGGTACCTGTAACAACTCCATACATTGACTCACGAATTCTCTCGTGACGGCGAAAAGGTGCAGGCGGAAGCCCGCATTCCTGTTCTGCCGCTTCGCGAAGTCGTCATTTTCCCGTATGTCGTAATTCCTCTGCTCGTTGGCCGGCAGCCGTCGCTTGCCGCAATCGAAGCAGCTGCGGAAACCGACAAGCTGATCCTGCTCGTCGCGCAGAAAGAAGGCGAGACGCAGGAGCCGGGCGCCGCTGACCTCCATCGCGTCGGCGTGATCGGACGCGTTCTGCAGGTTGCGCGACTTCCCAACGGCAGCACACGAGTTCTCGTCGAGGGTTTCGCTCGCGCCCGAGTGACTCGTTATGTGTCCGGAGGACCGTTCATGCGTGCGGTCACCGAGCCGATGGAATGGACAGAGCCAGCTCCTGAAGGTGAGACGCGCGCGCTCGCCAATCGCGTCATGTCATTGTTCGAGGAATACGTCGCGCTTCACCGGCGTATCCCGCCCGAAATCGTTGGCCTGATTCAAAGCACCGAGTCCGAAGAGCGTCAGGCCTGGGGCGTAGCCGCGCACATGGCGATCAAGTTCGAGCTTCGTCAAAAACTCCTCGAAGCAAGAAGGCTCAAGGACCTGCTCGAGGCTCTTTCACAGACGCTTGGGAGTGAGAACGAGCTGCTGCGTCTCGAAAGAAAGATCGACGATGACGTTCGCGGAGCACTCTTTCAGAATCAGCGCGAGTTCTATCTCCAGGAGCAGCTCCGCGCGATTCACAAGGAACTCGGCGAAGAAGACGGCGATGACTTCGGCGATCTCGAGTCGGTCGTCGCAAAGAAGGCGCTGCCCGAGTTCGTGAGAACGCGGACGATGCGCGAGCTGAGAAAGCTTCGCCGCATGTCGCCGATGTCGCCCGAGTTCACCGTATCGCGCAACTTTATCGACTGGATCGTGAATCTTCCATGGGAAGAGCGAACCGACGAAATGCTCGACGTCGCGCACGCACGGCGAATTCTCGACGAGGATCACTACGGCCTTGAAGAAGTCAAAGACCGCATCCTCGATTACATTGCTGTTCTGTCGCTTGTCGGAAAGATCGAAGGACAGATTCTCTGCCTCGTCGGACCACCAGGCGTTGGCAAGACATCGCTCGGCCGCTCGATCGCCAGAGCACTCGGCCGCAAGTTCATTCGCATGGCGCTTGGCGGCGTGCGCGATGAGGCCGAGATCAGAGGACACCGGCGCACCTACATCGGATCGATGCCGGGACGAATCATCCAGGCAATGCGCCGTGCCGAAGTCATCAACCCGGTGATTCTGCTCGATGAAGTCGACAAGCTCGGACAGGATTATCGCGGAGACCCGGCATCTGCTCTTCTGGAAGTACTCGATCCGGAACAGAACACAGCGTTCAACGACAACTATCTCGAAGTCGATTACGACCTGTCGCAGGTGTTGTTCATCACCACCGCAAACAGCCTGAACGGAATTCCCGAAGCACTCCGCGATCGAATGGAGATCATTCGTCTCGCTGGATATCTCGATCACGAGAAACTCGCGATTGCCCGACAGTATCTGTTGCCGAGGCAGCTGATAGCGAACGGACTGGATCCGGCGAACGTGACGCTGGAGCCAGACGTGCTTCCGGCAATCATGCGCGGTTACACTCGCGAGGCAGGCGTGCGCGAGCTCGAACGTCGTCTCGCACGCGTCGCGAGAAAGCTCGCGCGCAAACAGGCCGAGAAGCCCACAGGGGCTGTGAAGCAGGTTGTCGCTGCTTCCAACCTTCAGGAGCTTCTTGGAACGCCACCGTTCGATCCGGACGACACGTCATTGGATGACAAGGTCGGAGTCGCCTCGGGTCTCGCTTACACGAGTGCGGGCGGAGAGGTTCTCGAAATTGAAGTCAGCGTAGTAAAGGGCCGAGGCAAGGTGCAGCTCACCGGAACCCTCGGCGACGTGATGAAGGAATCGGCAAGCGCCGCGCTCAGTTATGCGAGAACGCGCGCCAAGGAGCTGGGACTCGAGGCTGATTTCTATCGGAACCGGGACATCCACATCCACATGCCTGCGGGTGCTACACCGAAGGACGGACCGTCGGCTGGTATCGCCATCGCGACTGCAGTGATAAGCGCTCTCACGGGCAAGGCCATCCGCGGGGACGTAGCCATGACAGGCGAGATAACGCTCCGCGGCAGAGTCCTGCCGATCGGCGGACTGAAGGAAAAGTCCGTGGCAGCCCATAGAAACAAGGTTACGGACGTAATAGTGCCGTACGGCAACGCGCGCGACATCGACGAGCTGCCCGACGAGGTCAAGGCGGCAGTTCGCTTCCATCCTGTGAAGACGATGGACGAGGTGCTCGCAATCGCGCTTCGTGGCGAAGAGCCGGTAAAGGTTTCGACGCGGCGCATTGGACGGGTGCGGGAGGCGACGAGGCCGGGAGCGGAAGTCTTGCCCGACGGTTTAACGACGCACTGATGACGAGCATCCCCGGCCCGGATCCACTGGTAATCCGGAGTCTGGAATTTCTTGGTGGAATGGCGAGCGCCGACGGCTGGCGTCCAGAGACGGATCTCCCCGAGATTGCGTTCGCGGGACGTTCGAACGTTGGCAAGTCGTCACTGCTGAACCGGCTGGTGCGGCGAAAGGCGATTGCCCGAGTGAGTCGCACGCCGGGCCGGACGCGAGAGATCAACTTCTTCAAGGTGAACGAGCAGTTCATCCTCGCCGATCTTCCCGGCTATGGCTACGCCAGGGTCTCGAAGGCACGAAAAGCCGATTGGCGACCGCTGATCGAGGACTATCTCAGGAAGACCCCAAGGCTCGCCGGGGTGGTCCAGCTTCTGGACATCCGGCGTGAGCCGAGTGAAGATGATATGACTATGCTCGATTTCCTCGCTGAGCTGGAGGTGCCGACGATCGTGGTTCTGACCAAATCGGACAAGCTGTCGCGCATTGCAGCAGCCGAGCGCGCCGAGGCAATCATGAGGGGACTGGCGCTGGAGCGGGATCAGACAATTCCGTTCAGCTCATTCACCGGTGAGGGCCGGGACGACCTCGCGCTTGCGTTGACGGGTCTTCTCGAAGCCGAAGGAGGCGAGACGGTCTGAAAAGAGCAATCGCCATCATTGGATCGGCTGTTTTCATCGCGGGCGCATGTGCACCCCCGAGTCAGGGCGGCGCGCCCGCCATCGCGCCCGTCGAGGACAGCTCTGCGATCACAGGAATTCCCGCGGGCTACGGTTCGCTGCGCCAGGACGACATCGCCATTCGGCTCGAGCCGCAGGGCCTGATTGTCAGGGCAATTCCACTGAACGAAAGCATCATTCGCCTGCTCACCCCCGATTCATACAGGGCGCTCCGCGATCTGCAGGAGAGCAATCGGAGAACGATCGAGGCGATCACGCGCCGGTCGGGAAATCGAGCGCCGGATCTCTGGTATGTGTCGTTCTATGGACTAGAGGACAATGCCAGGTTCAGCCCGATGGATCTCACGATCACCAGTGGCGGACAGGATTTTCGCCCCATCGATGTGATTCCGCTGAGCTCGGGTTTTGGCGAGCAGAGGCTGCGCCAGCGGGAAACACAGAGCGCGGTGTACGTGTATCCAGGTGATATCGACGTCGACCATCCGCTCACGGTTACTTTTCAGGGACTTCAGAGCTCCGTCTGGGAGCTGCTGCTGCAGCGGATCGAGCGCGAGCGAGCGCTTGTGCGCGCGCGAGCACTCCGAGGCGGCAGCTGAGACACTAAGGACCCGCGCACTTCAAACGACCATGGCATTCCTTCCGCTTAGAAAACTTCCGGACCGGCCAATCTCCCCCCTCTTCGACAAGTGGCTGGCAGCCATCGAAACTGCGCTTGCCGATGAATCGACCGACCGCAATGAGATGTGCCGGAAGGCACTCTGCGACATCGCCTATCCTCAGTACGCTGCAAACTGGGAGAAGGCGATCGAGGATGAATCGATTCCGATTCCGACGCGCATGGCGCTGGCGTCTCTCGATCCGCGCAACATCACGCTCGAGCCCGAATACTACGCCGAGTGCGACGACGAGAAGTTTCAGCGGGTGAAGCCGCTTCTGTGGCTGTGGTATTCATTCGACCGCACCGCGATGGGAGGGCAAAATGTGGATCTCGGCGTGAAGCTGCGAAGGATTCTCGCACGAAAGATCTTCAAGCGCTGCGGAAAGAATTTCAAGGCGTTCCAGCACGTCGAGTTCTCGTTCGGATACAACATGGAAGTCGGTGATGACGTGGTGATCCACCGTCACGTTCTGCTCGATGACCGCGGCGGCATCGTTCTCGGCGATCGTGTCTCCGTCAGCGATTACGCCAACGTCTACAGTCACACTCACAGCATCGTCGATCAGCGCGACGTGACGAATGCTGTGACGACCCTCGGCGACGGAGTGAGAATCACTTATCACGCGTCAGTTCTCGCCGGCGTGAACGTCTGTGAGGAAGGAATGGTCGGCGCCTTGGCTGTCGCAACGAAGGACGTGAGACCTTACCACGTGAACGTGGGAATTCCGGCGAAGAGTGTCCGCGTGAAGCCAAACGCTCCGACAGGTACCGACAACGTGACTTGCGTTCGCCCGAGGTAGGACCGGCCCTACGCCTGACGATGATTTGACACCGCGAGCGAAGCACGCTGATCGGAAGGTTCGATCGTTCAGAACACTCGCAACACGTCTTCGACGGGCCCGGCATTCCCGTTTCTTAACAACTGCCGGATGTGCGCCAGCGATTCGCTTTCCCTTGGCCAGACAAACCGGCTCGATGCTTCGTCTGGTGAAAGCCACTCGAATGCCTGGTGTTCTTCCCCAAGCGATACTGCAGCCGGCTCGTCAATAAGCGCGGCGAACACTATCGCGAGCTGCACGGCGTTGAACATGTGCAGGTAGAAAGGAACGACAGTCACGTTGTAAAGCCTGGCAACTGTCAGTCCTGTCTCCTCGCGGACTTCCCGAACTGCGGCGTCTTCGGGGCGCTCGCCCGGTTCGATCCTTCCATGAACAGTTTCCCATGCTCCGGGACATCGCGTGCCGAGAGCACGCTGCACTACCAGTACCTTCCAACCCCCAGGCAATGGTCTGACTACATATACGTCGACTACGCCGGCGATTACTGAAGTCGTCGGCCGTTCGCGTGATTCGCTCATCTTCGTCGGATTGTCGGCACGAGTGGAATCATAGCGGCTCCGCGATTCCTCGGCATTGTCGAACAGATCCCACAGCTCGCCTGACGCAGGTGGTGTCCTTGGAGACTGGACGGATTGTTCGAGCACCCTCAGGAGCTCATCGCCGCTCGTTTTCCCGGCAGTGAGGTGGGCAATCCCGGATTCCCATAACGACCGCGAGCCACCGCGCCGAGCGATCGATGCAAGTCCATCGACGGAGGTACCGGCGACGATCGCGCGCTCGAGGTCGGCATCGCCGATTACGATTTCAGTGACCGCCAGCCGGCCGCGGTAGCCTGTCATCGAGCACGCCTCGCAGCCGACCGGCGTGTGCACAAGAACGTCGTCCGCAATGCTTGGCCGAAGCTGTTCAGGAGCGCCGGAGTTCGCGACGATTCTGCAGTCGGCACATAACCTCCTGATCAGCCGCTGCGCGACGATTCCTTTCAGAGCGGCGGCGAGCTTCGCATTGTCGACGCCGAGGTCAGTGAGACGAGTGATCGAGCTGCACGCGTCGTTTGTGTGAAGCGTCGCGAAAACGAGATGGCCCGTTAGCGCCGCCTGAATGGCGATTGCGGCGGTTTCCCGGTCGCGAATTTCCCCGATGAGCACGACATCAGGATCCTGTCTCAGAATCGATCTCAGCGCCGCGGCGAAGCTAAGCCCTGCCTTGTCATTGATCTGGACCTGCACGATGCCAGGAATTCGATATTCGACGGGATCCTCGACAGTGATGATGTTGAGTCCCTTTTGCTGGATCTGCCGAAGACCCGCGTAGAGTGTTGTGGTTTTGCCTGAGCCGGTCGGACCCGTCACGAGTACCAGGCCTTCACGAATCTCGAGGAGTCTCTGCATGCGAGGCGCATCGATGTCATCGAGGCCGAGCGACTCGAGTGATCTGATCGCGCCGCGTTGATCGAGGATGCGAATGACAACTTTCTCGCCGTGGGAAGCCGGAAGTGTCGAGACTCGCAGGTCGACGCGCGCTCCAGCAAGCGCAACCGACGCATGCCCTCCCTGTGGGCGCAGGCGGTCGGCGATGTCGAGCTTCGCCATGATCTTGATGCGCGACACGAGCGGTATGCCCACGGCCTTCGGAAGAAGCGAGACATGCCTCAGGAGGCCGTCGATACGGTGCCTTACAGCGATGCCGGTCTCTTCCGGCTCGAGATGAATGTCACTCGCCCGCGCGTCGATACCCGCGGCGACGAGCCGATCGACGAGCTTGATCACTGACTCGCCGGCGATTCGAACTGAGCTGACTGGCATGTGGAGAACCTCGCCGCCCCAGGTCGCCTTCCTGTCAGCGATGGCTTTCGCCTGTCAGCATTTCTCCACGGCTTTTAGACACAGAGACCACAGAGACCACAGAAACGACATCAGAGATCAACCGACTTCGGCGGAGTCGCAGCGGGGCAACATTATTTTTTGGGGTTAAACGACGGCGGAATTGGTCGTTTCAAAGACTGGTTTCCGTTTTAACAATCAAGAAAAAGAAATGGCTTTCTCAGAAGCGATGCCGCTTCCTCGAGAGAACCCTGGATGTCTCCTCTGTGATCTCTGTGGTCTCTGTGTCAAAAGGCTGTTAGAGAATTCTCCAGAGATCAGGAGTCAGGTCGACGGAGAAACTCCAGCGCCCGTCTCTCAAGCCGCGCGCGACATCCATCCGAATCAAGTCGAACACCGATAGAACTCCCAGCCCGGCGGAGGGATGCCACCCCCTGCGCTCAAACGGACCTGACCTGACCGAGTAAGTCCGATCCACCCAGAGAGCATTCACGAACGGGGCAAGAGTCACACTCGCCGGTGTCTTCCCGTATCGGCCGAGCGGGAAGGAATAGAACGGTACAGGAGTTTGAATCTCGAAGCGCTGGCTCACTCCGTTCTTCGTCGCGAACTGATGGAAATCGTAACCTGGCCCGCTGACTGGTCCGCCCAGGAAAACCATGTCCTGCACGGGAGGAAATGCATTCCCCATGTCTGCTGACGCGGCGACTGTCTGGGCCACAAAACGCTGACGGCCAAGCGGCTTCTCGAACTTCGCGCGCAACGACGCCCGGCCAAGAGTCGAATAGTCGTTCAATCCGGCTTTGCGAAATCGAAACAACGACAACTCCGCATGCGACTGAATCTCGAAGCCGAATGGGCCGAGTGTCGTCGGACGATCGAGCGATAGGGTCGCCCGCGTCTGACGCAGTTCAGGAACGTGGAAGGTGCTCTCGTAGTGACCTGTGGCTGGCGTGGCGTGAACCGACACTCCGTGCTGTCTCTCGATCGCACCCTCGAGTGAAGCATTCCAGCCAGCAACTGGAGGAAGCTGCGCGGACAGCGATCCGCCCTGCGAGTGATACAGGTCGGTGTAGTCGCTCCCGAATTCCTGCGACGCGATGCTGTTCAACGCCATCGACCTCTCAGCCGCATCGCCTGCCATCATCAAGTCGGAGTAGGCGGCAGCGCGCAACCCGGCTCCGCTGGCACGCCGGTACGAAAGCTCTGCCCTGCCTTTCGCCTCCTTGTCATCAAAACCGTAGCGTCCGCGCGCGGTGATCGCGAAGCCTTCGCCAAGTCGTCGAGTGATTCCAGTTCCGACGGCAAGTCCTTCGACACGATTGACTCTCACGAAATCGGAAACGCCTCGCGCTGAGAGCGCGGTGCTTCGAGTTCTCGCCAGAGCCTGAGCGCGAACGAGCGCCCGTGCCTCCTCCTGCACTTTCGCGACGTCTGCATCAGTCACAGCGCGGACGTCGGATGGAAGAGAATCCAGAATCTGCCCGCTGAACGGAATCGTCGGCTTCGTGCCGCGAGGCGCGAGAGCGATCTCGGGACCGTTGAAGATCATCGGCGGGAGGGGTTTGTTCACTTCGTAACAGCATATCTCCCAGCGCCCTCTGATGATTCCGCGCGCGGGGTAGTCCAGCCACGTTCCCGTCCGGCGAATCTCGATCTCCTGCCTGCGTGGCAGCCAGAAGCGACCCTCGATCAGGCCGTTCTCGAGGACGACGCTGACGTCCTCGAGGTCCTTGTCCTTCAGCGCCGCGCGAGTGAAGCTGAATGCCATCCGAACCACTTCGCCCGATTCCTTGTCGATATAGACAGCCCCGACAGCACGCGGCTGGCGGTCGTTCTTCGGCCTGACTCGAACTTCGTAGACTTCGAGGGTGCGAGGTCCGAGACGGATCTCCAGCGAGTCGCGAATCGCGTAGTCGTACTGCATCAGACCCTCGGCGGACAGCGGATGAGGCACGTCTTGCACTTCATCGCCGTCACCAAGCCGGATGATGCCTGGGAAATTGTTCTGGATAATTCCGAGGTGATCGCGGTGATAGTTGATGTCAGTCGGCAGCAGGAGGGTGTCCCTTCTGCCAGCGATCAACTGCTTGCTGAGGTTAGGTGCCTGCCAATAGACTTCAAGCGCGAGCTCGTCGGCCTTGACGATCTTCGGCGGCTCGGTGAATCCTTCGCCCACCTGTGCTAAGAATGTCAGATACCCGTGGGCAGCCGCGTGATAAGTCGCGAGCGCCGTGTCAGCTATTTGCCGAGCTCGGCGCTCAGTCGCCTGCTCGACGAGGGCGCGGCTGCGCGCGTCGTTCCATTCCTGAGCTGCAAGCTTCGCAGGCGGTGCAATGACGCCGAACGCGCTCGCGGCGAGCATCAACACCATTGACCGTCGCATCATCATGGAAAGTTATGTGAGTGATGTGCGGGAGCAATCGACTGCCGCTCCGGAATTCAGACAATCGCGCACTTGCTGATGGTTTCGTCGTTTGAGCGGTTCTCGGAACTCGCCGGCGAATCGGGTGCATCGCGTGCGATTGTCGTACCAGTGTGGAGCGAAATAGTTCTCGACACCGACACGCCCGTCTCGGCCTACGCAAAACTTCGCCGGGGCCCGTTTGGATTTCTCCTCGAATCAGCGCCGGCCGGCGGCGAGACCTGGGCGCGCTACACGTTTCTCGGAACTGAGCCGAGGTCGGCCTGGAGACTGCGCGACGGAGTCGTACAGGATTGGTCGGCAGAATCTGGCTGGCATTCCGATCGCAAGCCGGCTGATCCTCTTGCCGACCTTGACGCACTGATATCCGATGCGGTTCCAAGCGACGTTCCGGAGCTGGGTGCGTTCTGGACCGGCGCGGTCGGATACTTCGGGTACGACATCGTTCGACTGATCGAGCGCTTGCCAAATGCGCCACGCAAGACATCAAGTCTGCCAGATGCAATGTTCGTATTCACTCGCGCGATTGTCATCATCGACAATCTTCGCTCGCGCGCGAGGATCGTCGTCGGCGTGAATCTCGAGCGTCAATCGGCCGAAGTCGACCTGCGCAGGCAATACGACAACGCGTGCCAGGAAATCGAAGACATCGCAAGTCGTCTCCGTAAGTCTGGATCCCTGCCGATCCTGTCGCTCGACACGTCCGCGCCTGCCGCGACCGGCACATCGAGTATCGAGCGCGATGATTTCATCGACGGCGTCGAGAAGATTCGCGAATACATTCGCGCCGGCGATTGTTTCCAGGCGCTTCTTGCCCGGCGCATCGAGCTCGAGGCCGACTTCGATCCGACCTCGCTTTACCGTGCACTGCGCGCGCTCAATCCATCGCCGTACATGTATCACCTGGTCATGGATGGAACCGAGATTGTAGGAAGCTCACCGGAGCTGTTGGTGCGGCTCGCCGACAATCGAGTGACGTTGAGGCCGATCGCCGGCACGCGCCCGCGAGGCAATTCTCAAGAGCGCGACGCTGAGCTGTCCGAAGAGCTTCTTGCCGACCCGAAGGAGCGCGCGGAGCACATCATGCTCGTCGATCTCGGGCGGAACGATGTCGGAAGAGTCTCCAGGTACGGCACCGTCGAAGTCACCGAGCTGATGATGATCGAGAAATACTCGCACGTTCTTCACATCGTGAGTCAGGTCGAGGGAGTTCTCGACGGTGACCGTTCGGCGATGGACGTTTTCCGTGCGACGTTCCCAGCGGGTACGATGACTGGCGCTCCAAAAGTGCGGGCGATGGAAATCATCGACGAGCTCGAGCCTGTTTCTCGAGGTGCGTACGCCGGCGCCATCGGCTACATCGCGGCAGGCGGCAAGCGAATGGATCTCGCAATCACGATCCGAACATGCGTCATCACAGACGGAATCGCGTCGGTACAGACTGGCGCCGGCATCGTTGCTGATTCAGTCGGCGAGCGCGAGTGGGAAGAGACGGTGAGCAAGGCGCGTGCGATTCTGTCGGCGATCGGTCAGGCCCGCGGAGCGCGGTAGTGGCTTTGGTCGACTCCCTTCCCGGCTATGCTCGCCTCAAGGGTGAAGGTATTCGCGGACTCGTAATCGAAACCAGCAGAGCGGGATTGGAGTCGATACTCGCCAGCGAGACGCTGTACGACTACGCGGCCCGACAACCTGACGCGCGCAAGTTCAAGGGCCGCGTCCCCGCATATGCGATCGCCCTTCCACTCGACGGCGGAGATGTCGTCGTGAGGCATGCAATGCGTGGCGGCGCCCTCGGCGTCACCGGCTCGGATTTGTTCTTTCCGCCCACACGCGCTCTGCGCGAGCTCATCAACTCGTTGCGGCTGAGACTTGCTGGAGTGCCGACCCCCGAGGTCGTAGCGTTCGTGACGTATCGGGCGGGTCCTGTCTTCCGAAGAAGCGACGTCGCAACGAGAGAGATCAAGAACGGACACGATCTGTCGGTTGTACTCCGTGAGATGAAGGACGGAGAGCACCGGCGGCAATGCCTCGAAGCGACCGGGGGCCTGCTCGCCTCGCTGGCGCGCGCGGGTGCACATCATCCTGATCTGAACGTCCGTAACGTGCTGATCACCTGGGATGACGTGGCGGGCGCGCGCGCGCACGTGCTCGATGTCGATCGAATCCGCTTTCACGTTCCGGGCGATCCGATGGTTGCCAATGCCAACTTCAAGCGACTCGAGCGTTCGCTGCGAAAGATCGGGGAACGTGAGAAGATTTCTGTCTCCGAAGAGGAGATCGAAACGATCAGGAGAATGGCCACCTCGACGCCGGCATGAGCAATTCCGGAATGGACCGCGTCTGCATCGTCATGATGAGCGCGGTCGGCGACGCCGTTCACGTGCTTCCGGTCATCAACGCGATCAAGCGCAGGCATCCGGAATCGCACATCACGTGGGTACTCCAGGCTGGACCTGCGTCACTCGTTCGCGGACATCCGAATGTCGACGAGATAATTCTGTTCGATCGCACAAAGGGTCTCGGCGGCTTTCTGGACGTCAGTCGCGAGCTGAAGCGGCGGCGCTTCGATCTCCTCATTGATCTGCAGGTGTACTTCAAGGCGGGAATCATTACCGCGATGTCGGGAGCAAATCGGCGCCTTGGATTCGATCGCGCACGGGCCCGTGATGCGAACTGGCTCTTCACGACGGAGCGCATTCCAGCGCATCCAATGCAGCACGTTCAGGATCAGTATTTCGAATTCCTGAAGCAGCTTGGAATTTCACCCGAGCCGGTCGAGTGGAGGCTCGGCCCGTGGGACAACGAGCTCGAGTGGCACAGGGAATTCGTCAAGCGATTCGACAGACCGATTGCCTCGATCGTCGTCGCCAC
>JADGQR010000057.1 GCA_017881685.1 Gemmatimonadaceae bacterium
CGATGGCTTTGTCGGTGAGGTTGAACTGGACGCTTTTGGATGCGGCATGCGCGAGTCCGCCGGGCCCGGTGACCGATTGGTGTCCGGCGGGGACTTGAGGGGGAGCGTCGACGTTGAGGTAGCCTTCGGCAGCGAGGCGTTGGACCAGATCGTCGAGAAGCTCCGCGAGCTTTTCCTCGGAATCTTCGTCGCCGTCGCCGCGGAGGGCTTCGAGAAGCTCCGGGGTGAACTGGCCTGATTCGATCAGTGCGTCGAGGATCGCCTGCTTGAGTGCTTCGAGGGAGCGGTCATTTTCCTCGTTGAGGTCGCCCCACGGGTCGAACTGCTGTCCGCCGGCGAATCCCGACTGGAGGAGAAAGTCGGCAAGCTTGCCGAGGAGAGACTGGAGGTCGACGGCGTCGGCCATCTCAGGCGAGAACTTCGAATACGTGTGCGACCGCATATCATGAAATAATAGTGTCTGTGCTCCGGAAAGGCTTTCCTTTCTCAAACTGCCATTTGACACAGAGACCACAGAGACCACCGAAACGACATCCAGCCTTCAGTCCGGACGGAGCCTCCTTCCCCAGCCCTGGATTCTTGATTTTGGGGTTAACTACGGAACAGCCGACCAGCTCACGGAGCGACCGGCCTCTCGGGTTTTCCGCAGCAACCCCAGCCAACCACAAACAAATAACCTGGAGACGACTAGGCGCCGCATTTCGAGAAGACACCTGAATGTCGTTTCTGTGGTCTCTGTGGTCTCTGTGTCAAATAGCAGTTTGATAGTCGCAACGCCGCAGCCACCGAAAGGGGCCGTGGTTTAGCATATTGCAAAACCGATGACTCCCCAGCCAAGATCAATGAACCCGTTCCGGGTATTCCAGGCGCACCGGAATTTCCGGTTGTTCTGGATCGGGCAGACCGTCTCGCTTGTCGGAACGTGGATGCAGCAGGTGGGGCAGGGGTGGCTCGCGCTGCAGCTCTCGAACAGCGCGTTCATCGTCGGTCTCGTCAGCGCGGCGGGGTCGTTGCCGGTGTTGCTCTTCTCGCTTTACGCCGGCGTGCTCGTCGACCGGCGGGACAAGCTCAGGCTCGTCACGATCGCGCAGGTGTTGTTGTCGCTCGAAGCGGCCGTGCTCTGGTGGGCGGTGTGGAGCGGTCGAATCACGATCCCGCTGCTCGTCATCCTCGCCGCAATCAACGGATTAATCAGTGCCGTCGAGATTCCCGCTCGTCAGTCTCTCATTGTCGAACTGGTTGGACGCGACGACATCGTAGATGCAGTTGCGCTCAACTCCGGCGGGTTCAATCTCGCTCGCATCATCGGACCGTCGATCGCTGCGGCAGTCATAGCGAGCGCCGGTCTCGCGTGGTGCTTCGGGATCAACGCGCTCAGCTATATCGCGGTCATCGGATGCCTCGTCGCGATTCGTTTGCCGAAATGGGTGCCGAACGAAGGAAGTGCCAAGGTGCTCGAGCAGTTCAAAGAGGGAATCGGATACATGCGGTCGCGCCGGGAGGTGACCGGATTGATGGGAGTAATCGCGATCTACTCGATTTTCGGATTTCAGTATCTGACGTTGATGCCTGTGATCGCGCGCGACGTACTTCACACGGGAGCCGGTGGATACGGGCTTCTGGTGACATTCGTCGGCATCGGCGCAGTCTGTGGTGCATTGACTCTGGCGGCCCTCGGAAGCCGGGTTCGGCGCGGCCGGTTGTTCATGATCTCGGCGTTCTCGTTTGCGTCCCTGCTGATTCTCTTCTCGTTCGTCAACGTTCGTCCCGTGGCCGCCGGTGTTCTGCTGTTCCTTGGCCTGACGATGCTCATCAACGGCGCGCTGGCGAACGGAATTCTGCAGTCGGTTGTGCCCGATGAGCTCCGTGGGCGAGTGATGTCTGCGTACGTGTTTGTCTACGTCGGCTTCACTCCGATCGGGTCCTTGATCGCCGGAGCTGTCGCTCATGCCACGAACGTACAATGGGCGATCGGAATGGGCGGAGTCGTGATGGTCCTCTACGCATCGTGGGCATTCTGGCAGTTCCCGGAACTCCGTCGGGTTTAGGGGAAGGCGGGTACAGCAGGGGCCGGTAAAGGCGGATACAGCAGGGGCCGGTAAGGGCGGATACAGCAGGGGCCGGTAAGGGCGGATACTACAGGTGCCGGTAAAGGCGGATTCAAATAAGGGCCGGGTTACTACGGTTCTCTTGGACGGCGGGTGTTCGGCGGGATTCGGGCTCGCACTCGATCGATAAACTTCTGCAACATTCTGCGGACCGAAATCACGCGTTTCGTCAAATCCGTAAAATCGGCGTACGACATCGAGTTGATGTCACGGGCCATTTGAATGTGGCCCTCGGTTTCTGATGCAGACGCTATCGCGTATTGAAGGAAGCGCGCGGTTTCACCCGGACTCGTATGCGCGGTTCCTTCGACGATATTTGCCGAGATCGACATCGCAGATTTCATAAGTTGATCGCAAAGATCACGGTTATGCGAAGTCCGCATTTCAATCACGATTCGACTGGTCTCGACGCCCAGTTCGTGCGCCGCCATCCATACCCGAAGTTTTCGAAAATCAGTCACGCCGAAAGATCGGGTGGACGTGTCTGATCGCTGTGATCAATCGCCGGCATGCAAAATCGAAACGCCGCGCCTGTAGTACCCGCCCTTACCGGCCCCTGCGGTACCCGCCTTTACCAGCCCCTGCGGTACCCGCCTTTACCAGCCCCTGCAGTACCCGCTCTTACCGGCCCCTGCAGCCCCCGTCCTTACCGGCCCCCGTTTTGCCAGCCTTGGCGGTCTCAACACTCCAACCTCCCTGAGCGTTAAAGGAAACGTGACCTCTCTATCCTCGTCGGCGCCCCCAGCTCCGCTTTCACCCTCTCAGATCCGCGTCGTCTTCAGCGGTCTGCTCCTGGTGATGCTGCTCGCCGCGCTCGACTCGACCATCGTCGCCACGGCCCTCCCGACGATCGTCGGCGACCTCGGCGGACTGTCACGGCTCGCGTGGGTGGTGACGGCCTACCTTCTCGCTCAGACAGTCGTCACGCCGCTCTACGGCAAGCTCGGCGACCTCTACGGACGCAAGAAAGTCGTTCAGACAGCAATTGTCATTTTCCTCGCGGGCTCTGCGCTCTGCGGGCTGAGCCAGACGATGATGCAGCTCATCGTCTTCCGCGCGATTCAGGGGATGGGCGGCGGTGGATTGATGGTCACGACACAGGCGGTCGTCGGCGACATCGTTCCGCTCCGCGAGCGCGGCAAGTACCAGGGAATTTTCGGCGCGGTCTTCGGGCTCGCGAGCATTGCAGGCCCGCTCATCGGCGGATACTTCACGACGCACCTCTCGTGGCGCTGGATCTTCTACATCAACATCCCGCTCGGTGTAATCGCGATCGCGGTTCTTGCGGCCACTTTGCCCTCTGTCGCCAGGCGCGTATCACACGCAATCGACTACGCTGGATCGGCGCTCCTCGCGGTCGCACTCAGTGGAATCATCCTGGTCACGGACATCGGCGGGACAGCGTATCCGTGGGGCTCGCCGGTCGTAATCGGGCTGATCCTCGTTACGGTCGTTTCGCTGATCGTATTCCTTCTCGTCGAGCGGAGCGCGAAAGAACCAGTTCTGCCCCTTCGGCTTTTCAGGAACGCGCCGTTCACCGTTTCAACGCTTGTCGGACTGATCGTCGGCTTTGCGCTCTTTGGATCCGTCACGTATCTGCCGCTCTTTCTTCAGATCGTTAAGGGCGACAGCCCGACTGCATCCGGACTTCGCATGCTTCCAATGATGGGCGGAATGCTCGTCACATCGATCATTTCCGGTCAGCTCATCAGCCGGCGCGGAAAGTACAAGATCTTCCCGATCATCGGCACGGCGATCATGACGCTCGGCCTTTATCTCCTGTCGCGAATGAACGCGGAGACGTCGCTGGGCACGGCTGCCCTTCTGATGCTGCTTCTGGGACTTGGGCTGGGCATGGTGATGCAGGTCCTCATCATCGCCGCTCAGAATGCCGTCGACTACGCTGATCTTGGAGTGGCTACGTCGGGCGCAACGCTGTTCCGTCTAATCGGCGGCTCGGTTGGGACAGCGGTGCTCGGAGCAATTTTCGCATCGAGGCTCGCCCGCCATCTGGCCGAGGTTCTCCCGGGCGCGGCGGCCTCCGCTCACGGCGGAATCAATCCGCGCATGATGCTTTCGCTCCCGCCGGCGACACGCGCGCTGTATGCATCTGCATTCACTCAATCACTCTCGAGCGTATTCCTCGTTGCAACAAGTATCGCTGTCGTCGGATTCCTGCTCACGCTCGTTTTGCCCGATCGTCCGCTACGGTCGACTGTTGCAGCGAGCGCGCGCGAAATAGGAACGGAGATCGGCGAAGCGTTTCCAATGCCGATGGACACTGACTCGTTCCCGATTGTTCTTCGCGCGCTCGGCATCGTCGCAGACCGCGACGTCCAGCGCGAATACATCGAGCGAATAGTGAAACGGGCCGGCGTCGATCTCTCACCTGCGGCGGCCTGGCTGCTGCTGAGAATCGAAGACGACCCCCGTACCGATCCTGAGCTGGTGGCGCGTGCTCACGGCGTCGATGTGGACAGCCTTTCAGCCGGCCTCGACGAGCTCGAGAATAAGGGGCTCGTGAAGGAAGAGCCGTCTACAGATGGCGCGAAGGTCACGCGCAATCTCACCGCAGCCGGATGTGACATTTACGACCGGATCGGCGAGGCTAGACGACTGCATCTCACGGAGGTTTTCTCCGAATGGCCGTCGGAGCGCCACGAAGAGCTCGAGAAGACAATGCAGGACCTTCGCGGCGAGCTCGTCCCAGCCGCCCACAGGCCCTCAAATGACGGAGATCCGGTAACTTCGGACGCCTGAAGGGGGTCAAAAAGGACCCAAAAAGTGTTATATTGAGACTATGAAAAGCGCTCCGCTCGGCGACGGCCGGCGGAGCGTTCGCGACATATGGGACATCGAACAATGAGGCGGTGAAGTCTAGATGCCGAAATCAAAAACACCTCAGGCCATTTACCAGGCTGAGAAGAAGCGCTCGGAGCGCGATCGTCGTGCTTCGCACGCGGCGCTTATGAAGGATGCCAAGGCTGCGTTCGATCAGATGATCGAAGACGGCAAGGCGGCTCGAAAGGGCGGACGTCCGAAGGGAAGCAAGACCCGCAAGGACGGCGACCCGTTGTAAAGGGAAAGGGCGGACCAGATGGTCCGCCCTTTTCTTTGTCCGGCCGGAACGAGATTCAGTCGATTCCGTTCTTGATCGCGTCCGTCATCTTGTCGGCGAAAGTGTCGATCTCATCGATGGTCGTATAGACGTTGGGCGTGATTCGAAGACCGTTGAACTCCGGGTGGCCGATCGGTGTGTTGACGATCCTGTGCTTCGACATCAGCCAGGCACCCAGCTTTCCGAAATCCAGTCCGTCGATGCTGACGAGCGCAATCGCACCCGAGTACTTGCTGTCCAGCGGCGTCAGAACCTTCACCCGCGGACTCTCGGCCAGCAGGCGTTTCGCCCACCGGTCTCTCAGATAACGGAGACGCGCGACCTTGCGATCAGTCCCGATTCCGCGATGGAATGCCAGCGCAGCCGAAATCGCGTTGTGATTCGCCGCCGGATGCGTTCCAATTTCCTCGAACTTCCTGATGTCGTTGTCCTGGGATTTCGCGGCGGCCATTAGCGGCCACAGTTTTGGCTGCTTTTCCTTCCTCACATAGAGAAAACCTGTTCCGATCGGCGCCAGCAGCCACTTGTGAAGGCTCGTGCCGTAGTAATCGGCGCCGAGCTCATCGCGCGTGAACGGGAAGTGCGCGAAGGCGTGCGCGCCGTCGACGATCACTTCGATTCCACGCGGCCGCGCAAAATCAACCAACTCCCTGATGGGCATTATCTGCCCGGTGAGATTGGTGATGTGCGGCAGCTCGATGACTTTCGTGTTCGGCGTGACCGCCGCCTTGAATTGATCGGCGATGTACTGCTGCGACGGCGGGGGCACCTTGAACGAGACCTGCTTGACTACGATCCCCTCGCGGCGGACGCGTTGATCCCATGCGGTCAGCATGCGCCCATAATTCTGATTCGAGACGACTACTTCGTCGCCTTTCTTAAGATCGAGACCCATGATCATGATCTCGTTCGCCTCTGAAGCGTTGCGCGTGATCGCCATCTCTTCAGGGTCGCACCCGAACTCACGCGCGAGGTCGCGTCGAACGCTCTCGATTCGCGGCTCGAGCACGCGCCACATGTGCTCGACTGGAAGCTCATTCGTGAACCTCAAGTCACGGATCATCGCTTCCAGCACGTGACTTGGCGTCGGACTGACGCCGCCGTTGTTGAGGTTGATCATCGTGCGATCGACGTCGAAGGCTCGCTGGATCTCGCTCCAGTACGATTCGTCGTCGGCAACCGACGCTGGCGGGCGATCGCCGGCAATCATATTTGCGCGAAGAAGAGTCCCGATAGCGTTCTCGCGGAAGATCGCTCGGCCGCTCAATCCAGCGACCGCCATTCCCGAAAGAAAATCTCTGCGCGTTGTCATCTGCTGTCTCCGGACTTGTGGGGGATCACGCCTGCGGAACGCATTCCTCGAGGAATCCGTCCTTGATGAATGCAACGGGAATCTGTCCCTGCGACATGAAGTGCTCGTGGAACTTCTTTGCCGAGAATGTCGGGCCTGTCTTCACCCTGCATGCTTCTCTCAGCTCGATGATCGCGTTCTTGCCGAGATTGTAGGTTATAGCCTGCGTGGGCCACTTGGAATATCGGTAAATCGCCCGCGTGGCCGAGTCGAACGCTGCGCGCGCGGCGGGATCACCGGCGGCGCGATCTCTTGCGCCCGGCGTGAACAACACGTGCTCGGTGAAGTAGTCGATCGCCTGGTCGAAGCTCATTCTGCCGGTGTGGATCCCGACGTCGACGCGAATTCGCACTGCACGAAGCAGCTGTCCCTGCAATTCGTACAGATACTCACCGGGCGAGTAGAATCCGTACTTGTGATCGGGAACGGGCTCGGCCATCAGCTCTTCGCTGTATAGTCCCCAGCCCTCGGTCGCCATGGAGTCGCTCCACATCGACGACGAATCCTCGACAGCGCCGGGAGTCAACCAGCGAATGTTCGAGATCTGATCTGCGTGCTCGTTCATGTACTTGAAGTGCCAGTCATGACCGGGAAATCCTTCGTGAATCGCGGTATCCGCAACTGACGCAAAGTTGTTGAGCTTGAGCGCGTCCGGATCGTTGTTGGTCGGCGTGAGATAGAATCTCCCGACGCCTGACTTCTTGAATGGCGGGGCCGGATAGTACGCCGCATCGATCGTGCTCTGGAGAACAGGAGGAGTCGGAACGACATCGAGCCGATACGTCGCGGGAATGTCGAAAAGATTGTGCTCGCGACCGTAAGCGACGGCTCTCGATCCCGCATCCCTGTACCACTTGAAGAGCTGATCGTCGTTCTTCGGCGAGTCTTTCGAGAGAAAGTCCATGACCTTCTTGACGCTCGCGTAATTGTCGATGTCGTTTCCGAACGGAAGATTCATCTTCGCGGTGTTCGAGAACTCATGCGCTACGTCTACGATCCTGGCTGTGTAGAGCGCAACCTGCGCAGCGCCATACTCGTAAAGCTCGGCCGCTGTGCGAGGGTCGCGAAGAATGTTCTGGACGCGCCACTCGTACTCGTGCTCTCCGGCGGCGTAACGATCCACCGTTTCGTTGAGATCGTACGTTTGCGAAAGAAAAGCAGCGAACTGGTCCCACGCGTTTGCGGCCGCGGCGCCAGAGCCAAGAATCTGCGCCATCATCGTTGCGGCGAACGGGCGCAATCCAATGAACTGCTGCGCGTTTTTTCCCAGAGTGGTGCGGAAGTATTCGGAGTTTGCCTTGCTTCCGTTGATTCCGTCGCGCTGAACCATTCTGCGGTCAGGAATTATCGCCGCCTTCTTTCCGGCAAGGAGATTCGTCTTCGCTATTTCGAGATACGCGGGTATCGACAGGGTGCGCGTAACGACCTGTTGCCAGTCATCCTGTGTGCCAAGCATTCCGCCGGGCAGCTCGATCATTTGCTGTATCTGCCAGTCAACACCGCGAAATGGCTCCGCGACGTAGGTATCGAGCGCGCGCTGATAGTGGCGAAGCTCCGCCATCTGATGAATGAGAAATCCAAGCTGTGCCAGCATGAGCTGCTGGTCAGCACGTTCCCTCGTCGTCAGTGCCGCAGGTGGAATTTTGTCGACCGATGCGCGGAGATCGCGATAGAACTTCACTTCTGCATTGATCGACGGCTGGCGGAAGTCGCGCAGCCTTGTGTTCGCGGTTGCGAGGACGGGACTGTATCCGTCGCCGCCGAGATAGGTCGAGGTGACCGGATTCTTGTCGAGATGGAAGAGGAAGTACCGGTCGCGAAGCTCCGCAAGTGTTCCTGGCAAGATCGTCGGGGCTGGAGGTGCTGCGGCAGGCCCCCCTGCAGGAGCGCATGCCTCGATGTTGCGGAGGATGCCGAATCCCGCGGCGGTGATCGATGCGCGATGGACGAACGTACGTCGATTCATTTCTGTTTGTGCCGCGGTTACGAGTTCAGATAGCGTTCGTTAATAACCTTGACATGATGAATCTCATGTCCGGTGAGAATCCACGCGAGAGCACGAACGGAGATCTCATGGTTGTTCGACGTGCCGCGGCGTGACATCGCATCTTCGTCGAGGTTCGAGAAGAAATGGATCGTCGCGCGACGAACATGCTCGAACTCGTCGGCAAGATTGGCCAGGCTCACCTTCGAGAACGGTGCGTTCTTCACGTAAGAGTTCTCGTCGAAGCCCGCAACTGGGGTTGAATCTGCTCGCGCAAACCGCAGCGCGCGATAGACGAAAATCCGCTCGGCGTCGATGATGTGTCCGATGATCTCACGAATGCTCCACTTGTCGGGAGCGTATCGCTTGTCGCCGTCGGCTTCCGAAAGCGGTTTGATGAGCGCCAGCGTGATGGGCAGCTGTTTGCTCATGCTGTCAGCGACGTCACCGTCTGGCACCTTGTCGATGTAGATGCCGAAGTATGGAAGAAATTCTCCCGCGACCGGGCGGGTCGATCGAAATGCTGTTGATGTCATAAGGCGGCCCTTCTGTGTTTGGTTACGACTGCTTTCTTCAGGAGCGCGATCTGTCCACCGTGATAAGCTGCGTGCTGTGCAACTCCATGGAGTAAAACCGCAACTGAGTTCTCGCTCTCGGGCGCTTTGGACGCAAGTCGTTGATCGGTGAGATCGAGCACCGCTTGTCGCAGGTTCTCATGGCTTTCCCTGAGTGCTGCCTGAATAGCGATCCATCTCTCGGGCGTCATGTCTTCCGCAGGTGACCAGTCTTCGCCGTCGTAGGGTGCAACCCGGCCACCTGTGATCCGGCGCGTGGCGATGTTCGCCCATGAGGTGATGTGCATCACCAGCTCCCAGATGTTGTGCCCCGCTGGAATGGGCCGTTGAATCGCCTCCTCGAGTGTCACTCCCTCGAGGAGCTCGGATAGTGCCGGACCGTGCCACGCATTTCCGCGAACGGCACGGTCAAGCTCATCAGCTATCAATTCTGCCTGGGTCATTATTCTCCCCGATTCGGATACGCTTTGCGGCTCGGACGTCACTTGGAAGCGGAACTGTGATTCGTAGACTGCGGATTGAGGACCCTTGCGGACTCAGGACCAACGGCCATCGACGATCGACGACTAAGTGCGGATCGAGGATGAGCGGAAGACGGTCGTTGAAGGAACATTGCGGCAATACGGCGACAGCTGCCGGCTCCTTCTCGCGATTATCCCGCGTGAGCGTGGCCGTGCGATGGAGTAAAGATGGCAATAAGAACTCCTCCGCCCTGGTCCTCAGTCCGCAATTAGTCGCAGATCGTCGATGGCAGTTAGTCCTGAGTCCGCAAGGGTTCTCAGTCCCAAGCCCTGAGAACCCCAATGCGTGCATCAGCAAGCGCCTACCAGATTCGCGCCCGCAGACTGTCGGGCCGCACCATCGGATCTCCCGGCTGGCACCCGAATGCCTTCGCGAACTCCGGCATGTTCGAGAGCGGCCCGTTCACGCGATAGCGTCCAGGCGAATGCGGATCGGTGCGAATCTGAAGCAATGCCTGCTGCGGCAGCATGTTGGCGCGACGTGCCTGCGCATACGCGAGAAAGAAACGCTGCTCGGGCGTGAAGCCGTCGATCGTGGTTCGCGGCTTGCTTGCCAACGCTTTCTCGAGCGCGTCGTATGCAACCGAAACTCCGACAACGTCCGCGAGATTCTCGCCGAGGGTGAGCTTCCCGTTCACGTGAACGCTGTCGAGCACCGTGTACGCGTTGTACTGGTCTTCGACCATCTTCGCGCGGGCCGTGTAGTTCGTCGCGTCGTCGGCGGTCCACCAGTCCTTCAGGTTTCCCTTCGCGTCGAATTGGCGACCCTGGTCGTCGAATCCGTGCGACATCTCGTGACCGATAGTTCCGCCGATTCCACCGTAGTTTGCACCGTCGTCGTAGCTCGGGTGGAAGAACGGCGTCTGAAGGCGGCCTGCGGGGAATACCACTTCGTTCAGCTGCGGCGAGTAATACGCGTTCACTGTCGGCGGCGTCATGAACCACTCGCCCCGATCGACGGGCTTGTTGACCTTTGCGAGGTCGCGGTGCTGCGCGAACGCGCGAGCGTGCATGAAGTTCGTCGCGTATGGACCCTTCTCGACCTTGAGCGCGCTGTAGTCCTGCCACTTGTCAGGATAGCCGATCTTCTTGTTGAATGAAGCGAGCTTGACGAGCGCCTGCTGGCGTGTCGCTTCGCTCATCCAATCGGCTTTGCGAATGCGATCGCCGATCACCGACCGGAGATTCTCGATCATCTCCGTTGCCTTGGCCTTCGCTTCGGGAGTGAATGCAACCTTCACGTATTCACGGCCAAGGGCTTCGCCGAGCACGCCGTCTGTCGTCTGGAGACACCGCTTCCATCTCGGCTGCATTGTCTTTGCGCCTGTCAGCAGCGAGCGGAATGCGAAGTTCTGATTCACGAATGCGCTGCTCAGGTACGGGCTCTGGCTGTTGGTGATGCGCCACTTGAGGTATGCCTTCCAGTCGTCGAGCGGCACCTGCGAAAGCGCGGTCTGCACTGTCTTGAAGTAGTCAGGTTGTCCGACGTCGATGTTCGTGATGCCTTTTGCCCCGATTGTGGACAGGAACCGATTCCAGTCGAACGCAGGTGTGACGGCGTTGAGCGCGGTGACCGGCGTCGGATTGTAGTTGGCGATCGGATCGCGGAGCTCCACAGGTGTTCTCGATCCGAGGGCCAGCATGGTCTCGAGCGCCATGACTTTATGCGCTTCGGCAGTGGCTTTCTCGGCCGATTCTCCGGCGAGCACGAGGACTTTGCCGATGTGCTCAACGTATGAAGCCCTGAGCTTCTCGGAGGCGGCGTCTGTCTTCGTGTAGTAGTCGCGATTTGGCAGACCGAGTCCGCCCTGACTCAATCCTACGACCACCAAGGAGCTGTTTTTTGAGTCCTGCTCGGAGCCGATATTGAACAACGGCGAGAATCCGATCGAGTGCTCGTAAGCGATCTCGGCGTTGAGCTGCGTCCGGTTCGAGATTGCGTCGATTCTCTTCATATCTGCCATGAGCGGCTTTGCACCTGCCGCTTCAATGCCCGCCGAATCCATGCAGCTCGCGTAAAACATTCCGACTTTGCGAGTGTTCGGATCCTTCGTTGTCGGCGCTGACTTCGCGGCCGCCTCGAGAATATCCTTTAGCACAAGCTGATTACGCTCGGTGAGCTCGTTGAACGGTCCCCACGTCGAGAACGCGGCAGGCACCGGATTGCTCGCGAGCCAGCCGCCTCCAGCAAACTGGTAGAAGTCGGTGCACGCCTTTGCAGTCGTATCCAGATCGGCCAGGCGAAGGGGCGGGCCAACCTTGATTGGCGTTTGCGCGCCGGCTGAAGTTGCCATCAAAGCAGCAATGACGGCTGTGGTCAACGTTCTCGAAGTCTTCATGCGGGGAGTCACCGTAGAATGGGTGCGTACGAACCGTCCGGCGGTCTCAGGCCGGTTCGTCGGTACCATAAAAAGCACTTCGCCGTGGGCGGGGGCAAGAATGCGATTGTTCGGTGTTTGCAAGCCTGAGTGGTGGGTCACTTTGGCATCCTAAGGACTTAGGATCAAGAATCCTTGCGGACTTAGGACTAACTACCATCAACGATCGACGACTAAGTGCGGACTGAGGATGAGCTACCTCATTGCTCGGCCGCACTCGCGCGGGATAATGGCGAGGAGGAGCCGGCGCATTTCCTCAAGGCCGTTCCCAAATTCCTTTCAACAATCGGTCCTCCGCGAGTCCTCGATCCGGACTTAGTCGTCGATCGTCGATGACCGTTAGTCCTGAGTCCGCAAGGGTCCTCAATTCGCGGTCGATGAATGACCGGCTAAATCTCAAACTGCCCCACTACTCGAGCTTGGTTTGTCGAACAAAAAAACGGCGCCTCGAAAGGCGCCGTTCATTTCTTGTGTCGGATCAGCTGGCTCTGAGCTGTTTCGCCGGCTCTTCGTAAAGGGCGGGCATTTCCCAGGTATTGCCGAGGACCTTCTTGAAGCAGCGCTTGGGAACGATGTCGACGCCGGCTGCGTTGAGCTTGCCATAGCGGGCGAGCTTCTCGGGATACCGGGAGACTGACGTCGGCTCGTAATTGAGCGACAGGAAGAAGCGATCGCTCAGGCTGAGCGCAAACAACTCGCCGATGTCGCGGGCGCGGGCGAGCCGTTCGACGCCAAGGACGACCTCGGTGCCAAGGCCCTTTCCGTGCTCTGATTTCGCGACGGCGACGGATGATACTTCAGCCAAAGATGGTGAATACTCATCCAGCGCGGCGCAGGCGACGACCCTCGAGCCGACCGCGGCGACGACATAATTGTCGATTGCCATCCGCACCTGCTCGATGGTGCGCGGAAGCATGAGCCCTTCCGCCACATAGCAGGAAACGAGCTCCCAGATCTGCTCGACGTCCCCGCGACTAGCGGTGCGGACGACCGGATTTGCGGCCGGAGCATGTGAAGAAAAGGGAAGGGTCATTACCGAGTTATTATGCACAAAGAATGTATAAATACTCACCCGGGGGCACGCAATAGTTTTTTTGGGATTATTTCAGGGCGATTTCCCGGGGGCCTGGACGGGGAGAAGGCTCGACAGGTCCCGGCGGCGCCGCCTTCGCCACACCCAGACGCCAAGAACGATGGCAAGAAGGCCGAGGGCAGCCCAAACCAGGGGCCTCAGCAGGGTCGCAACGGTCCGAAAATGGACTCCCAGCTGATGGCCTGCGACTGCGAGAACCCCGCACCAGATGAGCGTCCCCGCGAGGTTCGTTATCGCGAACCAGGCCATGTTCATTCTCGCGATTCCTGCCGGAATCGAGATCAGGACTCGCGCGGCCGGGATCATCTGCGCGAGGAATACGGCCCAGCCGCCGTGCTTCTTGAACCGCTCGTCTGCGCGCCTGATGTCCTTCGCGCGAATTCGGAGCCATCTTCCGTGTGCTTCGATCCAGCCGGCGATTCTTTCCTCGCCGACCTTCCTGCTCACCCAGTAGACCGGGATCCCTCCGGCAACCGATCCGATTGTCCCCGCAATTACCACCCCCCACAGGCTCATGTAGCCTCGGCCGGCGAGAAATCCGGCCAGCGGCATGATCAGCTCGGAAGGGAGCGGAAGGACGACGTTCTCGATCGCCATCAACAGGGCAACACCCGTGTAGCCGAGTGTGTCGACGAAATGTGAGATCAGCGAAAGCATCGCGGTTCACTTCGCAAATGAGTAACCACCCGTCATTTTTCGACCAATGAGATCCAGATTTTCGGCGTTTACAGCAGCGGTGGCTTTTTGCGGGATTGGTGCATGTGCGCCCGCCACTACCGTGCCCGTGGCTCCGATCGCGACTTCTACCCCGGCGTGGCCCGATCGTGCGGTGCGACGCGACATACCACTTGGCCCGCAGATCAGGCGTGCATATGTGCGAGGGACTCGCGATTCGACAGGGGCGCCCGGACAGCGCTATTTCCAGCAGAGCGTGGACTACACGATCGACGCGACGGTCGATCCGTCATCGAATCAGCTTCGTGGATCAGAGAAGATAGTGATTCACAACACGACGCCCGATACGCTCACGTCGGTCGTCGTCCGGCTGTATCAGAACTATTTCACGCCTACGGTCGAGCGCACCGACTACGTGACCGACATCACCGACGGTATCACGATCGAGCGACTTTCAGTGAACGGAACGCCGATCGCCCTGGCCGACAGACGGGCTTACGCCGTCAACCAGCGGATCGCGATAGTAAAAACTCCGGCTCCGATTCTGCCCGGAGCTGACGCGACGATCGAAACTGGATGGCACTTCACCGTTCCAAACGTCGATACCCTCGCGCGCGGTGAGCGCATGGGACGCTTCGGCAACTACCTGTATCAGATCGCGCAGTGGTATCCACAGATCGCGATGTACGACGACATGCGCGGCTGGGATCTCGACCAGTACCTCGGCTATGCGGAGTTCTACAATCAGTTCGGGCGATTCGACGTTCGAATCACGGCGCCGGCTGGATGGCTGCTGGGCGCGACAGGGGATCTACAGAACCCTGCCGAAGTTTATTCGCAGCGCACGCGTGACAGACTCGCGATGGCGATGCAAACCGATACCACGATTCATGTCGTGAGTGCGGATGAGCGTGGCGCAAGAGCGACCGCTTCAGGCTCGACCCTTACGTGGCACTACATCGCGCCGCGCGTCAACGACTTCGCCTTCGCCGTCTCACGCGATTACGTGCTCGATGCAACGCGATCGAACATTCCGGGGAGGGGATACATTCCGGTTTACGAGTTGTATCTGCCTCAGCACAAGGGTTACGTCTCGAACGGAACGTTGCAGGCCGGAGCGCGCGCGCTCGAGGAGCATTCGAGATTCGTGTTTCCCTACGAGTTTTCGCAGGGGACGATTGCAGATGGTCCGGAAACTGGAATGGAGTATCCGATGATCATCTTCAATGGCACGAGCGTGGGCACGACCGTTCATGAATTCGGGCATGAATGGATGCCAATGATGGTCGGCTCGAACGAAACTCGTTACGGATTCATGGACGAAGGGTTCAACGAGTACATCGATGCACCGGCGATGGCCAACATCACGAAAGTGCCGACGAATTACGCAGACCGTTATTCCGGTTATCGCAGAGTTGCGGGTTCGGAGCTCGAGGCGCCGATGATGTGGCCGAGTGATTATACGGGGCCGAATGGCGGAATCGCGGTCTACACGAAGGCGCCTGCTGCGTTGTACGCGCTCGGCGCAGTCGTTGGGGACTCGGCGGTGAGGAGGGCATTTGCGAATTACGCCGTGCAGTGGAAGTACAAGCACCCGTCGCCGTGGGATTTCTTCATGTCGATGAACAGCTCGCTCGGCAAAGATCTCGGCTGGTTCTGGAACGAGTGGTTTTTCACTACCTACACGTTTGATCAGGCGATCGAACAGGTGAAGCTCGACGCATCGACAGCAACAATCACGATTCGCGATAAGGGAGATTTGGTCGGACCGATCATTCTCTCGGTCGACTGGACTGATGGGACGTCGGAGCCGGTGACTCAACCAGCAGAGACGTGGTTCTCTGGAACTCGTGTCGCTACAGTCTCGGTGCCACTCAAGGGGCGCGCCATCAGGGCCATTCGCCTGGATCCCGAAAACCGATTTCAGGACCTCATAACCACGGACAATCTCTGGCCGAGAAAGTGACCGACGGTAACGAGGCCTATTGTCTCAACCATATGAAGATTGCAGCGCACGCGTCCCCCTTGGCTTCGGCTGGGACTTCAGCGGCTCCCTGATAGACTTCAATAGCCTCAATCTGATCCGGATGTATGTCGTTGAGACTTTCAACGTCTCGAACGCGCGCACCATCGACGAAGAGCATCGGCTCCAGCTTTTTGTCGGGTTTCGCAAAACCGCCGAGACCACCATTACCTCCGCCTGGGACGCTCGACCCTGAACACCTCTTGGACTGAATGTCCACCTTGGTTCCCGATTGCGACACTAACATGCCAGGGACTTTGCGTATGACGTCACTCGTCTGGTTCATGCCGGTTTTTTCTATGTCCTGCCTCATCAGGAACTGCCCGAACCCAAGTTCTTTACGGCGATAGAAGGCGTCGTACTTGGTCTTGTTTCCAGGAGGTGCATCAATCAGGCGCGAGGCCGAGACTCGCACAGTGTCGAGCGCAGCGGTTGAAAGAGGCAACGCGACATTCAATTCGGAGAAGCCATCGGCGGCGAGCGTAATTTGTTCTGTCTCGATCTGCACAAGCCCATCAGCGCCCTGGACTCGAAGCTTGTAAGTACCAGCGCTTGGCGCGGTTATCCGATACCAACCAGTTGAGTCGGAGCGGGCGGCCATCCGTGGATGACCGGACAAGTCGACGAGAATGACGCTACCGCCTCTTACCGCGAGGCCGGAAGTACCCATCGTGATTCGTCCTGAGATCGACTGCGCCGTAGCTAATGAACCGGGCACGAACATCGTCAGAGCAACGATGCAAGGCAGCGCCTGAACGGATCTCAGGAGGTTTGGATTGCAGATGTTGAGTCGCATGTGCTCCCAGACTGAACAATCACAATACAGTCGAAACCGAGTCAGCGCACCGTCGATTTCTTATCAGCGAACTGCGTGTTTTATATCCCGAAGGAGGGGAAATCAGACGGGCGCTTTCTTTCCCGTGACGTGCTGCCAGCCGATCGCGGCACCTCTCCGCGCCGCAACCTGGGAGAGGCCAATTGCCACCGCAGTCGCGGCTGTCCACAGCAGCGCTTCGTTCCATCGGGTCTTCGGCGAATCGGGCCTGCCCGGCGGATTGCGATGAGTCGCTGCGCGCCACGCGGCATCCAGCGATCTCTCCACCAATGAGCTTGCGATCATTGCGGCTCCGGCGCCGACAACCATCCATGTGACTTTCCGGGTTGTCCTGCGCCCGAGCTGCTTCATTGCTGTTTATCTCTGCGCGTACACCGTCGTGTGGCCAGCGCGGTCAAAAGTGAGAACGTTGTATCTCTCCTTCGTTGCACCCTCCATGC
>JADGQR010000058.1 GCA_017881685.1 Gemmatimonadaceae bacterium
AAAGCCAAATAGCTCCCCCTTGGGGACAATCAGATCCAGCGCGTCCACGGCTGTAAAAGAGCCGTATCGCTTCGTGAGTGCGTTGATTTTTATCATCTGGTCCTCATATGACGACCGTAAGGGCCTGCCGGTAAAGCGACCCGACCCTTTCCAGCGTCAGAGCGACGTCCTCCGTGCTGTAAGGATTCCCCCTATCGACTTGGGCTGTTTTCCCGAAGGAACTTCCACCAACCCCCGACTTTGGATGTATCGGGTCCGAAGCATTCTTCCCCCGTAACGATCAACCTGGTCTTTTCGGAGGTTTCAGATGCTTTACCGCAAGTACATATCCCTCGTGGCTCTTGTAGTCATATCAGTCGGCAGCATGGCGTGGGTCAATGGCCGGCACAATAACAAAGTTGCCAGTGTCGACTTCGGATCGACGGTTCGCGCCACTTCGCCCGCTTACAACGCTTCAATTGCCCCTGCGTCGGACGCAGGGATCAAGTCGTTTCGTATCCCCATCAAGGACGCAACCATAGAAATCGCAAAAGGCGTTACCTACAAAGGCTGGACCTTTGGCGGAACGGTCCCGGGTCCGGTTGTCCGTGTCACGCAGGGTGACAGAGTTCGCATCAAGGTCGTGAACCAGTCGCCGATGCCGCACTCGATCGATTTTCACGCCGCACGCATCCCGGCAAACGTCGCGTACCGCATGATCATGCCGGGCGATTCAGTTTCGTTCGAATTCATCGCCCGCGATGCAGGCGCGTTCATGGTTCACTGCGGAACGCCGCCGGTGACGATGCATCTCATGCAGGGCATGTATCTCCCGATCATCGTTGACCCCGAACGTGGATGGGGCACGAAGGCGGACAAGGAATTCGTGCTGGTTCAGAGCGAGTTCTATGCAAAGGATGGAGAGGCTGGCGCAGAAGCAACCGAGTCGCACGGTGCTCTTGGAATGCCGCTCGAGCCAGACTGGAGCGCCGAGCAGTCGAAGGCTGCGCGCTATGTGGTCTTCAACGGTAGAGCTTTCCAGTACAAGGACAATCCGCTCAAGGTCGATGTCGGTGACAGAGTTCGCTTCTTCGTTGTCAACGCAGGCCCGAACTTCGACAGTGACTTCCATATCGTTGGTGCCGTGTTCGACCGCGTGTATCCCGACGGCGATCCCAGGCACGCGCTTTCCGGAGTTCAAACGTACGGCGTCCCGGCCGGCGGCGGCGCTGTCTTCGAGACAGTCTTCGACAAGGATGCGAGCGGTGAAGGCATCTATCCTTTCGTGACGCACAGCTTTGCCGATGCAGAGAAGGGAGCAGTTGGCATGATTCAGGTTGGCACACCGAAGCAGTTTCCCCACATGGATCACTAACGTGCAGACCCTCGTCGAGCCCACCGTTCATCGCGTGACTTCAGATGATGCAGGTCGTGCGATGGATGGTTTGCGGAAAGTTGTACGGGCGCTTCGCTCAGGAAACGCCCAGGCAGAACGTGCGATCGGAATTTCCTCCGCCCAGCTCTTTGCCCTGCGTGCGATCGCAGCGCAGCCCGGCGGATCTCTTGGCGACGTTGCAGAGCGTACTCTGACTTCGCAAAGCAGCGTTTCTGAAGTCGTGTCGCGACTCGTTGAGCATGGCCTGATCACACGTGCGGCGTCTCCAAAGGATCGCCGGCGTCTGGAGCTGACTGTCAGCGATGAGGGTCGTCGTTTGCTGGAGCGCGCTCCGGCAACGGTTCAGGAAAAGCTCGCTTCAGGGCTGCTGTCGCTGCCGCCGCAGCAGCGACAGGCTCTCGCGGAAGGATTTGACGCGTGGATGATCGCCGCTGGTCTGTCGACAGTACCCGCCGACATGTTTTTCGAAGACACCAGGTAGATCACGCTCAAGAATTACGCGCTGTGCATTACCGCCGCGCCTGCACTGCAACCTTGCGACGGGGATCCATTGCCGGCGCGGTTTTCATCTGCGCTCGAGAACCGGCAAACTCGGCAGCGTGATCGATTTTCCAGTTCGCGAATGACAGCTCGAACGTCGTTCGCGACACCATTATTCCGCCCGGCTCCTCGGCTGCGAGCACTCGTCCCGACACGTCTACCCACATCGTGAGGGCCGGCGGAACGTTCCCGATCTTCCATCCGCGTATGGACGACTGATGCGCTTTGACCCAGCGGCCGCTGGTCGAGTCGAACGCGGCGCTGTCAGGAACCAGGAAAAGCGAGTCCGATTGTATGTGCAGCGTGACCTGATCGACAGAGCGTGACAGCGGGTTGTAAACAGCGACGGCGATCGAGTCGCCAATCTTGGGCTCACCCTTCAGCATGAGCGGAAGCGGCGCAATCGTAGGAACGAAGACGGGCTGCTGCGGAACTACTTCGTGCGTGATCGGCCGCGCGCGTCCGTCGAGCGTCGTGATTCGAAGAGTCTTGTCCTCACCTTCCTGCATCACGCCGCGGAGGGTAAACGGAGTCAGATCGCCAATCGCCCTGATGACGAAATCCCGGAGATGCATCCCGCGTGTGAATCGCGCTTCGGATCGGGCTTCGAGTCTGATGACCTTGGTGCCCATTGGAATTGCGCCGCGAATGAAATCGACGGCGACGATTCGCTGCTTCGTGGTATCTACGCTCGACGACGCTGCTCCTACCTGCGCACCCGACTGCTGAAGCGTGTAATAATAGGTATCGGGTGACACCCGCATGCCGGCCTCGGCAAGCGTCTGCTGCGGGCTGTGAGTTCCATTTCGTTTGTAGAGTAGCGCGAGGCCGAGAACCCAGAACGCAATTACGATTACGCCAACGACTTTTCGGCTCATGCCAGCGTGAGGCTTGTCTCGCTGTTGATCCAGCCCAGGTAGCGCTCGAGTCCGCCGGTTACAGGAATGGCAATCAGCTCCGGGACTTTGTACGGATGCAGCTCTGCGAACGCGCGACGCAGGCCTTCGACGCAGCCGGAGCGCGTCTTGAGCATTACGACCGCTTCCTGCTCGTCGGCGATCTTGCCTTCCCAGCGGTATATCGACCGCGCTCCGCCCTGCACTGTGCCGCACGCAATGAGGCGGCGGTCGAGCAGGGCCTTGATCAGCGTAACCGCTTCATCAGTGTTCGCGATGGTGGTGAGAACGACAACTGCATCTGTATGCGACAAGCTCGATCCCGGTTTGAGTCCCGACGAAGATAATACGAGCATCCGGGGGCGGGGTCACTCGATTTCTCCAGATGCTTTCCGTGTGCACTAACAGCAATTATTCGCCGCGAGGGTCTTCCCGGTTCACAGGCACTCGTCTGGCTCCCGCAGCTTTTGCCTCGAAAGGCATGCTCAGAGGAAAACGAGAACTACGGAAACGATTTAAGGGGAACGGCGGAAATTCGGAGAGGATTTTCAGGAATCGGACAAACTCGTAGACGAGCGATGTTCAAACCTTAATTCAGTTGTGGTTCCGTCCTTCTCGTTTGCTCTGAGCATGCCATTCGAGGCAAGAGATCTTCGAGACAGACGAGTGCTAGTGAACCGGGGCGACCCTCGCGGCAAACAAATCCGATAGACCGGACGACGAGCCACACAGCCAGTACTCCGGGAGCTTGTATCAGGGGATGCAACCAACGAACTTACAAAGCTATGCCAGAAGAAGCGCTCATCGTCCGCGGAGCGCGCGAGCACAACCTCCGCAACATCGACGTCACTATCCCCCGCGATAAGCTGACGGTCATCACCGGTCTCTCAGGCTCGGGGAAGTCCTCGCTGGCGTTCGACACCATCTACGCCGAAGGGCAGCGCCGGTACGTCGAATCGCTCTCGGCATACGCCCGCCAGTTCCTGGGGCTCATGGAAAAGCCTGATGTTGATTCTATAGAAGGGCTTTCTCCCGCAATCTCGATCCAGCAGAAGACCGCTGGACACAATCCGCGGTCAACAGTGGGAACGGTAACGGAGATCTACGACTACCTGCGTCTCCTGTACGCTCGTGCCGGAACCCCGCATTGCCCGAATTGCGGACGGCCTGTCGAAAAGCAAAGCGCAGGACAGATCGCCGGCTCCATCCTCACGTGGCCGGAGGGAGCGAAGATCGAAATCCTTGCCCCGCTCGTCCGCGGACGAAAGGGCGAGTTCAAGGATCTCTTCGAATCGGCGAGAAAGCAGGGATTCGTCCGCGCATACGTCGACGGAGAGCTGGCCGAGGTCGCGAATCCGCCGAAGCTGAACAGAAAGCTGAACCACAGCATTTCAGTCGTCGTAGATCGCTTGACTGTTCGCGCAGAGGACCGGGCACGTCTCGCCGATTCCGTCGAGACCGCGCTCAAGCTCTCCGACGGCCTCATCGAAGTCACGCGCCAGGATGACCTTTCGACGCACCTCTTTTCCGAGAAGTACGGCTGCCCCGTTTGCGGCATCTCTCTTCCCGAGCTCGAGCCGCGTCATTTCTCGTTTAACTCGCCATTTGGCGCGTGCCCCGATTGCGGCGGTCTCGGCGTCCGACGCGAAGTCAGCGAGCAGTTGATACTCGGTGATGCAAGTATCTCGATTCTCGAAGGAGTCATCCTCCCGTGGGGCGAGCCCGACGGTTATCTGCGCAAGGTCATTCTTCCTGGATTGGCGAAGCAGTTCGGGTTCTCGCTCAACGCGCCGTGGGGTGATCTGACCCAGCATGCGCGAGACGTGATGCTGTACGGCTCGTCTGGAAAGCGCGGCGGAAAGAGCGAAGTTGCCGGCAAATGGGAAGGTGTCATCGCAAACGTTCAGCGCCGTTACAACGAGACCGAATCCGATTCGATTCGTATTGGTCTCGATGAGTACATGCAGGCGCGTCCATGCACGACGTGCCACGGCCGCCGTCTCAAGGCGGAGTCTCTAGCAGTCACTATCGCTGATCGAAATATCGGCGAGGTGTGCGAGCTGCCGATCACTGGTGCGCTGAGTTTCTTCGAGAGCGTGCCGATCAGAGAGAACGACAGTCCTGGTCTCGACGCGGACATCGCTGGTCCGATTCTCAAGGAAATCCGCGAGAGGCTTCGCTTCCTCAATGACGTCGGTCTCGACTACCTCACTCTTGGCCGCGCGGCCGAGTCGCTCTCTGGCGGCGAAGCGCAGCGAATTCGTCTGGCAACGCAGATCGGCTCGCGACTCGTCGGCGTTCTCTACATCCTCGACGAGCCGTCGATCGGTCTTCATCAGCGCGACAATGCGCGACTCCTCGCGACACTTCGTCACCTCCGCGATCTCGGCAACACGGTAATCGTCGTCGAGCACGACGAAGAAACGATGCGCGAAGCCGACTACCTCATCGACCTCGGTCCGGGCGCAGGAAAGCACGGCGGTCTCGTTATCGCCGAGGGAACCGTTGATCAGGTTGCCGCGCATCCAACATCGGTGACTGGACGATATCTGCGCGGCGAGCTGAGCATCCCCGTGCCGGAACAGCGGCGACCCATGGATCCCGAGCGCGTGATTCGAATCGAAGGCGCTCGCGAGCACAATCTCCGCAACATTACGACAGACATTCCGCTTGGACTCTTCGTCGCGATTACAGGAGTCTCGGGATCAGGCAAGTCGACGCTGATCGAAGACATTCTTCACAACGCTCTCGCGAGACATTTCTATCGCGCGCGTGTTGTTCCTGGTGCCCACGACCGAATCACTGGTCTGCATCACATCGACAAGGTCATCGACATCGATCAGAGTCCGATCGGCCGTACACCTCGATCGAACCCTGCTACCTATACCGGACTCTTCACTCCCATTCGCGAGCTCTTCGCAGAGATGCCCGAAGCCAAGATTCGCGGCTACGGTCCCGGGCGGTTCTCGTTCAACGTGAAGGGCGGCCGCTGCGAGGCGTGCGAAGGCGACGGACTCGTGAAGATCGAGATGCATTTTCTTCCCGACGTCTACGTGCCCTGCGATGTCTGCAAGGGCAAGCGATACAATCGCGAGACCCTGGAAGTTCGCTTCAGAGGACTGAGCATCGCTGACGTTCTGGATCTGACTGTCGAAGATGCATTGGCATTCTTCGAGAATCAGCCGCGCATCTACCAGAAGCTGCACACGCTCAACGACGTCGGACTCGGCTACATCCATCTCGGCCAGAGTGCGACGACGCTGTCAGGCGGAGAGGCTCAGCGCGTCAAGCTTGCAACCGAGTTGTCGAAGCGCGACACGGGCAGAACTTTCTATATACTCGACGAGCCAACTACAGGCCTGCATTTTGAGGATGTTCGAATGCTGCTGGAAGTTCTGCACCGACTGGTCGAGCGAGGAAACACGGTTCTCGTTATCGAGCACAATCTCGACGTGATCAAGACCGCTGACTGGATCGTGGATCTCGGTCCGGACGGTGGTCTGCGAGGCGGAATGGTCGTCGCAAGTGGAACTCCGGATGACGTTGCGGCGGTAAAGGAGTCATACACGGGTCAATTCCTGCGTCCTTTGTTGGGAACGAGGCTGCGCCGCAAGGCGGGCTGAAGCCGGAGGCGGCGGACGACATGGTTTCACTGCTCGACATCATCGGTCCGGTCATGGTCGGACCGTCTTCAAGTCATACTGCCGGAGCCTGCAGGCTAGGCCTTCTTGCTCGCGGTCTGGTCAGCGGCACGCCTCAATCGGCGTTGATCGAGTTGCACGGCTCTTTCGCGCGCACGGGTGAAGGACACGGAACCGACAAGGCGATTGTCGCCGGATTGCTCGGGTTTCGCCCCGACGACGAGCGCATCCGGACGGCGATTCAGATCGCCGAGCAGGAAGGCCTCGATTACAAGTTCGAGAAGACGACGCTGTCGGATTCGAGCCATCCGAACACCGTGAGGATCACGGTCGAGCGCGGTGAAATACAGGCAACGCTCGTCGGGTCGTCCCTCGGCGCCGGCAGGGTGCTCGTCACGGAAATCGATGGTTATCCGGTGGAAGTCACCGGAAACTTCCACACCATCGCTCTCGTAGCTGAAGACAGGAAGGGGTCGATCGCCAGAATCACCAGGATACTCGCTGATCAGGACATCAACATCGCGACGCTTCGAGTCTCGAGAAAACAGAAGGGCGGCGACGCATTCATGGTCATTGAATGCGACGAAGCGCCGGGAGAAGGTGTCCGCGACGAGCTGAGAGCGCTGGACTGGGTCAGATGGGCCAGAAGGCTGGACAAAGTGAGCGGCGCCTAGATGTATCGCTCACTGCTTGAAGCGATCCGTGACGCAGAGAAGAGAGGAATGTCTCTCTCTCAGGTCGCGCTGGATCTGGAGTCGAAGGACCAGGGAAGAAGCATCGACGACATCAGGGCGTCGTTGGCTCGCGCGCTCGTAGTCATGCGCGGCGCGATCGGCGACGGAATGACGGGCGACCTCCGGTCGGCGTCAGGCCTGGTTGGTGGTGATGCAGCAAAGCTGAGAACAGGACCGGATGGTCCGCTTGCGAATACGCCGTTCAGAGACATTCTGGCGCGAGCGCTGGCTGTGCAGGAAGTGAATGCAGCGATGGGAGTAATCGTTGCCGCGCCGACAGCCGGCGGGGCAGGGACGCTCCCTGCTGTGCTGACTGGTCTCGCGAAGGCGCGAGGTCTGTCGGATGAAAAGCTGGTGGACGCATTGGCCACCGCCGGTTTGATCGGTGCCGTTATCGCCGAGCGCGCTTCGCTGTCAGGAGCGGAAGGAGGATGTCAGGCGGAGACCGGAGCAGGTGCGGCGATGGCTGCCGGGTCGGCGACGGAAATGCTCGGTGGAACTCCGTCGCAGGCTGGACATGCGGTTGCGCTGACGATGCAGGGAATGCTTGGACTGGTGTGTGATCCACTTGGCGGGCTCGTCGAGCTGCCATGTGTCTTTAGAAATGCGACCGGTGCTGCGATTGCACTCGCCGGAATCGAGATGGCTTTGGCGGGAATCACCTTCGCGATACCGTGCGACGAAGTGATCGACGTGATGGGTGAGATTGGCAGGGAGATGGACGTTCGGTATCGGGAGACGGCTGGCGGAGGGCTCGCAGCGACTCCGACCGGGCGAAAGCTGGCGAAGGAGCGGTTGTATCAGATTCGCAGGTCCTGAGCGCGAATTTTATTGTAGTCGTTCGCCGGATTGGGTATCTTGGCGGACGCTGGTTCATATGAGGTAATAACCGAAAATGAGCATTTTCGACCGAATCGCTCGTCTCTTCAGATCCAACGTCAACGATCTGATCTCTCAGGCCGAACAGCCTGAGAAGATGCTTAATCAGATCATCATCGACATGCGCTCGCAGCTTGTTAAGGCCAAGCAGCAGGTAGCGGCTGCGATTGCCGACGAGAAGCGACTGCAGGACCAGACCGCGCAGGAGCTGCGCGAAGCCGAAGAGTGGGAGCATCGCGCGATGCTTGCCGTGAAGGAAGGCCGCGACGACCTGGCGAAGCAGGCACTCATGCGCCGGGGAGAGCACGTCTCGCGCGGATCGCAGATGCAGCTCACGTGGGAAGCGCACAAGCAGGAGACCGACCGTCTCAAGGAATCGCTGCGCGGTCTCAACGACAACATCGAAGAGGCATCGCGCAAGAAGAATCTTCTTCTCGCGAAGCAGAGAAGGGCGGATGCGCAGAAGCGCATCTCCGAGACGATGTCGTCCATCTCCGAGAAATCCGCGTTCGAGGCGTTTGCGCGAATGGAAGAAAAGATCGATCAGAACGAGCGTCAGATTCGCGCCCACGTCGAGATCAACGAGGAATTTTCGGGCGATCGTCTCGCGAGCGATTTCAAGCGACTCGAGGCAACTGCAGGGTCAGCCACTGCTGACGCGCAGCTCACAGCGCTCAAGCAGAAGATGGGTCTCATCGCCGCGCCTGCGCCTGAAAACAACAAGCAGCTTGCCGCCGGACAGTCGGATGAGATTGCCGAAGTCGAAGAGATTCACGACGAGAACACGACGCATTGAGTGACGTCCTGGGCGGCCAGCATTTCAAGCTGGGGACCGCTCTTGCGACAGTAACGCTCGCGGTCCTCGGCCTTTGGCTTGTCGGTGCAACGGCAGGCGTGTTCCTGCTTCTCTTCCTTGCCGTCATCATCTCGCTGTTCCTTGGTGCGGTGCGTGATGCGCTGGTCGAAAAGGCACATGTGCCGCCGAGGCTTGCGTTTTTCCTTTCCGTGATCGGCACTGTTCTTGGCATTCTCGCGCTGTTCGCCATCCTCGTTCCGCCGGTCATCGAGCAGACGCGCGCGTTGATCATCACGCTGCCGACGACGATCGAGAACTGGGAAACCGGAATCGATCATTTCGTTACACGCTTCCCGGCGATGCGAGACTTCTGGACTCCCGGCCAGCACCAGTTCATCCGCGCCGTTTACGACAGACTCTCCTCGAGTGCGGGCGACGTAGTACCGAAGGTGTTCACCGCTGTGAACATGCTCATCGAGGCATTCGCCGTATTCGTGATGAGCATCTACCTGGCCTTGCAGCCCGGCGTGTACCGCGAATGGCTGATCGCGCTGTTTCCGCCGGTTCATCGTGATTTGATCCGCGATGTGCTTCGCGATCTTGCGGATGCACTGCGCGCCTACATCGTGGCGCAGCTGACCACGATGAGCGTGCTCGCCGCGCTCACCGCATTCGGATTGTATCTCCTCGACGTTCCTTACTGGCTGACGTTCGGAATCTTCACAGGTGCAGTCGCGATCATTCCGTTCTTTGGAACGTTGCTCTCGACGACGTTGCCTGCGCTTTTCGTGCTGAGCGGCCCGGGCGGCGGCACTCGCGCACTGATGGTGATGGGCCTTGGCGTAGTTGTGCATCTCATCGAAGGCAATCTCGTTGCGCCGCTCGTGATGTCGCACAAGATCGAGCTCCCTCCTGTGCTCACGATCATGTCGGTGCTCGTCATCGGAACGATTCTTGGACCGATGGGACTCGTCATCGCTCTGCCGATGCTTGCATCGGTAATGGTGATTGTCCGCCGCATTCTGATCAACCGCATCTACGAAGGCAAAGGGTTCAGGAAGAGCACTCGCGATAGAACGTTTGTGCTTCGTGTGCCTGCACCCGACGGCGGAGTTCTGACGCCAAGTGTGCCGGAAGCCGATATTCTCCGGATCCGCACTCGTCTCGAGCCGTTGATACCTCCGCCGATCGTTGTGAAGACGGCCTGAAGCAAATAGGTCATCATCTCCAAGCGCCGCTCAGTTTCGATGAGCGGCGTTTTCTTTTGATGTAGGGAACATATTCGAGCGCGATAAGCTGACGCATGCTCTCGTCACCGCTTCATCGCGCGGCGTCAGAATCGGCACCTCTCCTTCGAGTCCGTGGATTGACGCGGTCTTTCGCGAGAGGTCTTGCCAGGCGCAACGGAGGCTCTCTTGCGCTGGACGCAATCGACCTGGAGCTGCGCAGCCAGGACGTGCTTGGAGTGATCGGGCCGGAAGGAGCAGGCAAGACGACGCTTCTGCAATGTCTCGCCGGATTATTGAAGCGTGACGCCGGCTTCGTTGAATGGTTTGGGCATTCGTTCCCGGGAGGAGGAAGCGTTCCCGGTGTCGCATACGTTCCGGCGGTACCGGTCTACTATCCGTTTCTCACGGTGCGCGACGTTCTGGAATACCGCTCCGCGCGCGAGACCACAGGACGACATCGTTCTCGCGCAATCGACTCGGCCCTTCTGCGTCTCGGTCTCGATCAGCGGGCAAGCGTCCAGGTCGCCGCACTCTCTCGCGATGAACGCCGCCGCCTTGCGATCGCAGAAGCCTTGTCCTTCGATCCCGAGGTGATCCTCGTCGATTCTTCGTCGGCCGACGAGCATCCTCCACTTCCCGAATTGGCGCTCGAAGCCCTGAAGTCACACGCTGTTTCGGGAGGTGCTGTCGCGATCGCTGTGCGACACGCGCATTCCATCGTCAGCGTTGCATCGCGTGTTGTTGTTCTCGACGAAGGAAAAATTCTCCGCACTTTCTGCGCAGACTCCGCCGACGAGCAGCGTATCGATCAGGTCTTCCCGATGGCTTCGAACGGCGCCCGCTTCGTTGCAGAGCGCGTGCATTGAAGACGCTTTGCAGCGGACAAGAATAAATTCCGCTAGCTTGAACTGCATGCCCGAATTCAGACTTTTCAACACGATGACGCGCAGCGTCGACCCACTCGTGCCTGCCGACGGAACGACCGTTCGCATGTACACGTGCGGGCCGACCGTGTACAACCCGGCGCACGTTGGAAATTTCCGCACTTTCCTGTTCGAGGATCTGCTTCGTCGCACGATTCGCCTTCGCGGCTGGGAAGTACAGCAGATCATGAACCTGACCGACGTCGACGACAAGATCATCAAGCGTGCGGCTGAGCACCGAATGAAGATCGGGGAAGTCACTGAGCCGGTCATCGCGACGTTCCACGAGGACCGGCGCTATCTGCGCATCCAGGACGCCGAGACATACCCGCGTGCAACGGAGCACATTCCGGAAATGATCTCGCTGGTCGAGTCATTGATGGAGCGGGGGATCGCGTACAAAGCAGAAGATGGATCGGTGTATTTCGCAATCGATCGCTTTCCGTCTTACGGAAAGCTGTCGAGACTCGACACGAGAGAGATCAAGAGCGGCGCACGTGTGTCGCAGGACGACTACACCAAGGAAAACGCGCAGGACTTCGCTCTCTGGAAAGCGGCGAAGGACGAAGATGAGACAACCGACGCCGCATGGGATTCCCCGTGGGGTCGTGGCCGCCCCGGCTGGCAC
>JADGQR010000059.1 GCA_017881685.1 Gemmatimonadaceae bacterium
GCCCAACCGCTCCGAAGCGGCGTCGGGCTGTCAAACGACGCAACTGACTTAACTCCCTTCTGGCCACCCGAAGCAATCCGGAACGCCGGACTGTTGTCGAAGAAAATGTCGGCGCGTGAATGCATTCCCCACGCAATTGCGCTCGTCGTATCGACCGCAACAGATAGAACTGAGCCCGGGACATAATACTTCGCGCGTGCAAGTGGCTTGCCCGCACTGTCGACAATTGCATTGGAGATCGGCAGGCCGAGCTTGTACCCTATTTCCGATGCATCGCCGATCGCCAGAAGCGTTCCGCCATTTTCGACAAACGAGCGAATGCGCGGAAGAGTGCTTGCATCGCTGATTCGACCGAGATGCGATCTCCATTCCGCTGGAACGTTGGCTGGCTGAGTGCGCGATGCGAATCCGCGACCAACGGTATCCACTACCATCGTCGCTCCATCCGGCAGAATCAGAACGTCGTACTTCGACGAGAGGTCTGAATTGTCCAGATCGTTCGCGTAGACGACATCGTACGGGAATTCGAACTGATCGAATACGAATCGCATCCACCCGGACGAGATTGCGCCGCCGTAGACATCCCAGAGTGCGACCCGGGGAAGATGCATGCGAGACACGGCACCGGCTGGAATCGCAGCAGTCGCTCCGAGCGACGTGAAGCTCACGCCACGCTCGGCTGCGATCGCCTTCAGCATCGACTGAGCCGCCGTGGTGTTCTTCACGAGGAACGTTCCGGCCGGCCATGATCTTCCGTCAGCCGAGACGCCATTAGTCAGTGTGTAAACTTCCTGGCCGTTCTTGAGCAAACGATTCGCGGCGGCAAAGGCGTCGTTAGTCCCGCGTGTCCACGCGTAGAACTGTGGCGCATTTCCCGATGAAACCGAACCAACAGGAACTGGCGCGAAACCGACGAGCTTCTCGAATGGACCGGCGAACGGATCGATAATCCGGTCCGCCTTCACGCCCATCAAATAGGTGAGCGTCCAGCCAGCGTTGTCGTACGGAGGGGTCGGCGGACCACCCGGATACGGAATGTCGTCCGGGTGATGCTGAGGCTCGAACATATCCATCACATGCGGACGGAATGCCTGGTCGGTTTTCACTATGTAGGATCCGGCAGGATAGGTCTTCCCTGCCACGGTGAACGACGTCTTCGCGCGCTGAATGTCGATTCCGTTCTTGACCAGTGTGTTGATGAACCGCACCGCAGTCGGGAAATCCTCCTGATCAGACGGAATGATGTATCCGCGCGGATCGCGCGACGCCGGCTGATGAAGAATCTTCATGTAATCCGCCACGACGACCGGCTGTCCTGCTTTTCTGTTTTTCTCGAACGCCGCTTTGACCGCGTCAACCTTATCTGGCGTCAGTGTCCAGGTGTCAGTGCTTCCCCGCTCGATGGAATTCTTCCCCATTCGATACGCATTGAAGAGAAAGTCTTCGCGATACTTCGACGCGATGTCCATCACCGCGCGATTGGCGGTCAGCTCGTAGGCAATCGACTGCGCGAAGTGCCACGGCTGCGGCATGATCGGATACGGGAGATCCCCCCTGGGCAACAGCTTGTCCGGCACGAGCGTTACTTCCATCGGCGTCGGATTGCCAATCGCTTCAGTCAGCAGGCCGATCATGTTGTGGAAGTAAACCGTTGTGCGAAGACCG
Source organism: Gemmatimonadaceae bacterium (assembly GCA_017881685.1). GTDB lineage: Bacteria > Gemmatimonadota > Gemmatimonadetes > Gemmatimonadales > Gemmatimonadaceae > UBA4720. The sequence continues at coordinate 1,666 of JADGQR010000059.1, forward strand.
CCGTTCCACCACGTGGAATACGATGACCCACTTCGCATCGTCGCGCCCGGCTTGCCCTCGGCGATGAAGCGACTGTGAATCGCGGCTCCGACGAGGTCGATGCCGACGGGGATCAGCGGATCGAAGTTGTAGTTGAACGGATCGCGAAACGGCGGAGCGAAGATGATCGTGCCCGGCGGTCCCGTCTGGTGGTGGTTGTACACGATGTGCGGATACCATGCGCGGTACAGAATGCTGTCGACTGCTTCCGTCTCCGGCTGTGACGCCATGTACGAATCGCGATTGTTGTCGTGACCCGCGTACTTCTGATAGAGCCTCGGCACTCCACTCGTCGATCTTGCGGTCAGCACAGGCTCTCGCATGTACCAATCCGACACGAGGTCCATGCCGTCCGGATTGACGAGAGTCGCCAGCAGAATGTCGTCGTGCAAGAAGCGCATTGTCTCCGGATCGTTCTTGCTGACCATCTCGTACACCCATTGAATCAGCTGCTGGGCTCCAAGCACTTCCGTCGCGTGGAGTCCGCCATCGATCCAGACCACTGCTTTCCCCTCGTGGGCGAGCGCGTGGGCCTGCGCGTCGCTGAGACCCTGCGCGTGAGCCAGTCGCGATGTGATTTCCTGATAACGGCCGAGTTTCCCGAAATTTTCCGGCGCAGTGATGATCGCTGTGTACATCGGCCGGCCTTCCGCACTGGTCCCGATTCGAACAACGCGCATTCGATCGGACTCCTTGTCCAGCTTCTGCCAGTACTCGGTGAGCTGCTTGTAGTTGGCGAGGAAATAATCGTCACCGATGTTGTGTCCGAACTGCTGGAGCGGCGAAGTGATGCGACTCTGCGCTCGAGATGCCGCGGGAATCAACAGCGACGAGACGAGCAAGAGCCCGGCTGTTAGACGGAGCTTCATTTAATTCTGGATTTGGAAGAAATGGGTTACTTCTGGCGCGCTAAAACTATCCCTGCGCGGCGCGACCGGACACCGTTGCGGACGCTGCCAGGATTACGCCACTGAGCACAACGGCCCCGCCCAGAACCGTCATCGCGGATGGAATCTGCCTGATCGACGGAATCAATGCGCCGAGGATCGTCGCTCCGAGCGGTTCGCCGAGCACTATGAGATTGACCACGTACGCCGGCATGTACTTGAGTGCCCAGTTCAATCCGGTGTGCCCGAGCAGCATCGGACCGACAGCGAGGCCGGCGAAGATTGCGATCTCACGCGGCGGCTGTGGCGTAAGCTGAATGCGCGTTACCCACGCCATCATGAGAAGCGTTGCCCAGCACGCTCCGTAACAAAGTCCGACGTATGACCAGATCCCGTATTTCGTACGGAGACGACGGCCAATCGTGTAATAGATCGCTGCAGTGACAGCCGCCGAGATCGCCAGCATGTTGCCGAGCAGCGCGCCGGTTGGGCCAGATCCGGTGTTCTCACGCCAGGCGGGGATGGCGATGACCATTGCACCGATGACGGCGAGCGCAATGCCGGCGACCTGTCGTCTTGTTGGAACCTCTCGCAGGAATACCGCGGAGATCGCTATCACAATCGGCGGCTGAAGACTCACGAGCGTTACCGACGCGGCGATCGTCGTCAGGTGGATCGAAGTGTTCCACGCCCAGAAATGAAAGGCGAGCGCGATTCCACCGCTGATGGCGAATGCAGCTTCTCGCGCGGTGAGAATCCGCCATTCGCGCCACTGACCGGTGACAAGCAGTGCTACAGAGACGATGATGAGGGAGAACCCAAGTCTCCAGACAGCGATCGCAAGCGGATCGGCCGAGGAGAGTCTGACGAGTGGCCCTGCGAACGAAATGCCGAGGAGCGCCGCGGCGAGGACCCAGCCCGGCGATCTTCGCTTCGCCGGGGATTGCATGGAAGTACGGGTGCCGGCTTCTACCGGCGACAGATCCCTATTCCTGCGGTGAGCTGTTCGACACCGCCATGATCTGCTGGGCGGCGCGGTCGCGGGCCGACAGCACCTTGGATGAATAGCTGTGGCAGCCGGGCGTGTTGCGGCCTGTCACGCATCCGTTGTATCGCTGAAGGGCGACTCTGAGACTCGGCGCGTTCTTGATTGCATCGGCCAGTACGCTCACACCATGGCAGATATTGCCTTCGATGCTGTAAAGATCCTTGGACTCGCAGCCCCACTGTCCTCGGTGGAACGGCATCACCTGCATCAGCCCGCGGGCACCCATGAAGCTGCGCGCACGAGGATTCAGGCTCTCGTCCTCGACGAGCATCACGCCGACCAGGAGGCTCGGATCGATCTGCCTCTTGTTACTCTCCGTGACGACTGCTTCGGCGATGCGATCTGCGTTTTCGCCGTTATCAGTGTACTTGCGAAGAACCTGTCCAATCCGGAAGGCCTCCTCGGTTGGACTACCCGCACTGATGACAGCCCCAGGAAGCTTGAGAAGCGCGACCGGGCTCGTGTACTTCGGGTGCTGCTGCTGAAGGGTCCAGATCGTTCCACCGACAAGTAGCACGATGAGCGAAACGGCGTGGATGAACGGAAGCATGTATCGGCGCCACCATGGGCGGAACAGATCTTTGACCTGATCCGGCGAGGTCACGATCTTGAGGCTGGTTTTCCCTTCTTCCACGTGGGACAGTCCTCCGTCAGGCCGCTGGTACAAGTACTCCTCCCTTTCCGTCGGAAAATGCCCGGCCGAGTCGATCTGCAAATCGCTCGAGGGCAGCAAAATCCTTCTCGAATACCTGATATTCGGCAGCGGTAGTGGGAGAGCGATGAAGCGTCCCCTCAGGACCCGCCACTGACTTCTTGAGCTGCTTTCTACCTTTCACCAGCTCCGCCCCGTGCGACTCGGCGAAGCTCCACATGCGTCTGCCAATCTGTGAGTTCGTCAGCGGGCAATCCGGATAGCGTGCCCGGATGTACCTGATGAAGTACTCGTTATCTACTACCCGCTTACCGGCTGAAACGTCACCGATCACAGCCGGCTCCACACCGACGTCGAGGGAAACTCGAAGCTCGGCGCCGAGCACGCTTGCGATCTGTCGCAGCAAGTCGAGCGAGACGTTGTAGTGCTCGTCGTGCTCGATGTTGCGGATCGTTGAAGGCGAAACGGGGACGGTCAGTTGTGCGGCAACGTCTTCCCTGCGAAGGCCACGTAGCTTACGGAGGCGTTCGAGGTCGCGGCCGATCCAGTCGCTCATACCTAATATGGTAATGCTGTTGATGAGTAACGTATAAAGGTAGCCCGGGTGACGGGATACGGCAAGGCAAAATCAGCGGTCAGCGATCAGCGGTTTTATTCGACTGGCTCTGGGGCCGGGAAGACCGCTTGGAACATCTCCGTCGCGGCCTGGTCGGCGTAGCGGAGGACCTTGCCTGAATACGTGTGGCACTGGGGGGTGTTCGTGCCGCGGACGCACCCATTGTAGTTCAGGAGGGCCTTCTCGAGCGATGGCGCCCGCTTGATATAGTCCGCCAGGATCGACGTCCCATAGCAGATATTCGACGCGATGTCGGCCAGATCGTTCGAGGTGCATCCCTTCCACTTGCCGGCGTGGAACGGCATCACCTGCATCAGCCCACGCGCGCTGACGTTGCTGCGGGCCTTGGGGTCGAGCTTCGCGTTTTCGGTCAGCAGAACGCCGATCAGCAGCGATGGCGACAGGTTCTTCTTGCTGCCCTCCGTGACGAGCGCCTGTGCGATTGTGTTGGCCCTCGTCGTGTCCTTCGTGTAACGCCGGAGGACGCTGCTGACCCTGAAGACCTGTTCGCTCAACGGAGGGGCGGCGGCTACCAGTGACGGTGGGAGCTGCAACAACTCACCAGGTTTCACGTACTTTGGTTTCTGCTGGCTGAGCGTCCATACTGTTCCCGCAACAAGGAGTGCCGTTGCCGCAACTCCATGGGCCAGGCCCTTGAGTATGCGTTGCCAGGGCTTGAGGGGTGGGCGCTCGACCGAGCGCCGGCGGACGTTCGTATAGATATTCCCCGTCGATTCTCGTCGATCGTCGGGAGCTTGAGCCACATCCTCACCCTCTCGGCGATCACCCGCGGGGTTCGTCATGCCCGTTGTATCTGCACCACACATGCCACGTCAGGGTACGGAGATTGCCCCCAGTGGCTTGACTGCGGGATAACTCACTAAACGGTAAGAAAGACTTGAAAGAATCTGAAGGCCTCTACCGCTGGTTCCGGTTCATCAAGAGGCTGATAATCGGGCTCTTCGTCATAATTGCAGGCATCATGGTTTTCGGGTACGCAGTCTTCATGCGGCGTGTCGATGCACGGGGAGCGTGGGAAGCGGCCTCACGCGAGCTCAACGGTGGAATGCTCCACTATGGCGAGCACGTCGAGAGATACGCAAAGGCCTTCCAGCGCCGCCCATCGGACTACTACCGTGCGGCAAATGGCCTTCTGGTCGCGACCACTGACAGGGTGCTGTTCATCGGAATCGCACCCACTGACAAGCTCCAGAACGAGGACGCTCCGGCGACCATTCTTCAGTACGAGTTTCCCAACGATACCCTCCTCACAATGAAGCAGAAGCGCCTCTACTTCATGACTGCTCATGGTGTCCGGATTTCCTATGGCAAGGGAACCCCACAGGAATTTGCCGCATCACCGGGGAACGAGGCGGCGCTCGACAGTCTGCTCGACCACGTCAACAGAAAGCTCGACAAGCAGCGTGTCGAGGCCATTCGCGAGCGCCGCATTCGTGCGGCAGTGGCAAAGCTCATCGACGAGCCCATCTACTACACTGTTCGCCGCGGAGACGCGATCTCGAGCATTGCGGCCCGGTTCGACACTTCGCCCGACATCATCCGCAAGCTGAACAACCTGCCCAACGACAAAGTGAAGATCGGTCAGCAGCTTCTGGTCAAAGCAAAGGGCCCGCGTCCGAAGCTCCCACCGCCGCCTCCTCCACGAGC
>JADGQR010000060.1 GCA_017881685.1 Gemmatimonadaceae bacterium
GGAGTTGCACACTTCGTGTCCAGTGACAGGGCACGCGTCGTGCAGCTTGGCGGCAGAATAATTGTCGGTGATCAGCTAATGGAGACAATGAAACAGTCAAAGGGGGACGAGCATGCCGAGCGGTGATGAGGTAAAAGAGACCTTTAGATTCGCCGACGATGACGACTCGGATGATCTCGGCGGCGGCTTTGGCCGCGGCAAACGGTCATATGACGATGACGACGACGAGGAGAATGGCGGCTGGGCGATCAACGAAGATCACAGTGACCGTCTCTGGGACAGCGCCGACGACGTCGATGACGAGGACGACGAGGAAGCAATTGCCAGCGGTGACGCCGACGACGTTGAAGAGGAAGAAGAGGAAGAAGACCTCTTCGGTGGCGGTGCTCCGCGTGGTCGTCGCGGCCGTCCAAAAGGATCCACCGCGGCGAATCGTGAGAAGCAGCTTCTCGCGTCAACACGCCCGCGCGATATCCCGACAGAGCTCGTCGGCGACGACTCTCTTCTCTTCGACGAAGACGATCTGGGTGACGAGCCGCCGAGTGGTCCTCCATCGGCTCCAAAAAAGAGTGCAACTTCGACGAGCGCTCCTGCAGCGAAAAAGGGCTCAGCTGGAAAGGGCTCGCCCGCGAAAGGCGCACCCGCTGCGAAAAGTGGCCCGAAGGCCGCTGCGAAGAAATCCTCCGGCTCCAAGGCTTCGAAGGCCAAGGCACCCCCAGCTAAGAAGGCTGCAGCCAAATCTTCGAAGGCAAAGTCCGGCGGAGCCAGGTCAGCGAAGAAATCTTCCAGCGGAAAGAAGTCAGGTTCCGCAAAGAAGGCATCTTCAGCGAAGAAGAGCTCATCGAAGAGCGCAGGAAAGAAATCCAGCGCAAAGGGTGGAGCAAAGAAGGGTAAGCCGGCCGGGAAGAAGGGCGGAAAGCGCCGGTAGTACCTGACTAGAGGGTAAGTCCCTGCGCGATCTCAGCATCCAGCGCATCGAGCTCCTGCTGAAGCTGTAACTCGAGCCGGCGCGTGAACCGGGAATAATCTTCCTCGGATCGCGCGACCGGCTCTCCAATTCTTATCCGGCACTCCGGCTTCTGTGTTTTCAGGAATTCGTACCGGAAGGCCATTGGAACTATCTCCGCCTCTGGAACCGCTTCCGCGATACGCGCGAGCCCTGTCTTGAACTTCATCGGGATACGCGACGGCAAGATTGCTCCCTGCGGGCAGATCCACAAAATCGGCCGGTTCCCGCTCTTTAGAACCCGGGCTGCGTAATCGACTACAGCTGTCGCATCGGCGATTCCACTCTCTGATGGACCAAAGCAGCCCAGATGCCGAAAGAATGGGTATTTTCTGATTTGTTCGCCTTCCATGAGCGCATGGATTTCACGCCGGAATAAGTCGTGCGATAGATGAACCGGGACCACGGCGTCCCACCACGCAGTGTGATTCATGTATGCGATGACCGGGTGGTCTGTTTCCGGGAACCCGGCTCCGCTTACTTGTACTCTGCCGAATTGTCGGCGAATCAGACGGCGCGCGTACGCAGAATAGATAGTTTCCAGAACGGGATTTTTTCTGGCTTCTATGAGCATCAGACTCGGGTGAGGACAGATGGAACAGAACGATAACCGCTGGAGAAAGGTGTTGATGTCTGGCGGCGCTCTCATTGGAGCCGCGGCCGCATACAATGCCATCGCACGAAAAGGCGTTGACCAGCTTACCAATCTCATCGGCGGAGAAGAGGGCGGATTCGATTGGAGAGGGCGGCGCATCGCATTCACCAAGCGCGGCAGCGGGCCTCCTCTTCTTCTCATCCACGGCATTCATGCCGCTGCGTGGTCGTACGAATGGCACGACAACGTTGATTACCTCTCGCGCGGCAACACCGTCTACACCATCGATCTGCTGGGCTTCGGCAGATCCGATCGCCCCGCCATACGCTACTCAGCGCGGCTCTACATATCGCTGATCTCGGACTTCGTTCACCAGGTTATCGGTGAACCGTGCGTTCTCGTCGCGACTTCGCTCTCCGGCGCGTATGCGATAGTTCTCGGCGCCCGTGATCCGGAAAGATTTCCGGCGATTGCGCTGATTGCCCCGACGGGTCTCACCCGACTGAACAAGCCCGCTGGCGCCGGCGGAGAGGCCGGTCGTCTTGCAGTTGAGGCGCCGATCGTCGGCACAGCGATGTTCAACGCGCTCGTTTCGAAACGAAGCCTGCGCTATTACCTCGAAAAGACGTACGCCGACAACTCAATCGTCACGGATGAGCTCGTCGACATCTACTATTGGACGTCTCACCAGCGTGGTGCTCGTCACGCGCCCGCGGCTTTTGTCTCGGGACATTTGAACATCGATGTTCGTCAGGCGCTGCGCCGGTTGAGCCAGCCATCGCTGCTCGTCTGGGGCGAGGAAGGATCCGCCGCACCTATCGAGGAATTTCGCGGTTTCCGCGCAATCAAACCCGACTTTGAGCTCACGGTTCTGACGCCAGCCGGTGACCTGCCGCACGACGAGCGCCCCGATGACTTTAATGTTATCCTATCAACATGGCTGAATCGCCTGTCTCTCTCCTCCGCGCACACTCTCGCCACGCTCCCTGGAACGCCCGAGGTCTCGCTGCCCACGTCACAGCCTTAGTCGACGCGGCAGGCATGCGTCCGACTAACGCGTCGGCGCGTGCTGCACCGACTGCACGGTCGGTAAGATTCTATGTTGCGAACGGATTGCTCGACCGGCCGGAAGGAACGGGCACCGCCGCTACCTACAACTACCGGCATCTCCTTCAGCTCCTCGCGATCAAGATCAGACAGCGGGAAGGCCAGAGCCTGGAGAAGATCAAAGCGGAGATGAAGGACGTCACCGGCGATGCACTCGAGCGCCGCATCGCTACATCACTTGCACCCGCTCTCACTTCCCATGCTGATACGACCGCAGAGCGCGAGGACGGCAACACGCACAGTTGGCGCCGGGCTCCAGTTGCCGACGGCATCGAGCTGCACATTCGCGAAGACAGTCCCGCTGCGCGTGACGAAGCCGTCACTGCAATGCGCGAGGCAGTTCGCGCTGCGTTGGGTCGCGCCGATATTCGCTAGATCAAACGCAGGTCAGATGTAGCTCAGCCACCAGTCTCGGCGGCGTGATTTGAGATCGGCGAACCAGCGGGACGGCAAGTACATGCTGAGAACGACGAGAGACCACGCCAGATAAACGCCGGGCAGGCTCGTACCGTACCACTTTGGAAACGACGCCGTGTCGAGACTCAGAAAGCCTGCAGTGCCTCCCTGCCAGAGCGCGAATATGGCCGCAAGTATGTGTATGACGTAGATGTGGCCGAGGTAATAGAACATCGGCACTCGTCCATATACGCTTGCTGCACGCGCAAACGGACCGCGTGCATTCTCCAGCAATGCAAGGGCGATCAGCGTTGGTCCAAGCGTCATGAGCAGGTAATCGAGCGACGGCGGATACTTCATCGCATTGAGAAACGATGCGACTGTCAACGCCGCCGTTTTCTGCACCGACCACGGCACCGGATTTCCGTAAGCGTTGACGAATCGAATCGCAACGAACGCGACGATCGAAACAATGCCGGCTCGCAATGGAAAGCGTTTTCGTCGTTCTGGCTCCCACCGAAAGACATCACCAAGGGCAAAACCAAGCGCCATTACAGCGAACCACGGGATTATCGGATATCCGACAATTATCAGAGGGTCCGGAGAAACGAGTCCGGGCCTGTGAAGCAGGTGCCAGAGTGGACTTCCTCCAGACATTGAGGCCCCACCGACGCTATCGAGCAGATTGTGTCCGGCTATCGTTATGAGCGCTACCGCCGTGATCACCTTTTTTGGCAGAAAGACGAGCCCCGATAGAATCACCATCGAGAGGCCAAGCGCCCAGATAACCAGCAGAATCAGCGGAATCAGCGGAAATCCGAGCTTGAAGTTCCATCCGAGTGCGGAGACAGTAACCTCGAGAAACACAAGCCACAGTCCACGAGTCAGCAGAAATCTGCTGATCTCGCGTTTCGATTAGCCGCCCGACAACGCGAGTGATGCGCCAACACCCGCGAGAAGAAAGAATGTCGGCACGCAGAAATGCGTGACCCACCGAGTGGCAAAGAGAAATGGAGTTGCCTTTGAAAGATCCTCGGGCTGAAACCGCAGGTTGCTGAAATAGTCGCGCGTGTGATCGAGAGCCATCAGAACCATCACGATGCCGCGAACGAGATCCACCGAAGCGACCGCTGCCGCGTGACGGCAGTACCCGTCGCGCTCCTGGCGCTGAAGGACACGGGCTCCCGCATTGTCCCGGCAATCGATGCGCTCATTCGGACCCTCCGATGTCCGGCAGCATGAGATAACGCGCGTTCTTCTCACCTCGCAGATGAACAGCGAGTACTTCCTTGGCTTTCATCACGTCTTCCTTCGCCATCCACTCCGCTGCGACTACCCGTTTTCCCCGGCCTTCGACTGAAAGCCCGACCTTTCCACCTCGAGTGACGATCAGAGCGCCCGCTCCACGTGGACGAGACAAGGGATCTCGGTCAGCCAGATCGAGCGGGAGATTATAAATGTTCGCGGGGTCGCTCGCAGCCAGTGCAATGAAAGGTTTGCCATTCTCTGACTCTTCGGCGATTGCTCTCAACTGTTCCACCGCCGCACTCGATGCGAATTGAGCTCCGGCCAGGCCCTTCACGAAATATCCGCGTCGAACTTCGCCTCTGAACTCCATCTTTTTGAGCTCATGGTAGATCGTTCGCCAAGGGATGCGAGGCTTCTCTCGACGCCATAGCTCGCGAGACACGATCGCGTATCTATCGAGCCAGTATCTGGCGATTTCGGCCGCACGTTCTTCGACTGCCTTAGCTCGTCCGAGCGTACCGATACGATGAACGAGCGACCATCTGCCACCCCAGTTCGATTGATTTGCACCGGGACGATCAGGCCTTCGCCATTTCGGAATTCGCCTGAGATTCGGCCGACGCTGAATGACGTGACGATGTGCCGACGGGCGGTAGTCAGCGGGGAGCCACCGCGTTGGATCCGGATCGATTTGCGTATCGAGCGGACGCCACCGAATGATCTCCCGCATCGCTTCGACCGTGTCATTTGTCACGATGCCGGCGGCGGCGAGCTCTCTCAGGGCTTCCTTCACCGCGAGCGGAGTGAGACCTGTCACAACTTCGAGGTCGAGCGTGAACGATGCGCCTTCCTCGGCGATTACTTCCCTTACCGCGCGAGCATGCTCGCTCAGCTTAGTCTCGATTTCACTGCTCTGCTCCTCACCGACCCAGATAGATCCGGTTCCCCTTCGGAAGAAACGAATCCGCGACAGCATCACGGTGTCGGATATCGAATCAGTATTTGCCTCACCGACCCAGACAGTTTCGCCACTTCCAAAGAATTGCGAGAGCCACGCGGGATCGTATCCGGGCACACGTGCACGCAGATAATCGCGCTCCCACAATTTCGCGGGACGAGCAAGGCCATAGAGCTGTCGCATGACGGTCGCGACTCCATCAACTCCCTGAGCAGCATCACGCGGATCGACATGCTGCCATCGCTGGACGAGCTCAGCGTAGACCGGAAGCTCCACTGCTTCGATTTGCCGGCGAAGCGCAGCTAGCGCGCGACGCCTTCCTGCTTCCGCGATCCGTCGCGACACCCACTCCGGATCTGCGTGATCAGACCTGAACCTTCCGCGAACGAGCTTGCCGGTTCGCTGCCACTCCGTGAGACGCGACTCGATCCATCGTTCTTCCCAGCCATACCGCTCTTTTATCTCGGCAACTGTCACCGGTCCGGAGAGAGCGAGAAACCGCGCGAGGATCTCTCGCCGTGCTGCCCCCACGGTCATTGCGCCGGTCAGCAGAACCTCCGGTATCACCTCAGTGGCCGGCAGATCGACCTGGTTTCCGGCGAATCCCGAGCCGCTTCCACCGGACGTCGGTACCCTCACGTGACTCAACGCATCAGCGCCGTATGCCGAGACGTAACGCGGAAATAATTCGGTGAGTATGTACCGCCATTCCTTGTCTCTCCCGAAAGGGATGAGCACAGCTCGCCGGCTCGATACTATTTCGTTGAACGGATCACCGAGCAGACCTTCCTCTCCTGTTGCGATGCGTGCGCCAAGCTCTGTCTCGCTCAGATCACCGGCGCGATCGAGCAGATGAGCAAGCTCGTCTGTGCTCCTTGCCCGTCTTCGCGGAGCGTATCCTCCGCGCTCAGCTACGATCTGCCGAATTGCGTCGAGAGTGAGATCGTCACCTGCTTCGTCGCCCATCACTTCGCCAAGCAGAGAGCGATCGAGTGACAGAAGTGCCGCCGACTGCTCGGCGCGTGGGGTGTCGTCTCCATACAGCCAGTCCATCACGAACCCGAATTGGAGGCTCGCGGCGAATGGAGATGGCTTTTCCGTCTGAACCACCTGAACCGCGATCGCTCCGCTTTCGATGTCATTAAGAACTGTCTTCAGGCCGTTCATGTCGAACGCTTCCTGCAGGACGTCGCGGTATGTCTCGACAAGTACAGGGAAGCTCGGGAACTGCTTCACCGTTTGAAGCAGATCGAGGGCTTTCAGTCGCTGCAGCCAGAGCGGCATTCTCCGACGTGGATTACCGCGAGGAAGAAGCAGTGACCTCGCAGCATTCATTCGAAATCGAGCGCCAAACAGGGACGTCGATCCTACTTCTTCCATCACCAGCTCTTCTGCTTCTGCCGCAGAAAGTCCGAGCAGATTTGCAACTGGAATTGGACGACCAATGTCGGGCATTCGCAGCATCACGCCATCATCGGTCGTCTGCACTTGAACGTCCGCGCCCTGGAGTGCTTCCCGCGCACGTTGAGCGAGTGCCATTCCCCACGGCGCGTTTACGCGTCCGCCAAAAGCAGCGTGAAGTACGACACGCACGGAGCCTGTCTCATCCCGGAAATGTTCGATGACGATGGTTTTGTCGTCGGGCACCACACCGGTGGCGGCTTTCTGCGCTCCGATGTAATTCATCAGCGAGACCGACGTCGCTTCATCGCAGCCGTATTTCTCCTCGAGGACTTTTGAAGAAGTGCCCTCGGCAAGCTCACGTCTCAGTGCTCCAACACGATGACTCAGCTCGAGCGAGCGCGCGCCGTACTCTCCGTGCCAGAAAGGCATCCGCGCAGCCATGCCTGGTGCGGGGTTCACTATGACTCTGTCGTGCTCGATCGCAGCAATGCGCCACGTCGTCGATCCAAGCTGGAACACATCGCCGACTCTCGACTCGTGAACGAACTCTTCGTCCAGTTCGCCCAGCCTGGTTCGGTCCGGAAGATTGACTGTGTAGAGTCCGCGATCCGGAATTGTTCCGCCCGAAATCACCGCGATCATTCTCGCGGCGCGATCGCCTGTGACTCTGTCGGTCACGCGGTCCCACGTCACCCTTGATTCCAGTTCGCTCGCGATGTCCGATGGATACTTCCCCGACAACATCGAGAGAACTTCGTCGAAAGCACCGCGACTCAGGCGGTGATAGGGATACGATCGACGCGCGAGATCGAACAGATCGCTTGCACTCCAGTCGTCAACCGACGCAGCAGCGACAATCACCTGTGCCAGAACATCGAGCGCGTTCTGCACAACTCGCGTCGGCTCGACATCTCCCGCCCTCATCGCAGCTACGATCGCGGCGATCTCAACGGCATCATCCCGGAACGTCGGAACGAGGATGCCGCGGCTTGCCACACCAAGTGTGTGTCCCGCTCGTCCGACACGCTGTAGTGCTGCCGATACTCGCTTGGGGGACTGGAGCTGAATCACGAGATCTACTGAACCGATGTCGATTCCAAGCTCGAGCGAGCTCGTCGTCACAAGAGCACGAAGATTTCCCGCCTTCAGCCGTTCCTCGAGCATGAAGCGGCGTTCGCGAGACAACGAGCCGTGGTATGGCTGCGCGATATCTTCTTCCGCAAGCGCATTCACCTTGCCTGCGATTTTCTCGGCCTGTGCTCGATTGTTCACGAAGACGAGCGTCGTTTTCGATGCGCGTATGTGGTCGAGCACGAGAGGAACGACCGACGGCCAGACACTTCCGCCAACATTGCCAAGGTCCGGCACCGGCGACTGAACCTTGATCTCCATCTGCTTCACGAGACCGCAATCCACAACGGTGACCTGCCGATAGACTGTGTTACCGTCGGCGGCCAGCTCACATCCACCGAGATATCGAGCTACCTCATCGAGCGGCCGTTGTGTTGCGGACAGACCGATTCGCTGTGGCGATCGTGACGTCAGTGCTTCGAGCCTCTCCAGAGTGAGCGCCAGGTGTGCCCCGCGCTTGCTGCCTGCGATCGCGTGTATCTCGTCGACGATCACGGCACGCGTTGCGCTGAACATCCCACGACCACGCACGCTCGTCAGCATGATGTTGAGCGATTCCGGAGTCGTGATCAGAATGTGCGGTGACTTGCGCAGCATTCGCGCGCGTGCCGCCGGTGGGGTGTCCCCTGTTCTTACGCCGACGCGAATCTCCGGGAATGATTTGCCCGCCTCTTCAAATCGCCGGCGCAAATCGGCAAGAGGAGCTTCGAGGTTGCGCTGAATGTCATTGTTCAGCGCCTTGAGCGGCGAGATGTAGAGAAGATGAACACCGTTCGCGAGCGGTTCCTTCAAACCCTCGACTATCAGTGCATTCAGCTCCCATAGAAATGCGGCGAGCGTTTTTCCGGTTCCCGTCGGCGCGAGTACGAGCGTGTGGCTGCCGCTCGCGATCGCGGGCCACCCCATGCGCTGCGGCTCGCTGGGTTTGCCGAGAGTCTCGGCGAACCATTTCCGGATGATCGGATGAAATCGACGATTCATTGGTCAGAGCGGACGGGTGTCTGAAACCGTCCGCGCAACGCTCACCTGCCTACAGGATTCTGCGCATCAGCTGTGCGCCTTGCTCGAGAATTTTACCCGTCCATGATCTCTTCCTGAACGTATCGAGCTTGATCTCATCGGAATACTTGAGGTCATCCAGGAAGATGTCGTCCATCTGCTTGCCGATTCCTGAATCCAGCGCGAGAATCTGCGATTCGTTGTTGAAGGCAATCGACCTGTTATCGAAGTTCATCGAGCCCAGCGACGACCACATGCCGTCAACGACGATGGTCTTTGCGTGCATCATCGTTGGCTTGTACTCGTAGATCTTCACGCCTCCTTCCAGAAGCTGCTCATACAACGCCCGGCCTGCGTACCACGTCGACTTCACGTCGGTCTTTGGACCGACGGTGAGGATCCTCACGTCGACGCCGTGCTTTGCTGCATTGATGAGCAGCTGGCAGAAGTCGGTATTCGGCACGAAATAGGAGTTCGTGACGTAGAGCGTCTTCCGTGCACCCGCGATCGTGAGCGCATAGAATCTCTCGGCCGGTGTGCTGCCGATTGTTGGAAGACTGTGCATGAGACCGGCTTTGACATCGCCCTTGTCTTGAAACGAAACGGGGGGAAAGAACATGTCTCCCGTCAGCAGCTCACCTCTTGTCTCGGCCCAGCCGGAAGCAAATGCGGCCTGAAGCGCGGCGACCGTTGGACCCATGAACCTTACATTGCTCTCGCGCCACTGCTCCTCATGACGGCCGTCACCGAGCCAGTAATCTGCAAGCCCGAATCCGCCGGTGTACCCGACACGTCCATCCACCACGACAACTCGAACGTGTGAGCGCTGGGTGGCTTTCTGAAGAGTGTACCACTTGAGAGGTCTGAGCCACGCGAATTCGACCCCGGATTTCTTCAGATTCTCGACCCATTGGCCCGCAAGCGGTTGTGATCCAAATGCGTCGAACAGAACCAGAACTCTCACGCCGGCTCGCGCCCTCTCGGAGAGATATTTTGCCATCGTGTCCGCAACGGCCCCGGGTTGCGAGTAGTACATCTGCACCGTGATCGTGTGCTTTGCCGAGGCAATGTCCTTCCATAATCGCGGGTACGTTCCCACTCCGTTCAGGAGAATCTCGACCCTGTTGCCGTCGTCGATGTGAGTTCCCGTGAACAGCTCGATAGTATGCGGAAACAGGGGATCGCTGACCCCCGGCGGACCGCCTTTGTCACCCGCGGCGATTACGGTCCGAACGGTCGCTCCTCTTGTCACCGACAGGACGCCGATCAGCATCAGCACGACGGCCAGAAGAAGAACCACGGTCAGCGCGCCATACTTGAGGATGCTCATTTGTCACCGAACTGTTTAGTGTGAATACACAGTGTCCGTACCAGCAATTCGGACACCGCTCCTTGCCGCACCTCTGAGGTTACCGCAGTTTCACTGAACATGACTCTCGCAGCCCGCAGACGTTCTGCGAACCGAGCCATCTACCTCGATCGCTCGCTCGAAGCGCTGCCGATTTTCCGGCTCAGCGATTCGGCTGAAGAGTCGACCATAACATACTCCCCGCTAACCGGCGGTCGCTGGCGCGTTCTGCCATCTCCAGGCGACCGTGTCCCCGGCACTTTCGACCAGGATGTCTACGTCGAAATCCTTCATAGATATGCCGAGGCGGGATTTCCGCACGACGGAACCATAACGTTCACGCTTCACTCATTCCTGCGGTCGATTGGCCGCCGAGTCGACGGCAGAACCTATGAGCAGCTGCGTTCCGCGCTCAATCGCCTTGAAAGAACCATGCTAGAATCTTCGGGCGTTTATCTGCCCGTGCGCAAAGGTATTCCTCTCGAGGGCCAGTTCACGATTCTCACGTCAGTAGCAATCGAGAGAAGAAGGCTCGCCGATCGTGAACAGTTCACTCTTTTTCCGGTGCTCACCGCATCCGAGCCCGGAGATGCACGAGTTGTGATATCACCGCTGATCCGGGACAACATTGCCGCTGGATGCACGGTGTCTCTCTCTTCTCCACATTATCAGTCGTTGAACAGTCCTGTGGCTCGCCGGCTCTATCGGTTGCTCGAGGTCGCCCGGGAATCTGGAACTGTGACCTGGCGCGTCCCGCTCGAGGAGCTCGCTCAGCAGCTTCCGCTGGCTCAACGCTATCCCTCCCACCTGCAGCGAGTGCTCCAACCGGCACATGAGATGCTCCTTGCGGCAGGACTGGTCCGAAATGCCTCGTTTCGCCAGATCAACCGGGAATGGCTAGTCGATTATGTGCTCGCAACCCGCAACACCTGACGCCCCTGAAGTGTCTAATTATCAGGCGGTTATACCCGTTGCACCCCGGAACACTCACAGTTTCGGGGCGTATCTAGTACCTTCAGCGTAAGCTCACTCATATCGTAGGCCGGACATGGTCAAAAGTCGCAAATTCGCCCTTATCGGGCTCGTCGCCATACCACTGCTTGCGGGCGGTTTCGTCGCGCAGGAGCGCTCCGCGAACGACGGCGCCCGCTTGCTCGATCAAGTGCTCACTATCGTGTCGAACCGGTTCGTCGACAGCGTCGGCGCCGCCGACCTTTATGAAAAGGCGGCTCGGGGCCTGGTTCACGAGCTGAACGATCCCTATTCGGTCCTACTCTCCCCAAAAGAGCTCGCAACGTTCAACGCCCAGACTGGCGGAAAGTACGGCGGCGTCGGCATGGAGATCGGTGAAGTCCAGAACTTCATTACCGTCCAGCGCGTCTTCCCTCATACGCCGGCTGAAGCTGCCGGCATTATTGAAGGCGATCGCATCATTCAGGTTGACACGGCCAACACTCGCGGCTGGACAACCCAACAGGTATCCGACGTTCTCAAGGGAACTCCGGGAACCAAGGTCAACGTGAAGTTCCAGCGCACCGGTGTAGCTGAGCCGATCGCTGTGACGTTCACCCGTGCAAATGTTCGCATCCCCGCGGTTCCGTTTGCCATCATGCTCGACGGCAAGATCGGTTACATCCCGCTCCAGCAGTTCAACGAGACTGCAACTGAAGAGCTCGACGCGTCGATCAAACGCCTCACTGCTGAAGGGGCAAAAGGCCTCATCCTCGATCTTCGCGGAAACGGCGGCGGTTATCTCGACCAGTCGGCAACAGTTGCCAACCTGTTCCTCAACAGAGGACAGGAAGTATCGAGCGTTCGCGGCCGGGCTGGTTTCCAGGAAGTCCTCAACGCGACCGACAATCCGATCGCTCCGGCAATTCCGCTGATCGTTCTCACCGACGGTCGCACGGCGTCCGCATCCGAAATCGTTGCCGGCGCTCTTCAGGATCACGACAGGGCAGTAATTGTCGGCACCACTTCTTTCGGAAAGGGCCTTGTTCAGACTGTCTATCCGCTCGACGGCGGATACGCACTGAAGATGACGACCGCAAAATGGTATACGCCCAGTGGTCGCTCGATCCAGAAAGAACGCAAGCTGCTTCCCGATGGGTCGTTCGTCGAAGTTCTGCCTGATTCGATGGAGACGGACTCCGTTCGCAAGTCACGTCCGAAATTCAAATCGGACGCCGGACGCATCGTTTACGGCGGCGGCGCCATTACGCCTGACGTGATCGTTCAGCCAGACACGCTGAGCTCCGACGAGCAGAAGCTGCTCACCGCTCTTGCTCCAAAGGCGCAGGTGTTCCGCACTACGCTGATCGACTTCGCCGTCGAGCAGAAAGGAAAAGTGCAGCCCGGATTCGCAGTCTCGAAGGCCTGGCGCGATGAGTTCTACAACAGACTCGTTGCCCAGGGCGTCAAAGTCGAAAAGGCACAGTTCGAAGCGGGGGGCTCCGAAATAGACCGCCTCCTCGGTTCCAGCATAGCGCGCATCGCTTTCGGTGATTCGACGGCAAAGCGCCGCGACATTCCGGATGACTCGCAGCTCCGTCGGGCGATCGAGCTCATCAAGAATCGTCAGACACAGCGAGACCTGTTTGCGGCAGTTGCTAAGGAGCAGCAAACAGCGTCAGCGAATCGCTGACCCGATTCAGCTTCGAAGTTTGCCGCCGTCACGGAATTCCGTGACGGCGGTTTTCTTTGCATACTTCCAGCGCTGACTTTCACGCTGGAGCTCACATGGTTGGCTTGACCTTTCTTGGCATTATCGCGCTGATCGTCCTGTTCGTCGCGTCAAAATCCTTCAAGATCGTGGGACAGGCCGAAGTCATGGTCGTCGAAAGACTTGGCCGCTTTCACCGGGTTGCGCGATCGGGCCTCAACATTCTGTTGCCATTCATCGACTCGCCACGCACCATCGACGTTCGCTATTTCGAGTCCGATGTAACCGGCGTAAAGCGCGTCACCGCCGGACACACGTCCCGCATCGATCTCCGCGAACAGGTTCTCAACTTTCCGAGCCAGCCGGTGATCACGAAAGACAACGTGACAATCGACATCGACGCAGTCATTTACTATCGCGTCGCTGATCCGCAGAAAGCCACGTACTCGGTGCAGAACCTTCCTTACGCACTCGAAACCCTGACTCGCACAACCCTTCGCAACATCGTCGGCGAAATGGAACTCGACGCAACACTCGGCAGCCGCGATGTCATCAACAAGCGAATGCGAGAAGTAATCGAGGAGGCTTCAATTGGTTGGGGCGTCGATGTCACGCGGGTCGAGCTTCAGGCAATCGAGCCGCCTCGCGACATCCAGCAATCGATGGAGCTTCAAATGCGCGCAGAACGTGAACGGCGCGCTACCGTTACCAACGCTGAAGCCGGGAAGCGTGCCGCCATTCTCGAAGCCGAAGGCGTACGCGAGTCGCAGGTGCGCCGGGCTGAAGGTGAGAAGGACGCTGCCATTCTTCGTGCTGACGGACTTGCGACAGCAAGGCTCGCCATGGCTACCGCAGAGGCCGAAGCGATCCGAAAGATCGCCAGCGCCCTGCCTGAGGGGCAGGCCGCAATGTATCTACTCGGCATGAAATACCTGGAAGCGCTTCCGACTCTTGCTCAGGGCAAGAACACGACAATCTTCCTTCCCGCCGAGGCGGCCGGGGTAATGGGCGCCATCGGCGGGCTGAGAGAGCTCGTCAACCGGGCGGGCGTTCCCGGACACAGCCCATCCGAGACTAAACCTCAAGCTGCCGAAGAACCGCGGAAGCTGACTTGAAGGAGATAACTCAGGATCGGGCAGAACGCATTGCTCGAGCCCACGCCTGCGAGCATTGCGGCGAATACAGCTTCAAGAAGCTCAAGGTCAAAGCGGCATCGGAGTCACACCGGAAAGCCCTTGGCGAAGTCTGGCACGTCTCTAAGACCTGCGGCGTCTGCGGAATGGAGCACGAGCTCGGAATCGACGCCGAGGGCGACATCGTCTACGCCACTTAGCACGCTACCTCCGGCTCTGGATTCCTTCCGGCCAGTCGGGTTTGTGTGAGTACTTCCCGAAGATTGCCTGAAGCACCGCTTCGGGCCTTTCCGTCTTCGCAATTACGTCGAGTTTGTCGGAGAGAAGCATCACCCTCGAGAAGTCCCGATATCTCTTGTAACTGTGCGGAAAGAAGACCTCGCCCTTGCGCACCGTTCGCCCGAGGACCTGATCGGGGATCAGAAAGCGGGTCGCCGCATAGAAGAAATTGAGGGTCTTTGGCTTCGGGAGGCTGCTCTCCCGTATCCCTGCCGGCAGTGAGCCGTGCTTTCCCCATTGGACATCGATCCCCACCTGCGACTTGGGCCATCCGGTGTGCAGGATCGTCCCGTGCCAGTAGGTCCATACGTCGGTCGGTGCGCTCGTCGAGTCGTACCCCACCCAGACGACCTCCTCGTCAGTTGGCACCGTAAACGGAATCCAGGATCCATTGACGTCGTCCCGCCAGAGCAGGTGGTAGGCGATTACGCGCCGGGTCGGGTGGACCACGGCAACCACGCGGGACAGCGGGAACGTTTCGTCGCGTTGGATGTACAACACCGGTGCCAGGCTTCGCGCCAGCAGAGCGCCACTGTCGGATTCTGCCAGCGCACCGGGCAAATCAATGGGTCGCAAAGGGATGTGAGCGTGAGGCCCGCATCCGCCTAGAAGAACAACGAGCAGAAGAACCCCGGTCAGTTTCCGGCCCTGCCCGTTGATCTGCCGTAGTACAGCGACTCCAACAGCATGTCTTGCCACTACCGGTGCACCGGAAGTGACAGGGCCGTCGGAGGGCCGATGCGTAAGCCGCGTCCAAACACGTATAATCCCGCGCAAGTGCTTCACCTCATCAACCGTGATCGATCGGGGGGACCGCTTAGTTGTCCATCGTGTTCAGGCCCAATCGGGCGCGAACCCGGACAATACCCGCCTGCACCAATGTCACATGTGACATTGAAGTGCCGAAGCTGTGGCCGAACCGCACGCTACATCGCCAACGCAGCCGGAGCAGCCTGAGTGTCCGGCCTTCTGACAAGACAATTGTTTGTCCAATTGCACAAAACTTGCCCGAATAATGCAGGAAGCCAATTGCCGCATCGCGGCGATCCGTACCGGAGGTCAATCAGCCGAATCATCCGGTACTCATACACTGATTGCGCCCCAAAGACGCACAGTGAGTACAGTCAGACCCCTCTGAGGGGAAAGGAAAGATTTATGGCACGCATCACCGGCACAGTGAAGTGGTTCAATGACGCGAAAGGATTTGGCTTCATCTCCCGTGAAGGAGGTCCCGACGTATTCGTCCACTTCAGCGCAATCTCAGGCTCTGGATTCAAGTCTCTCGCAGAGGGTGACAAAGTGGAGTTCGAAGTGGTACAGGGGCAGAAAGGCCCTCAAGCCGCGGACGTGACAAAGGTCTGACTGAAAACTGATTTGAACCTTCACGCAAAAGCCCCGGTCATTCGGGGCTTTTTTTGTGCGGAATATTGCAAATCACCACCACGATGGCGGCATTCGAATTGCCCCTTTTCCTGGCGCCACATCCAACGGAGAAGAAAATGGCCGCGATCTGGAAAGGCTCAGTGTCCTTCGGCCTTGTGAATATTCCGGTTGAGCTCAGAACCGCTGTCCGCCCTGACCACATCAGCTTCCGCCTGCTTCACAAGGATGACCTGTCGCCGGTGAAGTACGACCGCGTCTGCGCGACCGAAGGCGAGCCGGTTCCCTGGAATGAGATAGTCAAAGGATATGAATACGAAAAAGGAAAATTCGTCGTGATGACCGACGAAGACTTCAAGATTGCTGCAATCGAAGGCTCGAAGACAATCGACATTCTCGACTTCGTAAAGGAAGAAGAAATCGATCCGCGCTACTTCGAGACACCCTACTACCTCGTTCCAGCAAAAGGCGCGGACAAGTCCTACGCACTTCTTCGCGAAGCAATCCGCTCGACGGGTTCGGTTGGCATCGGCAAGATCATCATGCGACAGCACCAGCACCTTGCCGCAATCAAGGTCATCGGCAACGCACTCGTTCTCGAGATAATGCGCTTCTCCAACGAGCTTGTGAACAGCGACGAATACAGCTTCCCCGCCCGCGACAACGTGCGGCCGCAGGAATTGAAAATGGCCGAGCAGCTGATCGGCAATCTCGCCGAGTCATTCGACCCAACCCGGTACACGGACAACTACCGGGCCAGCCTGATGAAGCTCATCAAGGCGAAGATGAAGGGCAAGAAGATCACGCTCGCGGAGCCCACAAAAGAAAAGGATTCCGGCGTTCTGGATCTGATGTCGCGTTTGCGAGCCAGTCTCGAACAGGGCAGCACAAAGAAAACGGCTCACGTGAACAAATCACCCGCTCGCTCACGCACGAGGACTGCAAAACGTAAGTCGGCCTGACGGTAAGTCTCGTGGCAACGCGATCAAAACGAACTGGCTCCGCTCGGACGAAGCTTGCCGAATATCGTAGAAAGCGCGAGTTCGGAAAAACTTCAGAGCCATCCGGAGCAGAGCCGGTTCCGCAATCAGCCAAGCTTCGATTCGTCATCCAGAAACACGCTGCGTCACATCTCCACTTCGATCTGAGGCTCGAGCTCGATGGCGTGATGAAGAGCTGGGCCGTACCAAAAGGCCCGTGCACGGACCCGTCTGTCAAACGCCTCGCGATGGAAGTCGAAGATCACCCGATCAGCTACAACGACTTCGAAGGCACAATCCCGGAGGACGAATACGGCGGCGGTACCGTCATGCTCTGGGACAGCGGGACCTACACGGCTGACGGAGCCTATCCCTGCGAAGAGAAAGAAAAACTTCGCGCGGGTTACCGGAAAGGCGATCTGAAGGTCACTTTCTTCGGCAAGAGGATGCACGGATCGTGGGCGCTCATCCGCATGAAGCCGCGGGATGACTACTCATCGTCCAAACCTCAATGGCTTTTCATCAAGCACCGCGACGACAATGCGTCAACCGATGATATCGTAGCGGACAACATGACTTCGGTGACGACCGGTCGTACGATGGGTGAGATCGCCGGAGGAAAGAGCAAAGTCTGGAACAGCAATCGAGCGGACAAGAAAACTTCCGTGAAAAAGCAGCCGGCAGCCAAGCGGTCGAGAAGTTCTGCAGACATCGAGGCGCTCGCAAAGTCCGTCGAGCCGATGTACTGCAGTATCGGCACGGAGATCCCGGGCCCTGGCTGGACATTCGAGCCTAAATACGACGGCGTTCGTGTACTCGCATTCGTGACAAACGGCGAAGCCACTCTCATCACACGAAACGGCAAGAATAAGTCGGAGCAGTTCCCCGAAATTGTCGAAGCCCTTAAATCAATCGCTACGAAAAAGAAGAAGGATTTCGTGATCGACGGAGAGATCGTTGCTCTCATCGACGGAAACCCCGGTCGCTTTCAGGAGCTGCAAAGCCGGATTCACGTGAAGGAATCGCAGCTGATAGAACGCTATCGCAGCACGATGCCGGTTGCACTGATGGTGTTCGACATGCTCATAGCCGGTACCGATGTCCTTCTCCGTGAGCCGTGGTCAAAACGTCGCGCCAGACTCGTGAAGGAATTCTCAAGGATCGGCTCTGACCATATTCGCATCACCGAATCGCTCGAAGACGACGGCAAGAAGATGCTCGCCATTGCGCGGAAACAAAGTTGGGAAGGAATCATCGCGAAACGAGTCGATTCTACCTACGAGCCGGGCGTTCGCACCAAGGCGTGGTTGAAGCTGAAAATTGAATTCACGCAGGAGTTCGTCGTCGGAGGGTTCACCGAGCCACGCAACTCCCGACAACACTTCGGCGCACTTCTCCTCGGCTACTTCGATGGCGACCGATTCATCTACGTCGGACATACCGGCGGAGGTTTTACAGGAGCAGGACTGGGCGACATGTACCGTCGCCTCGCTCCTCTCGAAATAAAGAAATCTCCTTTCGAGGAAACGCCGAAGACCAATGAGCGCGCGCATTGGGTGAAACCGAAGATCGTCGTCGAAGTGAAATTCAGCGAATGGACCGACGATGGAAAGCTGCGCCAACCCATTTACCTCGGCACACGCGACGACAAGAAGGCTCGCGATGTCGGACGAGAGGGCTCGAGCATGCAGAACAAGAACGGCGGCAAAGCGTCAGACGGAACGAGGCGCTCTGCAGCTTCCGCGTCAAAGTCCACGGCGCGACGACGCATCTACGCACAGCGCACGGTGGAAGCTGCGCCTGGCGACAAGAAGAAAACGGCGAAAAGGCCCGGTAAATCGCGGCCGTCGTCGGATATCGTCGATCAGCTGACGGAGATAGAAGAGAACAGCGGCACCGGTTCTGTCCGAGTCGATGCGAGTACAGAAGTCGACGTCACCAACCTCGGCAAGATCTTCTTCCCGAAGAAGAAGCTCACGAAGGGCGATTTGATGCGCTACTACGCAACGGTAGCTCCCTTCGTGCTGCCCGTCATGGCCGATCGACCGCTCGTTCTGAAGCGCTTTCCAAATGGCGTAACCGGTCAGTCCTTCTTCCAGCAGAACGCCGGTGAGCCGCCGGACTTCGTTCGCACAGAGACGATTCACACTGAGGGCGGATCGACGAATCTCCGAATAGTCGGAGGCGATCTCGCCACACTGCTTTACACCGTTCAACTCGGCAGCATCTCTGTCGATCCGTGGCATTCAAGAATTCAATCGCTCGATCACGCAGATTACACAATCATCGATCTCGATCCGGGACCGCGTGCGCCATTCAGCAGAGTGCGACAGGTTGCACAATGGGCATTGGAAGCCATGGACAGCCTGGGGTTGCACGGAGCACTCAAGACTTCCGGATCGACTGGTGCCCACATCTACATGCCGCTTCCGCCCAACACGCCGAACGAGGCCGCCACACTCGTCGCGCAGATCGTTGCAACACGCGTGGTGCAGGAGCATCCGAAGGAAGCGACGATCGAGCGATCGGTTAAGGCCAGGGGCGCAGCGACAGTTTACGTCGACTATCTGCAGAACATCATCGGGAAGACCGTCGCCGCTGCGTACTCGGCTCGAGCAAACCCGGATGCGCTTGTCTCGACCCCGCTGGATTGGGCCGAGCTGGACGATGATCTGGACCCACGCGATTTCACAATCGAGACTGCGCCTGATCGCTTCGCCCGAAAGGGCGACATATGGGCGGCTCAATTGAAGAAGAAGAATTCGCTGCGCGCTCTGGTCTAGGCGCGCCTCAGCTTTAGCGGGAGCTGACCTTTCTAAGCGGCAGATTCAGCTGCGCGGTTTTTTTTTCCTGTTCGGCGGGCGGTACCTCGAACGTAGGATCGCTGGACTCATCCACCATGTGGGTGAGCTTGTAATACAAATGCAGCGCATTGACCGGCGCCATGAAGCTGCGACGGCCGGCACGGGAGATGGCCACAGCTTCCTCCCGGACGCGCCGCGGAAGATCCTGCGCCATCGGGTGGGCGAGCAGGCGCCTTATCTCAACGGTGTTTCTCGCCAAGAGTGCAGCGCAGAGGCTGTCCAGGTATGCGAGCATTCTCTCTCGTGACTAGGTCGAATTAAACCTTAGGTACACATTGCAACTAATACACCCGAAAGGCAATATGTGCCAGCATCCATCGATTTCCGGTACAATCCTTTTACTTAGGACGACAACAGGTCCAGTCTGATACCCCGTTGCGCAGGCCGGCGTTTCCTTGGTGCAAACCGGTAGAGTTGAGCCGGGCGTCCCCTGCCCTCGCT
Organism: Gemmatimonadaceae bacterium; assembly: GCA_017881685.1. Taxonomy (GTDB): domain Bacteria; phylum Gemmatimonadota; class Gemmatimonadetes; order Gemmatimonadales; family Gemmatimonadaceae; genus UBA4720. The sequence goes on from JADGQR010000060.1 coordinate 19,932, forward strand.
GCGCCACTCATCCGTCGGCTCGACCAGCCACGCTCCCTGCAGTGCCCTCCTGAAGCTTGCTTTGTGCAACCTCTTCGCCAGCAGCAGCTCATACATCTGCTGAAGCTCCGTCAGGGTAAACATTTGAGGAAGAAGCCTGAAGGCCACCGGCGATTGATCCATCCTCGTCCTGATCATCGACACTGCCGTATCAAGGATTTGACGCTGCCTTGGCGAAAGCGCCGGGACATCAGCGAGAGGAAACCAGGCGTAAACGCCGCCAACGGGCGAGGGAGTTCCAGTCGGCACCAGTCCCGCGAACGCGACTGAGATTTCTGCATCGGACGGGTGCCGCTTGCCATCACCGAAAGCACCAATCTGCTCTTTCCAGGCTGTATCTTCGCCGAGAATTGATTTGGAAATTCGCGAAGCAGTAGCGTCGAGCGCCTCGCCATTTTTTGCCGAGTCCCATGGGAGCGTCCATTTCTCTCTTCCATCTGGGGAACGCGAAAGGAGAACTGCGAGCTGGCCACGCACAGCCGTCAGAAGGACGACATCAATTGAATAAGGGGGCTTTCGCGGGCGGCGGTCAGACATGTATGGCGAATTAGTCACCAATCGTGACTAATGTCAAGGCTGGTATTTGTTTTGGTATCAAGTCGCTAATTAATAGCGTGCGGTGGGAAGGAGTATATACGAGTTTCCCATGGCCGCGTCAACCAGGGCTTTGACTACTTCGAACTCACGGATCGCGCTATTCCGGTCCCTCGGGCTATCACCCGGTCGTTGACCGGAATCGATATCGGGAGCTTACCGGTGATCGCTGTTTTTCCCAGGATCGCTCTCGCGGCCGCAAGTTGCGATGGCGGAAACCCGCCCCATGCCACGACATACGCTGGCACCCATGGAATCTGTCTCAACAGGTATGGATCGTTGAAGGAGACGACGATCGTACGTTTACCCTTCGCCGATAGTCGTTGCAGGAATCCAGCGAGGGCCTGCGGCGTTTTCGTCGATGCCGTAGCGTCGATCGTCTGCGTCGCGTAAACGCCCACTATTGTGACGTCTACCGAGTCAGCCGCGCGGTCGAGACGCGCATAGTCGGGTGCTGGATCGTCACTTGAGAGAAACTCATTTCGCAAGTTCGCCAAGGACGAGCGCAGCTCTCCATTGAACGCTACACCTGCTGAAAGATCTGCCCGTCTTGCAATCGTTATAGAGAGAATCCGGGAATTTCCCGCGACTGCAAGCGGCACGTCCCCAAGTGAATCCTTTACCAGCGTAATCGACCGCTCGGCGATTTGCCTCGCCACCGCAACGTGACTGCTGTCGCCAACGATCATGCGAAGAGAGTCGATGCTCACGGTCTTTCTGTGCTCCAGATCGAAGTCTCGCTTCAGCTGAAGTACGCGCCGAACCGACTGATCGAGCCGCGCCTCCGTATACCTGCCTTCGCTGATTCCAGCAAGAACAGCATCGATCGTCTTGCTGACGCTTTGAGGCTGGATCAGGATGTCGATGCCAGCTGCAATTCCCCGCTTCACGGCTTCGTCGGCACCGAACTGCTTCAACACGCCCTGCATGTCCATGGCGTCGGATATCACGACACCCTTGAACTGCAAGTCGTTACGCAGGACGCCCGTCATGACCTTCGGCGACAGGGTGCCGGGAATGCCGGAGGAGTCGAGCGCAAGCATCTCACCGTGAAAGGACATGATCCCTTCCACGCCGGTTCTTATCGCAGCCTTAAATGGTACCAACTCGACACTATCAAGCCTGCTTCTGCTCACAGTGACGACAGGAATGTCGAGGTGCGAGTTGGTGTCGGTGTCGCCATGACCGGGAAAATGCTTGCCGGTCGCCATCATTCCGTTCTGCTGTACGCCCCTGATGAACGCCGCACCAAGCCGAGCGACCATCGCCGGATCTTCGCCGAAAGAGCGGGTGTTGATGACGGGATTGGCTGGATTGTTATTCACATCCAGCACCGGCGCATAGGCGATCTGAATGCCGAGGGCGCGTCCTTCCAGCGCGGTGATGCGGCCCATCTGGTAAGCGAGAGACGTGTCCCCTGTTGCCCCAAGTGCCATTTGCGGAGGAAATATCGTGGAGCTTCCAAGATCGATGCCATTGGGGATGAAGTACCCGCCTCTGGCTCGGTATCCGGCTCCAGCCTCGAGATCCGCACCGATAAGCAGCGGGATGGAGCTCATCGCCTGCATTGCGTTGAGCTTTGCCGCCATCTCTATCGGCGAGCCGACCGACATCGTGAACCCGCCCACCTTTTCATGCTTTATGTAGTCCGTGAGCCGCTGCCATTGCGGCGAATCGCCCGGCGTATAGTCCGCGTAAAGCGACGGCCAGACGATCTGGGCTGCCTTCTCCCGGAGCGTAAGGGTCGCCATCACAGAGTCTACCCAGCGGTCACCCGACGGGGCCGGAGCTGTCGAGACCGTATTTCCGGATACTGACGCGCACGCGGAAACCGCGACCGCGAGGGTCGCGAGAATGAAAAGACGCACTGATTTCAATGGGAAATCGTCCCTTGCTTGCTCGTATCGATGTCGGCTTCTGTTCCTGCCTTGAACAGGAACGCAGACATGTTGCGCATCAGGAAAGACCGGGCCTGAGGATCCATGACGTCGAGGCCGTAGTGGTTGATGAGCATTGTCTGCTGCTTGCCCCAGTCTGCCCAGCACTGACGGCAGATTTCCTGGACGATTCGCGCTCCAATCTGACCGGGAAACGGCGATCGCTCGAATCCCTCTCGAGCCTGACCGCATCGCGTGCACGTCACGTCGGCCATGCTAGGACCTCGCGTACTCTATCTTCGCGAGCCCGAACAATGAGAGAAGCTTGAGATAAGCCCAGCCGATGTCGAACTCATACCACTTCGCCTTGAATTTCGCGGAGTGTGGATCGGCGTGGTGATTGTTGTGCAGTTCTTCCCCGCCCAGCCAGATGGCAATGGGAGTGATGTTCCGGCTCTCATCCTTGACGCTGAAGTTGCGGTAGCCGACTGCATGACCGACGCCGTTGATGATTCCGGCCGCCCAGAACGGAATCCAGACCATCTGAATGCCCCAGACGAGCGGCCCAACGAAGAAGCCGAACAGGTAAACGTCCACACCAAGCATCAAAAGGATGCCGAGGGAGTTGCGGCGGGCGAGAATGTGTCGTTCGAGCCAGTCGTTGGGCGTGCCTTTTCCGTACTTCTCGAGCATGCCGGGCTGACGAACTGCCTTTCTATAGTAAAACGCTCCCTTCAGGACGATGTTGCGAAGTCCTTCCATGAGCGGACTGTGCGGATCGCCTTCGCGGTCGGCGAATGCGTGATGCTTGCGATGGCACGCGACCCATTCCTTGGTCACGATAGCTGTAGACAGCCAGAGCCAGAGGCGCATTGGCAGTTCCGCCAGATAGTGAAGCTGGACGCTGCGATGCGTTTGGGCTCGATGCAGGAAAAGCGTTACACAAACGTTGGTTACGTGGCCGGCTATGACGATGAAAAGAACAGGCTTCCACCAGTCAGCCGCCCAGCTTCCGAAATTGGGCATTAACAACAACTCCAGTGATGTGCGTGCGATCAGTTTACTGTCGGAATCTATCGGACTCCGCATGTAGCTGCCAATCAGCGATGAGCCTACATGCTGCTGTGTCCGGCCTTGCGGCAGGGCTCAGGGCTCCCTAGCGTGTCGGATACATGACCGCGAAAGGAACGAGCACAAAAGACAGCACCCACAAGCCCGGTTCGCTTGTCTCCGGACGAGCAACACTGACAGCAACCCGGTCATTCGCGTCTCGGTTCAACTCAGGCCTTTCAGACGACTTTTACCGCGAGACTTTTTCCGGTCTCACAGTTTCGTCAATCGGAATGGGAACCTATCTCGGAGAATGCGACGACACCGAGGATCAGCGATACGTAGATGTCATCGGCTCAGGAATCAGTAGCGGTCTGAACCTCGTCGACACGGCAGTCAACTATCGCTGTCAACGCTCAGAGAGATCAGTCGGCCGGGCGTTGCGTAAAGCGTTTGAGTCGGAATCCGCCTCGAGAAGCGAAGTGGTCGTTTGCACGAAGGGCGGATATATCCCGCTCGAAGGCCAGCCGCCCGAGTCTCGCGACAAATACACCGCATACCTGGCAGCTGAATATTTCGATCACGGCGTGATGACTCCCGCTGATGTCATCGCCGGAGGCCATTGCCTGACTCCGCGATTTCTGTCGAACCAGATCGATCGAAGCAGAGCGAATCTTGGCGTCACGTGCATTGATATCTATTACATCCACAATCCCGAACAGCAGCTCGGAATTCTGAGTCGATCAGTCTTTCTCGACGTGATGCGAAACGCGTTCGTAGAGCTCGAGGCGCAGGTGAAGGCCGGAAAGGTCGGCACGTATGGCTGCGCGACATGGAACGGGTTTCGTGTCTTCCCCGCGAACAGGAATTACCTCTCGCTGTCGGAGCTTGTCTCCGCGGCTGTTGATGCAGGCGGACCTGATCATCACTTCAGAACGATTCAGCTGCCCGTCAATCTTGCAATGACAGAAGCCGTGCGGCTGCCGAATCAGCATAATGGAGTGAACAACGTTTCACTCCTCGATATCGCGACGAAGTCGGACATATCGGTTATCGCGAGCGCTTCACTGATGCAATCACAGCTGACACGGGATCTTCCGCCAGCGGCAAGGACTCTCTTTCCAGGGTTCGAGACGGACGCGCAAAGAGCGATTGCATTCGTGCGCTCGCTGCCAGTCGCATCCGCTCTCGTTGGAATGAGAACACTCGCCCACCTGGATGAAAACGTGGGCGCTGTTCGCAGCGCTGCTTCAGCGCCGGTTATTCGATCCTGAGATCCGACGTCTCCCCGGATTCGGGGTCGACGACTGCGATGCGGTGCGCGTTCGTATCCGCCACATAAACTTGCTTCGGCCCGAAGCACACCCCTGCTGGTTCATGAAATCCACGCGCGAACGTCTTTGCCGCACGCGTTTGTCGATCGACCCATTTCAGGCAGTCGTTGTACGAATCGGCAATCAAAAGTCTCCCGCTCGAATCCGCAGCGATTCCCTGAACATGTTGCAGCCTCACGTCATCGCCCGTTCCATCGACGTCACCGAAATCAAAGAGCCCCGTTCCAACGATCGTGCCGACTTCCGCATGATCGCCTGCATCCACCCGGCGAATCGCGCTTGATTCGGCATCGGCAAAGTAGACATGATCTTTGTCGATTGTGATTCCCATCGGCTGCGCGAGCAGCGCCGATGCCGCATCACCATCTCTTATGTCCTCGCCGCCGGTTCCACAGTGCACTCGGCTCTTACCGCTCTTGATATCGACTGACCATATCTGGTGGGTGCCGGCCATCGCCACATAGAGCGTATTCCCGGAGAGGACGAGGTCCCACGGCGACGACATTGCACCCGCCTGTTGATCCGCGCGTGTTCTCATCTGCCGCCCGATTCCTGAAAGCGTTGCCACTTCGCCACTGGATAAATCGATTGTCCGAATTGAATGGTTTTCCGTGTCAGCGACGTACAGGAGTCCTTCTCCAAATACCAATCCCTGCGGTGATCTGAACCTTCCGTTGGGACCGTCCCGAAATCCCGGAGTTCCGTCTCCGATCGTCTTTTCAACTCGAATGGTTGTGCCGTCTTCGTCGAGAGTGCCAACGATGATGCGATGATTACCGCTGTCGGAGATTGCCATCCGGTCGTCTGTCATCGCGACCTTTCCTGGATATCGCAGCTTGCCGGGTGCCATTATCGGAGCGTCTGCATCGAAATGCAGCGGTTGCTCGTTCATGATTCCGCTGCTTCGAGCTTTCGCGATCAGCCCTTCGATGAACGGCACGAGCATTTCGCTCGTGAACTCTCCGGCATGCGTACCGACCACGTATCCCGCCGCATCGATGGCAACAATCGTCGGCCAGGCCGAGACGGCGTAGCTGCGCCAGATTCTGAATTGGCGGTCGTTGACGATAGGATGCACTGCGTCGAGTCTTATCGACGCGTCGCGTATCCTGGGCGTGACACGCTCAGCATGGTATTTGCCACTCTGAACACCGATTACGACAAGTTCCGACGGAAACCGCAGCTCGAGCTCCCGCAACTGCGGGAGTACGTGCATGCAGTTAATTCACCCATAGGTCCAGAAGTCGAGCAGCACGATCTTCCCGCGGAGATCAGCAAGCCTCAGTGCTTTTCCGCCAGTGTGAATCCAATCGACGTTGTCCGGAAATTCCGGCGACCTTACCGCAGGTGTAGTTGAAAATTCTCGTGGCATTTGAATCGGGCTTGAAGAAAACGAATTCCGCCTGCATGAACCGCGCTAATGAATCACGTTCGTTTGCGAGACGGACGATATGACCACTCCCGCACATCATGACAAGCGCGGCGGATTCCGGAATCCATGGCCTGGTTCCGCACTTCACGGTTTCGGTGGCTTTCTGAAATGGATGCTTACCCACCCCCGACCGAAGTCTACCGGAGAATATCCGAGAGTTACCGAAAATAAATCTGATTCGCGTAAATCCCTGTCGCGACCGACTGACGTCACAAGCATCACGTGGGTCGGGCACAGCACCTTTCTCATTCAAGTCGGTGATACGACCATCCTCACCGATCCCATCTGGTCCGATCGCGCATCTCCCGTCTCGTTCGCGGGCCCGCGGCGCATTGCGCAACCAGGTATTGCACTTGAAGACCTGCCCCAGATAGACATCACCATTCTGTCGCATGACCACTACGACCACCTCGATGACGCGACTGTGCAAACGCTCATCAAAAAATTTCCTGCAATGTCATGGCTGACGCCGATTGGTGTTGGAGAGTTTCTCAGAGCACGCGGCGCGACGTCTGTCAAAGAGCTCGATTGGTGGAACGAAACAGAGCTTGGATCAGCAATTGTCGGATGCACACCGGCGCAGCATTTCTCGGGCCGGTACCCGTGGAATCGAAACGGTACGCTCTGGTGTGGATGGACTATTCGTGTTGGTGACACGGCCGTCTTTTTCGCTGGAGACACCGGCCTTCATCCGGAATTCGGCTCGATCGCGGAACGGTTCGGTCCATTCGACATTTCCATACTTCCAATCGGAGCATATGAGCCGAGATGGTTCATGCATCCCGTGCACATGAGTCCTGAAGAGGCAATTGCTGCTTTTCACGCCATCCAGGCAACACAGCCCGAGCGCGAAAGTGTCATGGTTGGGTCTCATTGGGGTACCTTTCGCCTCACAGACGAGCCCGTCGATGAGCCACCCGTCCTTGCCCGTCGCGCTTGGGAGCGCGCGAGCCTGCCCTCGGACAAGCTCTGGATTCTGACTCATGGTGAGACCAGAGTCGTGAAAAAACCGTTCTGAATCGAGGCGATTTCTTCTCGTTCGGAGCCGACTTATTGTCGCTGGCAGATTACAACTGTTATTGTTTGTGCGCGAAAGTTGCTAAGAAAGTTTCACTGAACCCCTACATCGGAGCTGGTATCATGGCTGCAGCCAGGAAGTCGTCACGCGGTGGGTCCAAGAAAAAGAGTGCCCGGAAATCCTCGGCTCGCAAGTCGCCGGCGCGTAAGAAAAGTGCTCGTAAACCGGCGCCCCGAAAAGCGTCGAAGAAATCGGCTAAGAAGTCGTCCGGAAGAAAACCCGCAGCGAAGAAGTCGAGCGCGCGGAAATCTTCGGTCAGGAAATCAAGCGCCCGCAAGAGTACAGGTCGCAAGACTTCCGCCAGGCGCGCCGCACCGCGGAGAAAGACCATCGCGAAGAAGTCGATGCTTCCGTCGCGCAAACAGGTAACCAAGGCAGCGACAGGCGTTACCAAGCGCGCTCGCTCGATCGCGAAGCGTGTTACACGCGTCGCGACGGATGTCGTTGATCAGGCTGTAACTGGAGTCGGTCAGGCAGTCGATGCAACGAAGGAATTCGTGCAGGAACACACCTGAGATGACGTGAGCGACGGCCTGACTTCGTCAGGCCGTCGTCGCCAGGCCAGGCACATGCGCGTCAACCCACGCGCGCACTTCACGAAATACCTGCTCTCTCCCATAATCGACTGTGATTATGTGACCAGCTCCTTCAATCCAGACCAGTCTCTTCTCTTTGCTTCCAAGAGAAGCCAGTGTGCGTTCGGCCACCTCGGGCTTGATGCGAGGATCGGTTCGCGATTGAACGATCAGAGTCGGCGACACTATTCGCGGAAGCACGCGTCTCGCCATTACTCCTATCCGCCAGAGCTCAAACAGCAGCCTCGGACTGTACGCTCCATATCCGACATTCTTCACACGCTCTGCAGGATCGCGAATCGATAGAGGGCTGTTCGATTTGCGGAGCCTGTCGCCTCCCCAAAGCCAGTACGCGGCGGCCACGACCTTGTGATCGAATGGCATGTCCACATACGGCGCCAACAAAACGAGCGCCGGTATGTCTGTATTCTCTGCAGCGAGAATTGCGGCCAGTGCTCCACCCATTGAAAGACCTGCGAGCGCAACACTGTCGTGAGTACGACGCATTTCCTGAAGCTCACGACGGGCGAGCTCGAGCCAGTCCTTTTTCCGTGAGGCCGCAAATGCAGAGACAGTCCGGCCGTGTCCGGGAAGAAGCGGTGCACGCACATCGTAGCCGGCAACATGGAGGTCGTCCGCCAGCAGACGAAGTGTTTGCGGCGTATCCCCAAAACCGTGCAGGAGGAGAACTCCTCGCGAATTCCCCTCCTGCAAATTGATCGTGTCGGCGCCGTCTATTATTGCGTCTTGTCCGAAGGTCATCCGGTTGCTGGAGGTCGCGCGGTTTCCCGAGCCAGCGGCAATCCACCATCCGAGTCCACGCTGTCTGCACTAATATGCTCGGCCAGTCTTTTCGGCGCGACGAGCAATACCATTCCTTTTCGCTCGGCAATTCCGGATCCGACCAGCCGTCCGAGCGCCATCGCAATCGATTCTCTCGTTGCTCCAACCATTTCGCACAGCAGCCGATGATGCTTGAGCTCGAGTCGCAAACGTCCGTCCTTTGCAACGAACGATCGATCCGCTGCAAGCCGACGTAACGCACATGCGAGTCGTTGCTCGACGTTCTGCGAAGCCATCGCGTGGAGCTTTGCCAGCAGAGCGGCTCTCTCGCTCATCAGCTGTCCGATCACGTTGATCGCCTGACCCGGATTCTCTCGCACAAATGCGCGGAACTGCGAACTGGATACAAAAAGAGTTTCAGCTTCGTCCGACGCATATGCATCAGTGACGTACACGGCTTCCAGACTAAGCCCTTCGATTCCAAATGTCTCACCTGGAATGATGATAGCAGGCACGAAGCTGCGGCCGTTACGAGCACGATTTCTCAGGACAACGTGTCCACGCAGCACCACAGATATTCCATCAGCTTCCGCGGCTCGCTGATAGATCAGGAAATTCACCGGCCAGGTTGTCCGGGCGCCGTAAGCGGCGAGTGTGGTCACATCCTCCGCACTGAGCTTCGAGCGACCGCTGGAAAGAGTTGGAGTCTGCATCCGAATCTTTGCAAGGGGCACCTCTGACATTCGCAATGTCCGGGCCCAAATTCGGTAGCTTTCTCCCGATCAACTCAATCGCTGATTTCCTCGAGTGCCCGCCGAATGGCAACACGAAGTCGCTCTTCGCTCTGCTCTCCTGGAGGCACGGATCCCGCAAGGGCAGAAAAGGCTCTGAGCATTTCCTGCTCGATGAACGGCTTCGGGTCATTCACGCCGAGTGATTCGAGATTCTGAATCGCCAGCTCGCGAAGCAATCGCAGCGTATTCGAGCCAAGCGCAGAGAGCGATGCCGGATCGAGCTCTTCAGGCATCGCATTGGATCCGTCCCTTCTCCGCTTCGACGCGAGAAGAAGCGCACTCATCGGTGCAAGTTTGACGACAATCGATCCCGGAGTGTGCTCCCTCCAGCTCTCGACTACGCCGCGACGGCGTAGCGACGGAAGCATTCCGAGAATTTCCTGTCTGATGATTCCGACTCCGCTGACGCTTTGATTACCGCGTCCGGTAATGATCAACACTTCCTGTGGTTTCATTACCTGACGCGCACGCAGCCACACATCGGCCTTCGTCCGGGCTTCGACAGCCGTCGGCAGCATTTCACGAAGATTGAGAATCCGCTCAGGACCGAACGCTGCTTCATCCAGAGCGTTCCACAACGCTTTCAGGTTCGGTTTTGCAGGACGCATCTGTACCTTGTGGTGAGGTCTCCCCAAGATAGCGCTGAACCGCCTCAGCCCAGAATCTTTTCGAGGATCGTCATTCCGCGCTGAAGATCTGACCGCTCGATCACCAGCGGAGGCAGGAGCCGCAACGTGTGCTCGCCGGCAGTGATGACCAGAAGCCCGGCGTCCCACCCGCGGGCGACGACATCCGCAGCAGGCTCGACCACATCTATTCCCCACATGTAGCCAAGCCCGCGCACTGCACGGATCTTTCCGCTCCTCCGCGCGATGTCGGCAAGCTGTTCGCCAAGCCACACACCGTTCTCCCGAACCGTTGCAAGCAGCGCAGGATCGGCAAGACGATGGACGACGTGATCCGCGACTGCGGCAACCAGCGGTCCTCCACCAAACGTCGTTCCATGATCGCCTGGCTTGATCGTTTCCGCTATAGGCTTTGCGACGAGTATCGCCCCCATTGGCAGTCCGCCGGCAAGCGGCTTCGCCATCGTGACCATATCCGGTACGATGCCAAACCGCTCGTACGCGTGAAACGTCCCAAGCCGACCGAGGCCACACTGTATCTCGTCGAAGATCAGAGCAATCCCGCGTTCCTCTGTCACCTTGCGCAGATACTTCAGAAGCTCAGTCTCGATGACACGCACGCCTCCCTCGCCCTGCACCGGCTCGACGATTACTGCGGCAATTGATTCTCCGTCGAGCGCTACATCGAGCTCGACCTGATCGCGCTCACAGATCATGACACCGCCGGCAAGCGGACGAAACGGCGCCCGGTAGGATGGTCTGTCGGTCGCCGCGAGCGATGCGAACAGCCGGCCGTGAAAGCCGCCGCGCAGCGCGACAATTCCTGTTTTCGCATCGGTTCCCACTGCTCTGCCCCAACGCCTCGCAAACTTGAATGCGCCTTCGTTTGCTTCCGCGCCGGAATTGCAAAAGAAAACGCTCGAGGCAAAAGACGTCTCGACGAGAAAATGAGCGAGTTTTTCGCCCGCTTCCGTTCGATAAAGATTTGAAACGTGAATGAGCCCAGTCGAGAGAACGTTCTCGATGGTTTCTCTTATACCGCTGTCACCATAGCCCAGCGCGTTGACGGCGATACCACTGGATAGATCCAGATAGCTCTTACCCGATTCATCGAACAGCTCGACGCCAGATCCCCGGACGAATCGCATCGGTGCACGCTTGTAGGTCGGCAGAATGTCCGCAGCGGCGGCCGACCGTACGTTTGCTGAAGCGCTCGACTTCGTTGCTGTTCCGATCATGAGATGCCCGTTGTTAAGAGAGTGCCGTGCTTTGAATCAGGGTTTGTAATTGCTTCCAGTCCGGCGATTCGCACTGCAGCGGCACCTTGTGCCAATGCAGAGAAGCCGGCCTCGAGTTTTGCGTGCATTCCTTTGTTGACAACACCGCTCGCGACGAGTGTCGCCGTTCTCGCGCTGTCCAGCGACTCGACCACCTTCCGTTCCGCATCGAGTACACCGGATACATCCGCGATCATCCACAGCTGTGCATGCATCACCGCAGCGATTGCGGCTGCAGCATCGTCACCGTTCACGTTGAGTGCGGCGCCAATGTTAGACTCCATGTCGCGACCTACCGGCGATATCACCGGAAGAAATCCGGCCGAAAGAAGAGTGTCGATCAATTGCTTGCGGATTCTCACCGGTTTGCCGGCACGCCCGTACGCCTCGATGTCGATTGCCCTGGCCTCAATCATTCCGCCATCTTCACCTGAGACTCCGACAGCAGAGACCCCGTTCGCCACGAGCTCGGAGACGAGCCGCTTGTTCGAGCTGCCCGACAATACCATGCGCACGAGCTCGACATCTTCGTCTGACGTGATTCGACGACCATTCACGAATGAAGGCTCGCGACCCATCTGTCGCTGCAGTGCGGACACCTCATCGCCGCCACCATGCACGAGCGCAAATGATCCTGGAGCCGCTTTCCACCAGGACGCAAGCGCCGGCACGAGTTCCGGACTGGACTGAACGCGCCCGCCGAGCTTCACGACAATCATCAGGCCGGAAGACCCGCTGTTTCGTCGAGACCAAGCATCAGGTTCGCGTTCTGCAGAGCCTGGCCCGCCGCACCTTTGGTGAGATTATCGATGGCAGATGTAATGATCAGCGTTGGCTGACGCGCATTCTCTGCCTTCACAGCAGAAATCTTCACCGTGTTGCGCCGGACAACGTCTCTCAGCGATGGAGTCGTCGCACTTATCTCGATGAATGGCTCGTTCGAAAAAAGCTCGAGCCATGGAGCCAGAGGTGATTTCAACTCGGCTTTCAATCGAACGACGATTGTTGCGAGAATCCCGCGAGCCACGGGCAAGAGGTGAGGCGTGAAGATCAGATCATTGTCACCACCCAGTTCACCGAGCATTGCCCGCATCTCGGCCCCATGCCTGTGGGCATTCCCTACACCGTAGGCGCGAAAATCCTCGCTGATTTCGGCAAAAAGAAGATCGGGGCGAGGTGTAAACCCCGCGCCGGTCACTCCGCTTGCAGCACTCACCGAGATCGTCGACTGCTCCTCGAGCAAACCGGAGCTCACGAGTGGCGCCAGCGCGAGAAGGATTGCCGTTGGATAGCATCCGGGGTTTGCTACGAGGTCGGCGCCGACGACCTGATTTCGCCGCAGCTCCGTCAGGCCATAGGGCACATCCGATCTTCCGTTCCCAATGCGCAGATCAGACGACAGGTCAACTGCTTTTGCGCCAGCCGCTCTCGCTTTCTCTACCCATTCGAGCGATGCACCGTGAGGCAACGCGCTGAAAACCAGCGCTGCATCCCCGAGCGGAGCTTCGTCAGCTCCGGTGAAAGTGACCTCACGCTTGCCTACGCGAAGCGTCTGGCCGCGCTGGCCATGTGCACTGGCAAACGCAAGCTCCAGCGAAGGATGTCCCTCGATGAGCGCGCAGAGCTCGCGGCCTGCGTATCCGCTGGCGCCTAGAACGCCGACCGGAAGTTTATGCATAAATAATGCATAACATTGCAGTCGGGCTCCGTCAATTGTGGTCTGGCCCCGTTTAGGGGCTTATTGAGGCTCTCCGGCGAGCACCTTCAGGCGCCGCACTACCCTGTCCCTCGCGAGACCCGACCGGCAGACGATGAGGATAGTGTCGTCACCGCCAATGGTTCCAAGGATATCGGGCCAGCCTTCACCATCAAGAGCGGCGGCAATTGGCTGCGCACCACCCGGCACGGTTCGAAGCACGATCATCTCGCTGACACCGTCCACCCGAAGAAAAAGCTGAGGAAGCAAAGTCTCGAGCGTCGCCCTGCTCTCTTCGATCGTCCCATCCGTTACTGCGTAGCGGGCGCCTTCCGGCGTCGGCACGCGCGCGAGCCGGAGCTCTCTCAGATCCCGCGACAACGTCGCCTGCGTTACGTCCCATCCTCTATGCAGCAGAAGCTTCCTGAGATCTTCCTGGCTGCTCACCGCCTTGGTCTCGACTACTTCCAGAATCGCGGACTGACGCTCTCTTTTATTCGCCATGCTTTTCCTCCGTGCGACACATTACCACGCCGGAAGAACGTCGGCGAGGGGGGAGACCCCTTGAATCATTGACGCTCGGGGTCGTAGTGATTAAATATACGGTAGAAATGAATAGTTATTTAGGAGACATATGACCCGCACAATTGCGCTCGCCTATTCTGGCGGACTTGATACGTCGATCATCGTTCCCTGGCTCAAGGAACACTACGGTGGCGCCCGCATCATTTGCGTCGCTGGAGACATTGGACAGGGAGATGAGCTCGAAGGCGTTCGCGCCAAGGCACTCGCCTCGGGCGCCGACGAATGCTACATCGAAGACCTTCGCCAGGAATTCGTTCAGGATTTCATCTGGCCCACACTCCGGGCCGGCGCGATCTACGGACGCAAGTATCTCCTCGGCACGTCGATGGGCCGTCCGCTGATCGCACGACGTCAGGTTGAGGTCGCCAGGCGCGTTGGCGCCGACGCGCTCGCACATGGATGCACGGGAAAGGGAAACGACCAGGTTCGCTTCGAGCTGACATACGCAGCCTTCGCCCCTGACCTTCCGGTCATCGCTCCATGGCGCGAGTGGGACATCCGCAGCAGAGAGGATGCTCTCGATTACGCGGCCAAGCACAACGTCCCGGTTACCGCTTCACGCGAGAAGATCTATTCGCGCGATCGCAATATCTGGCACATCTCGCACGAGGGCGGAGTTCTCGAGGATCCGTCGCAGCCGCCTCCGGCCGATCTTTTCATGCTCACCACGTCTCCACAAGACGCTCCAAATGAACCCGAAGAGGTAACGATCGGCTTCAGTCAAGGCACGCCTGTCGCAGTCAACGGAATCTTTCTCGATCCTGTAGCGATTCTCACGACACTCAATACGATCGCCGGGCGTCACGGCGTCGGACGAATCGACCTCGTCGAGGACAGGCTTGTTGGAATGAAATCACGCGGCGTCTATGAGACTCCGGGTGGAACACTGCTCTACACTGCGCACAGTGAGCTCGAGCAGCTCATTCTCGACAGACGCACGCTTGCCGCGAAGGATCTCATCGCTCCTCGCTACGCAGACCTCGTTTACGAGGGACGCTGGTGGACAACCGAGCGCGAGGCTTACGATGCATTCGTTAACGTCACGCAGGAGCGCGTCACCGGCGGCGTAACTCTCAAGCTGTACAAGGGGAACGTGACGATAGTGAGCCGGGCAAGCGAGTATGCGCTGTACGACGAGCGCTTCGTAACGTTCGGCGAGGATGACGTCTATCAGCAGAGCGATGCTGCCGGATTCATCCGCCTCTATTCCCTTCCCGATCGCGTTCGTGCCATTCGCGATCGCGAGCTTGCTGCCAAGGCTGTAGCACCGGTTGCTTCGTCTGACGAAGCGCCTGTACTCGCAGCCTCCTGGCAGGACTAGGCTCGGTGTCTGGCGAGCAACGCTCGCATAAGCTGTGGGGCGGAAGATTTTCCGTCCCCACCGCAGCCGCATTGGAAGCGCTGAATCGGTCGATAGGTATCGACTATCGCCTCTGGCCGCATGATGTTCGCCTTTCTAAGGCGTGGGCAATGGCGCTCTGGGGTGCCGGCGTCCTCACTCTCGAAGAGAGCACGGCGATAGAGACTGGGCTGACTCGTGTCGGCGACCGTCTCGAAGAAGGAGCACAGCCAGAGCCATCCGATGAAGACGTGCACACGATGATCGATCGCATGCTGCACGAAGAAATCGGTGATGTTGCATCGAAGCTTCACACGGGCCGGAGTCGCAACGACCAGGTTGCCACCGCAACGCGTCTCTGGACCATGGAAGCCGCAGGCGAGCTCGACAAGCGAGTGCGCTCACTGCAACAGGTCATGATTGAGCAGGCTCGAAAGCTCGAGCACGATCTGATGCCGGCATACACGCACTTGCAGCGAGCTCAACCAGTGTCAGGCGCACACTGGATGCTGTCGCACTTCTGGCCACTCGAGCGAGATCGTGCGCGTATCGCGACTGTCGCACGCAATACTGCCGTGCTTCCTCTTGGATCAGGCGCAATCGCTGGTTCTGCATATCCGATCTCGCGCGTGCTCCTCCAGGGAAGCCTGGGCTTCACTTCCCTTTCGCCAAACAGCATCGACGCTGTCGGCGATCGCGACTTTGTCGCAGAAATGCTCTTCTGCGTCGCAATGCTCGGTGTCCATCTTTCGAGACTTTCTGAAGACTTGATCCTCTACGGATCGAGTGAGTTCGGCTTCGTGAAGTTTGGCGAGGCATTCACGACGGGCTCGAGCATGATGCCGCAAAAGCGCAACCCTGACGCACTCGAGCTTGCACGCGGATCAGGCGCACGCACGCTCGGCGATCTCACATCGTTGCTTGCGACACTGAAGGGTTTGCCGAGTGGATACAACAAGGACCTTCAGGACGACAAGCGCGCGTTGTTCGGCGCCGTCGACCTGATGATGCTTGTCTTGCCCGCCGTAGCCGGAACCCTCGGCGAAATCACTTTCGACAGACAGCGCATGTCAGCTGCTCTTTCGAGCACGATGATGGCGACGGATCTCGCGGACTACCTGGTCGGAAAGGGCTCGACCTTCAGGGAGGCCCATGAGGCTGTCGGCGCGATCATTCGCGAAGGCGAGAAGAGAGGTTGCGAGCTGACCGAGCTGCCACTCGAGGTTTTCAGCTCAGCCCATCCGTTATTCGGCAGCGACACCATGGAGTGGCTGGATCCGGCGCAGTCGGTAGCCCGAAGAGGCGTTCCTGGTGGAACCGGTCCCGAGGCCATAAAGGCTCAGCTCGAGGCAGCGGCCATGGCGATTCAGCCTTCACGCGATATACCGCGCGGAAACCAGCTTTCGATTGCGTAGTTGTAGGTTATTATCTAACTAATGTTCGAGAAAAAAGGCGCCGGGTTTGTCCCGGCGCCTTTTTGTTGTTCTTCTCCTGCAGTCCGGAACTAGAAGCTGATTCCGAATGTCACGGGGATGAACTGTGTCGCGACATTGTCGGAGAAGACGTGGTGAAGTCTCGCTTCGACGAACGTATTGAAGCCGCTCAATGGGAATGATGCTCCGATTCCGCCGTTGAGACCGAGCTTTGTTGTTGTCGAAGCGCCTGGGAAGTCGCTCTTGAGTCCGTAGATTCCGGCGCCACCAATCAGATACGGGCGAATTCCGGTTCCCGGGAGCGCGTAGACGAGGTTTGCGTTGGCTGAACTGATCTTCACGTCTGGAAGATTGACGCCACTCTGTGGGCTCATGCTGTTGTACATGCCGTCGACACGGAAGCCGAGCGGGCTGCCGTAGGAGTTGAAGCCAAGGGAGACGGTTGCGTTCCAGCCGGTGCTGTAGTCATTGCCAAGGTCGCTGACCGGAATTGCTGCGCCAGCAGAGATTCCGAGGCTCACGGGTTTGGTCGATTGGGCTGAGCTTGTGGAGACAGCAGCTGCGATCGCTGCGAAGGTGGCGAGGGCTAATGCAATGCGTTTCATGATTGTTGCTCCTGCGAGAAGTACTATGGTGATCGAGCTTGATTCTGCTCGTGCCCGACTATAGATACCGCGCAGTACGGCAAAGGTTGCACCTTCAAGCATCAAATCATGATGGCATTAATTATCCTTTTTTATTAGGATAATTACTATGAGAGCGTATACCATTGCCACTGTTGCCGTTACGCTCGGAGTTCCAACCAAGTGGCTCGACAACGCTTTGTCTCGCTTCGCCGTGCGCGGCGTTATCCAGGCACGACAAGGAGTCAGTCGGCGCCTCGGACCTCAGGCCGTAATCATTCTTCATATCGCAAGCGAGCTCAATCGGGTCCTCGGAGTCTCGGTCGGCGACGCACTTAGCCTGGCTGACAAGCTGACGACGATGGGAGGAATCGCGACAATCACATTGTTTTCGACTGCTTCGATCACGGTAGATGTCGAGGCTACCGAACGGGAGGTCGCCGAGCGTTTGGCTCAAGCCATCGAGATGACTCCGGTTCCAAGGCGGGGAAGACCGCCATCAGGGGAGCGGCCATCTTCAAGACGACAACCTCCCAAATAAAAGTGGGGCGCCTCTCGGCGCCCCACTTTCTCATCACTGGCGCAACCCGCGCCCTAGCTGCTCTTCGTGACGTTTTCCGCGGCCGGACCCTTCTGGCCTTCGACAATGTCGAATTCGACGGTGTCACCTTCGGCGAGAGACTTGAATCCGTTTCCGGAGATCGCGCTATAGTGCACGAAGCAGTCCTTCTGGCCATTGTCAGGGGTGATGAAGCCAAAACCCTTTGCATCGTTGAACCACTTTACCTTGCCGGTCGTACGCATTCCTGCTCCTGGTAGAGAATCTCGGCTGCGGAAAATCTCCGATTCCGAGACAACGGGGTGGCGCGCCCACTGGTGGACTTTCGCCTAGTGAAAAGCTCTCGAGGATCCCTGACGGGGCTCCCAAGGCCGGGTTACTTGCGCGCTAGTATACAACCATCAGGAAATGCGGACAATAGAAAATTGTTCAAGGCTCAACGAGACGCACATTTGTGATATAGTACTCGGTTTCTCCGAAGCACGTCGTCGGCACTCCCTTGTGCTGCGCGTACGAGATTGACATCCGCTTTCCAAGATTGCGCTCGAGAACGTGAGCGATGGAATCATTGCGAACGCTGAACTTGAAAATCTCAGGCATCGCACCAGGCAGATTAGCCATCGCCAGCTCACCTTCCCACGTCTTGCACAGCCAACCTTTCTGCGAAAGCTTCTGCGCGTAACCTGCGCGCTCGCCAGTCGAGTATGGATAGCTCAAAGTTGCCCACGCCCAGAGCGAGAACACTGCGATTGGAACTATGATCACGAGAAGCAGGGTAATTAGTCGCCAGTGCCTCCGTCTCCACGAAGGCGCGCTCGGCGCCGGTGTGTCCGCCATTTCTAAGCTCCGTATTGTTTTTTTATCGAAGAAGAGCAGGGAAGTCTAGAGCAACTGCGTGCTGCGGACTACAGGATTAGCTTTATCAAGTGCCTCTAAGATAACCAGTGACTTTTACACCTCGAAGAAACACAGTCACCGCGCTCGTTGGCGGCGTTCCAATTGGATCGTCTCAGCCGGTCGTCGTTCAATCGATGACCAACACAGACACCGCCGATGCCGCATCGACTGCGACTCAGGTTGCTGCGTTGGCCAACGCGGGCTCCCAGCTTGTCCGGATTACTGTCAACAACGAGGACGCAGCCGCTGCAGTACCGGAGATTGCTCGACGCGTCCTGGACCTCGGCGTGACCGTCCCGCTGATTGGCGACTTTCACTACAACGGACACCTGCTTCTCGCCGCGTTTCCGAAATGTGCCCGAACTCTTGCAAAGTATCGCATCAATCCCGGTAACGTCGGCAGCAAGCGCCGGGATGAAAACTTCAGCATTATCGCCCGGATCGCCGCGGAGAATGCGAAGCCTGTTCGCATTGGCGTGAACTGGGGATCACTGGACCAGGATCTTCTCACGCAGATGATGGATGCAAACTCTCGCCTTTCGGAGCCCCGGGAAGCGAGGGATGTCTATATGGAAGCGATGCTCGAGAGCGCACTGAGATCGGCTTCGCTCGCCGAAGAATGCGGAGTACCACACAACGCGATCATCATTTCCGCAAAGGTGTCGGGAGTCCCTGATCTCGTCGAGGTTTATCGCCGGCTGGCATCACGTTGCAATTATCCGCTGCACCTCGGACTCACCGAAGCGGGCATGGGAAGCAAAGGCATCGTTTCCAGCGCTGCGGCTCTGGCAATTCTGCTTGCCGAAGGAATTGGCGACACGATTCGCGTCTCCCTGACGCCCAAGCCGAACGGCGATCGCACGGAAGAAGTTCAAATCGCTCAGCAAATTCTTCAGTCACTTGAGCTGCGTCGTTTCAACCCTCAGGTCACAGCTTGTCCCGGGTGCGGTAGAACTACTTCGACGTTTTTCCAGCACATGGCAGAAGACATCCAGACTTATCTGCGAGAACAGATGCCCGTGTGGCGCGAGAAGTATCCCGGCGTGACGGATCTCAAGGTAGCCGTGATGGGCTGCGTAGTGAACGGACCGGGAGAATCGAAACATGCCAACATCGGCATCTCATTGCCGGGCACATTCGAAGAGCCGAAAGCGCCGGTTTATGTGGACGGCAAGCTCAAGCTGACATTGAAGGGCGACAGTATCGTCCCGGAGTTTCTCCAGCTTCTCGAGGAGTACGTCGAGCAGAACTATTCGCTTGATAAGCGGCCGGCTCTGGCCTAGCTCTCTTTCTCCAGACCTGATACAGCTTCCTCGAGCTCGTCCAGTATTGGCTCGTTGAATCCGACTTCACGAAGTCGCGCGAGTACGTCGCGGTACCACTTGAGCGTACCTGATTTGCCGACGTTAAAACGTGACCACACCGAGTCGGGATCGCCCGTTCTCCGAAGATCCGATAGAATGCTGTTGGCGTTGTGCACCTTGTCCGCAGCACAAACCCAGCGAGCCGCATCGTTCGCGTCAGCAAGCCGTTCCAGATAATCGATCTTACGCTCCTCGGACGACAATTCCACTCCGTCGTCATCGACGCGACGATTTGTCACAGCCAGAACCGTCTTGAGCACTCCGTCTCCGAATTTTTCCCCGATTCGCTGCTCAAGCATCTCGCGCGTGTAGCCGTCGCGAACACAGTCCTCAACGACATCGTGAAGAATTCCTGCAACGACAGTCTCATCGTCCTGGCCGTATCTGCTCAAAATCACCGCGATATTCGCGGGATGTGTGAGGTAGGGGAGCTTCGTCCCTTTTCTTACTTGCCGGTCATGATGCTTCGCTGCAAATGCGAAAGCATGATTTATTGAATCTGAATATCCATGCACGAGCTTCAGGCTGCCCTCCTGAACCATTCGACGAGCTTTTCGAGACCGGCCTTGTCCTCTGTCGAGAATGTTCCGACGCGTTCGGAATCAATATCGAGCACGGCAATCAGATCATCGTCGCGACCGAAAACTGGAACCACGATTTCCGACCGGGACCGCGCATCGCAAGTGATATGACCCGGGAAAGTCATGACGTCATCTACTATCTGCGTCTCTCTCATCTGCGCCGCTGTCCCACAAACACCACGCCCAAACTGAATCTCGAGACAGCCTAGCGTGCCTTGATACGGTCCGACGCGAAGTAAGCTGCCAGGCTCGACCACTCGGTAGAATCCAGTCCACAAGTGACCAAAGGCCTGATGAACGAGCGAACTCATCGTGGCCATTGCCGCAATATCATCGTCGATTCCCTCGAGCACAGCCCGAGTTTGAACCTCTAGTTCTTCATATGCCTCGGCCAGAGGCATTCCCCGAAGATCGATTGTTACTTCCGCCATTTAGCCCTCAGCGAGCTGCAACCAGATCGCGATCTCTGATATTGTTGCGACCAGGCGGTTCCGATTCATCCTGAGCCTCGATAACCGGAGCGTCATCGTCCCAGAGAACCAGGCCGTGAATCCGCAGATCGAGCATACGCAGTCGTTCTACTGTGCTGCGAAGCTGCACGATTCGTGTGTGCGCCACTCTTGCGCACAAAACTACGTCAGGACCCGGGATGATGCTCGCCTTTCCATGAAGGATATATGCTGTTGGGGCCGCGATGACGATCAAATCGTAACGGCGTTCCATTCTTGCGAAGTCGCCCCGGATTCTCTCGACCACTTCCGGCGATGGCGTCGGGTTCCTGGTGGTCCCGCTCGGCAGAACATCAAGCATGCGGTCTCGGCCGATGACGGCCTGTGTGATCGCCTCCGGCCAGTCCGCACGCTCGGAAATGATGTCCGACAGGCCCGGATGAGGCCTGATTCGGAACACGTTTGCGATCGTCGAGGTCACCGAGTCAACATCTACGAGCAGAGTGCTTCGAGCCTCATAAGCGGCTGCAGCGGCGATATTTGACGCCACTGTCGCGACAATAGCCGCATCGTCGCCCACCACTGTCACAATCGGAACATTGGCCTCAGTAGCCGCCAAGTGCAGATAAAGCCGGCGATAGCTCTCCGACACCACATCAATTAAGGGCAGTCCTGACACATCTGCCTGTCGCCGGCTTCTTTCAGCCATCACCGCCTTTGGTTCAATCACACTCAAAACACGGACACCGGTCACTTGTTCGGCTTCTCTTGGATCCGCAATGGTCGGCCGCCTGAGCTCGTAAATGAACGAAGCAGCGAATCCCAGCGACAAGGCAAGCACTAGTGCGGCAGCCAGCATTGCCAGCGGCGGAGCACCGACATTCGCCAGATCTCTTGCCCGTGATGATTCACGATCGATTCGGGCGTCAGTCGCCCGAATCTGCGCGAGTGACTGGATTGCTCCGGTGTAGACACGTTGACTCGCCAGCCGATCGGCGAGGTATCTGGTGGTATCGACGTTTGCCTGTATGGATACCGCAGCCGGAGGTGGACGAAGAAGGGCAAGCTGTGAACGAACTGAGGTTCGCTTCGCTTCGGCAATTGCCTGAATCGAGCGGCCGATCGCAGTAGCTCTCGATGTGAGAGCAACATACACAGGATCAACTCCGCCGACGGGACCGAACGCGTCTCGTTCTTTTTCGATATCCGAAAGTGAGTCGAGCAAGGGTTGGACACCAGGCTCGGATAAGACTTCCGGGGCTGTTGCAAGTGCACGGTACGACGAAGGAAGCGGCGCATTTTCTGCGCGATCGATCAGCCTGTTGAGCGTGGCAAGCTGCACTGACAATGCCTGACGCTGAGCGACAGCCTGAGGGGAAAACGTATCTGCTGCGGCGGCGGCTGGCGGCGCAATTGTGCGCCGCGCTGTTGCGAGTCCAGAGTCTGCGGCCGAGATGCCCGCGGCAGCTCGATCTCGAAGCGCAACTATGCGCGTTGAATCGGGCCGTTCTTCCAAACGGGCGGTGACATTCACTGCAGCGCGCGTTGCTTGACGCGGCACCAGAACGAACGCCATGAGGGCCGCGATGAATACCAGGCCACCCACAATGCCCATCACCGCGAATCGTCGCGATGCATTGCGGGAGCGGGCCGCCATCCACCAATAGCTGGTGGCGCCAAATGGTCTCTTCGTCACGACGCCTTCACGCTAACGATGAGGGTGCACATCAGATATGAATGGTATACCAGTTCTCTCCACAGGAGGCACACTCGTTACATGGCCTTTCTCATCTATATGCAAAGTAAGAGCCTCGGCCCTGACAAGCTTTCGTCGGCTGCTCGATGCCGGAGATGCGAAACTCGATTCCGGATAGACTGGGAACAAAAACGGGAGCATCTGTCGATGCTCCCGTTTTCTTTCGCGGTCAGAACTTACTGAACCGTGATCACTCCCTTCATGCCGAGCGCGAGGTGCGGCGTGCAGTGGAAGGGGTACGTGCCGGGCTTGATGTTGGCGAAGGAAACCGTGACGGATTCTCCGGCGTTCGTTTTCAGAGCGCTCGAGAGCTGTCCCATCTTCTCCGACATGTTGGCATCGAGCTGAGCCTGGACACCGGCAGGAAGCGTTGCCGGGTCAAACGCAACGTTGTGCGGGCCACCGCTGACAACCGTGAACTTGATGCCGTCGCCGGCCTTGATCGTGATGTTTGCTGGGTCGAAGCGATATCCCTGTGCATCGCCGATCATCTTCACTTCAACCGTCTTGCCAGTGATCGGAGCCATCACTGCAGAACCTGCGGCCGGAGCCGGGGTGGCTGCTGCAGGTGCTGCCGCTGTTGCTGGAGCAGCAGATGTGTCGACAGCGACTGCAGTCGTATCAGCTGCACCCTTGTCACCGCCGGCGCACGCGCCGAGTACAACCGCGCTCGCCGCGAGCGCAATTCCGTAAAAACGCATTTTCCTAGAGGCCTCCATTGCCGTACTAGTTGCTACTTGGGTTTTGAGATCTTCGCGAGGGCCCTCGCGATAAATTGTGAATTTATTCACAAAGCTTTCTGGAATCAATTGTGAATGCCCGAACTGCAACAGGAATCGTGCCGCTCCCGTTTGAATAACGCCTCGATTACATTAAAAGGATAATGACGCGCCTATCCGTTCATCATCACCACGCGAACCATCTCCACGCCACAAGCGGACGGAGCAGATCGCGCACGCCTTGATGAACGGTTAATCCGTTACTACGCCGCCGACTGTAGCCCGTCCTTTCTGGATGGGCTTTTTTGTTTTCCACCACACCTACTCTCATGCTTCGCATCGCACTACCCAACAAAGGCCGACTTTCTGAAGACGCTCGCGGTCTGTTCAATCAGGCCGGCCTCGAAGTCCGGACGGCCGGCCTTCGAGCCCTGACCGCCTCTCTCGGAGGCGAGTTCGAGGCGATCTTCGTTCGCGCTCAGGATATTCCGGAATTTGTTGCCGATGACGCGGCTGACGCTGGAATTACCGGATTGGATCTCGTCACCGAATCCGGCAGGAACCTCGAAGAGAAACTCGATCTCGGTTTTGGCCGTTGCCGGCTCGTACTCGCAGCACGCGAAGACAGTGCGGTCCACAGCGTGGAAGACATTCAGGAAGGCTCACGAGTAGCGACAGCATTTCCAGCCATTGCCCGGAAATTCTTTGAGTCGAACAAGAAGAGCGTAACGCTCGTACCCGTGTCCGGAGCGGCCGAGATTGCTCCTCATCTGGGAATCGCCGATATGATCGTCGATATCGTCTCCACGGGGTCGACGCTCCGGACCAACGGCCTCCGTGAAGTCACGACCCTGATGGAATCGACGGCCCGTTTGTTCTCGTCTCCCACAATCACGACGTCGGGCAACTCGGCGAAGCAGACCGCGCTTGACGAGCTTGTCATGGCGCTCGACTCTGTTATCCACGCCCGCGGTAAGCGCTATCTAATGGCTAACGTCCCGCGGGCGCGACTCGACCGTGTTAAGGACATCCTTCCGGGGCTGAACGGTCCCACCGTCATCGACATACTCAACGGCGGTCTTTACGTAGCAGTCCACGCCGTAGTACCGGCGGACTCGATCTACCGCACCATCGCATCCCTAAAGACGCTTGGCGCCGAGGGGATTCTCGTAACGAAGATCGAAAGGCTGATGCCATGACCAGCGACCGAGTCTTCAGGTTTGTCGGGCCATTTGCCGAACTGTCGACCGACGACAAGGCGCTCATCGTCGATAGAACGTCGAATTCCGGCTCGTCGGTTGGCGCAGTCGTATCGGCGATCATCGCCAGGGTCAGGAAGGACGGAGACCAGGCATTGCGAGAGCTGGCTAGCGAGCTGGACCAGGTAGCACTCACCGACATCGAGGTTCCTCACATTCGGATGGTCGAGGCACTTGAGAGCCTTCCAGCAGATCTGCGGAGGGCAATGGAGCGATCAGCCCGGAATATCAGAGCCTTTCACGAATCCCAGCGTCCAAGTGCCGGTTCGATAATTATCGAACCGGGTGTGAGACTTGGGCGTCGGCCTGACCCGTTCGAACGCGTTGGTGTTTATGCTCCCGGAGGCCGGGCCGCCTATCCGAGCAGCGTACTGATGGGGACCATACCGGCTAAGGTCGCAGGCGTCGCGGAAATCATCCTATGCTCCCCTCCAACGTCCAGTGGAATTCCCGCTGATTCAATTCTGGCAGCCGCACAGATCGCAGGTGTTGATCGGGTTTTCGCAGTTGGCGGCGCAGGAGCGATCGCCGCCATGTGTATGGGAACCGAAACGATTCCCCGAACGAACAAGGTTGTCGGACCTGGAAATGCTTACGTAGCTGAGGCGAAGCTTCAGCTAGCAACCGCCGCCGCATTCGACTCGCCGGCAGGACCAAGCGAGTTACTTCTGATCGCGGACGAAACCGCGAATGTCGACTCAGTCGTGCGCGAGGTTCTGGCGCAGGCGGAGCACGATCCAGAGGCAATCGTAATCGTTGTTGCAATTGGTGACACCACAGCACGTGAGATTGAGTCTGCGATTTCTTCAAAGGTACCCTCAGCTCGCCGCAGCGAGATCATCGCTGCATCACTTTCAAGCCGAGGTGGTGTGGTTAGCGCAGCTTCACGCGACGAGGCAATATCGATCTCCAATGCCTTTGCTCCGGAGCATCTTCTGGTTGCGACCTCAAATCCTGAAGAGATTTTCGACAGGATTCGAAACGCGGGCACGGTGTTCCTTGGAGAAAGCAGCTCGGTTTCTTTCGGCGATTACATGACAGGCGCAAATCACGTTCTTCCAACCGGCGGTCTTGCGCGCTCGTATTCGGGACTATCGACACTCGACTTTATGCGCTGGACAACATTCCAAAGCGTCACCACCGATGCAGCTGCTGCTATGGCGAATGACGTATCAGCTTTCGCGAACGCCGAGGGACTTTATGCACACGGAGCTGCTGCGGCCGCGTGGGCAAAGGGCTCGCAATGAGACGAGAGTCCATAATTGGGCAACCGACACCGCGCTCGGGGTTCGAGGCGCTTTCGGTTTATGACGGTGTCGTCGGTCCGTGCGCAATCGACCTCAGCGATAACACGAATCTCTGGGGCATGCCTCCATCGGCAGCGCTGGCGCTCGAGAACTTCCAGTTTGCAGAGGTCACCAGATATCCATCGGCCTATGCAGCCGAGCTGAAGGCATCATTGGCGCGACATGTTGGTGTCGAGACGTCGATGATAGTAACAGGCTGCGGATCGGACGATGTTCTCGACGCTGCAATACGCGCTTTCGGAAATCCTGGCGGAAGTCTAGCATGCTGCGATCCGACATTCAGCATGATTCCAGTTCTTGCCCGCATCAACGGACTGAGTGTCTCAACCTCTTCCTTTGATGCTGAGGGCGACATCTCAGTCGATTCACTTCTGTCCGGCCGGCCTGATGTGATTTACATCTGCTCTCCGAACAATCCAACTGGAATGAATGCAAGCGTTGAGAGGATCGAAGCGATTGCAATAGCATTCAGCGGACTTGTGATTGTCGACCAGGCTTACGCCGAATATTCAAGCACATCGCTGCTACCTCTGGTTTCACGCTATGCCAACGTCCTGATCACACGAACGATGTCGAAGGCGTTCGGAATGGCGGGATTGCGGATCGGATATGCAATTGGCAACCCCGTGCTTGTCGGGGAGGTAGAGAAATCACGTGGACCATATAAGGTGGGAGCACTTTCGTCTGCCGCTGCAATTGCGGCACTCGAGAACGATCTGCCATGGATCGAACAAATCGTGTCTGAAACGCTGAGCATTCGATCGCGGTTTGTATCTCGACTCAGCTCTCTTGGTTACAACCCGCTGACCAGCGATGCCAACTTCGTGCTGGTTCCGGTAGCGAATCCAGCCGAAGCTGCGAAGAGAATGCTCGAAGCAGGGATTGGCGTTCGGACCTTTGCAAATCTTGCCGGAATTGGTGGAGCTCTCCGAATCACGATCGGACCCTGGGAAATGATGGAAAAATGTCTGGCTTCACTCGAGGCCCCCTGACAGATGAAAGTCGCAATTCTGGACTACGGAGCCGGCAACCTTCACTCTCTGGCAAAGGCCCTGAGCAGAGCAGGCACGAACGTCGCGATAGAAACCGATGCAGAACGGGCGTTGGCGAGCGATGCGCTCATTCTTCCTGGAGTCGGCGCGTTTTCACTTGCTGCCCAATCGCTTGCGCCTTACATCGTTCCGATTCGAGAAGCGCTCTCCACCGGCTTCCCCTGTCTTGGCATCTGCCTCGGCATGCAGCTCCTCTTTGATATCAGTGAAGAGGGCGAAGGCGAGGGAATTGGAATCTTTTCAGGTCGAGTTCGTCGGCTGGAAGGGCGACGCGTGCCGCAGATCGGCTGGAACGATCTCGAGGAAACACAGGGCGAATTATTCGAAGCCTCTGATTTGCGCACGGCGTATTTCGCCAACAGCTTCGTATGCGAGCCTTCCGACCTGACTTCCATTCGTGCATGGGCTACACACGAAGGAGATCGATTCGTCGCGTCTGTCGAGACACAGAACGTCGTCGGAGTGCAGTTCCATCCTGAGAAGAGCTCGACTCTTGGAATTGCTTTTATCGACGCTTTTCTCCGGCGGTTGAAACGGTGATTGTCATACCTGCTGTCGATCTCCGCGATGGATGCTGCGTTCAGCTCGTCGGCGGCTCGTTCGAAAAGGAAATGGTCCGACTCGACGATCCGGTGTCGATCGCACGGAAGTGGGAATCCGAAGGCTTTCGTAGCATCCACGTAGTGGATCTGGATGCAGCGATGCGAACTGGCTCGAATGCGGACGTCGTCTCATCGATTCTGAGGTCAGTCAGCTGCGAAGTTCAGGTTGGCGGAGGCATTCGCGACGAGGGTCAGATTGAGGATCTCCTTCGCGAAGGAGCAGCACGTGTAGTTGTCGGCACGCGCGCAATCGAGGAACGCGGATGGCTGGAGGATATTGCAACTCGCTTTCCCGGAACCATTGTCATCGCCGCTGACACAAAGGAGCGCAGTGTCGTCACCAGGGGATGGACGCGCACTTCTTCGCGCAACGTCGTCGATCTGGTCGAAGAGCTAAACGATTTGCCGCTCGCCGGTGTCCTGGTAACCGCTGTACATAAGGAAGGGCAGCTCCAGGGACCGGATATTTCATTGATGGAAGACGTTGTGAGAGCGTCTGAACATCCGATCTACAGCTCGGGCGGAATCCGTGGTATGAATGACCTTCATTCGCTTGCCGATGAAGGCGTTGCGGCCGCAATAGTTGGGATGGCGATCTATACTGGTACTCTCGACTCGCGAGCCGCTGCAGAGGAATTCTATATATGACGAAGATCGAACGACGTACTTCGGAAACGACTGTGAGGGTTGTCCTTGGTGTGGGAACGGGAATCGCAAAGATTTCGACCGGCGTTCTGTTCCTCGACCACATGATGAGCGCACTCGCGCGCTACTCCGGCATGGACATGGAGATATCTGCAACCGGAGATCTGAAGCACCACACTATCGAAGACGTCGCGATTGCGCTCGGTGAATCGTTTGCGAGAGTTCTGCCGACAAAGTGCGCGCGCTATGGAGCAAGCACTGTCCCAATGGACGAGGCTCTGGTGGAGGTCACGATCGACGCTGGTGGCCGTCCGTACTATCGCGGGCCTTTGCCAAGCTCGTTGTATGAACACTGGATGCGATCATTCGCTGACAATGCGAAGATGACACTTCACATCCGGGTGCTGCGTGGTACCGACCGACATCACATCGTCGAAGCGGCATTCAAGGCTCTTGGCTTCGCGATCCGGCAGGCACTCGTCGAGACGGACGCAGTTTTCAGCACAAAGGGCAGTGTTACACTGGATGCTGTCTGATGCTTTCTCGTCGCATAGTTGTCTGTCTCGACGTCGCAGGTGGACGAGTTGTAAAGGGCGTGGAGTTTGAATCCCTCCGCGATATTGGTGATCCGGTCGAGCTCGCGATGCGTTACGAAGCCGAGGGTGCCGACGAGATTGTATTTCTAGACATCTCGGCAAGCCATGAGAAACGGGCAACGCTTCTCGACGTTGCTCGGCGCACTGCTGAGGGTCTGTTCATTCCGTTGACTATCGGCGGCGGTATTCGAACCGTAGCCGATGTCGGCAATTCTCTTCGCGCTGGAGCCGACAAGGTCAGCATCAATTCGGCAGCCGTGACGAATCCCGATGTGCTCACTGAATCTGCAGAGCGATATGGCGCTCAGTGTGTCGTTGCCAGTATTGATGCGCGAAGAGAAGGGGAAGGCTGGCGCGTTTACACTCAGGGCGGACGAAACAAGACCAACCTCGAGCCGATCAGCTGGGCTGTCGAGTGCGTCAATCGTGGTGCGGGGGAAATTCTACTGACGAGCATCGATAGAGATGGTACTCGTGACGGTTACGATGTCGAGCTGACACGCCTCGTTGCTGACGCTGTACCCGTGCCTGTTGTCGCGTCTGGAGGCGCTGGCAGTCCGTCAGATATAGTTGAGGTTCTCAGCGCGGGACATGCTGATGCGGCGTTGGTGGCAGGCATTCTCCATGACGGCCAGGTCACCGTGCAGGAGATCAAGCGACAGCTTGAAGATGCCGGCCTGCGTGCGAGGAACGTCGCATGAGCACTTCGACGTATCTGCAGGCTGTCAGTGATCTTGCCCGTCTCACTGGCGGCATTGCTCATCAGTATTACCGGCGGCAAGTCACGATCGAGACTAAGGCTGATGGAACGCCTGTCACGATAGCGGATCGCACAGCGGAGCAGGCGGCCCGACAGTGGATAGAAGAAAGGTTTCCTGATGATGGTCTCGTTGGCGAAGAATTTCCTCTCGTGCGCGAAGGCGCGAAACGAACCTGGATCATCGACCCAATTGATGGAACGAAATCCTTCGTGCGAGAAGTACCGCTATGGGGATCGCTCGTTGCAGTTGTCGAGAATGATCAGGTCATTGCCGGAGCGGCATTCTTTCCTGCGGTATCAGAGATGATCGCAGCTGCAACGGATTGTGGATGCTGGTGGAATGATTCCCGCACTTACGTGTCGAAAGAAGCAGATATCACGAATGCCGTAATACTGACATCGGCGTCACCATTCTCCAGCGATGATGTCGTCAACAGCCGATGGGAGAAGTTGCAGAAGACGGCGAAAGCGAGTCGCACGTGGGGCGATTGTTTTGGTTATCTGATGGTCGCAACCGGACGCGCCGAGGTAATGGCCGATCCGATTCTCTCGTCCTGGGATATCGCTGCTTTTCTCCCGATCATCAGTGAAGCTGGTGGTGTGCTGACGGACTTCGCCGGTACGTACACAGCGTTGGGTGGGAGCGCCATTGCCACCAACGCAGCGCTAGGCGAATCAGTTCGAGAAATACTCATTCCCAGCCGCATCTCCCTGGACGACCGATGACAACACTTGATCTTGATGCGCTGGACTTCACAAAGTCGGCCGGACTTGTAACCGTCATAGTGCAGGACGCAACATCGGGTACCGTACTCATGCTTGCCCATGCAGATCGCGAAGCTCTTCAAAAGACTCTCGACTCGGGAGAACTGCATTTCCGGTCGCGTACACGAGGGCTTTGGCACAAGGGAGAAACGAGCGGAAACGTGCAGCGAGTTGTTTCTCTCACGCCCGATTGTGATGGGGATGCGGTGCTGGCGCGTGTTATCCCGGCTGGACCTGCCTGTCACACGCTGTCTCAGTCGTGCTTCGGAGATCCTGCATTGCAACCCGACACTCTTGCCGCGCTCGATCAGACAATCCTTGCGCGCGCCGAGTCGTTGGCCGCCGGAAACACAACAAAGAGCTACACGCACAAACTTCTTTCTGATCGCAATCTCAGACTGAAGAAGATTGGAGAGGAATCAGCCGAGCTGATCACGGCAATCGCGGATAACGATCGTGAAAGGATTGCCGAAGAAGCCGCTGATGTCTTTTATCACATACTCGTTGCCGTACGTGCGACAGGCATTGGATTGCAGGATATAAGAGACGTGCTCGCAAGAAGGGCGGGAGAGCGATAACCCGCTTCCCACCCTGGCCTTGCTCATCGCGCCGGTCAGAAAGAGGTCAACAGCGCCTTGTGTACCTGACTCGGGTCTCCAACATAGGCGAACTGCATTCCTTTCATGTACTTCCTTGCAACCCGTTGGACCGCTTCCGGTGTGACGCTCTTCAACTCTTCCACAAACTTGTCTGCGGCCCGGTAGTCGCCGCGATATAGCTCAGACCGCGCAAGAAAATCTGCTTGCGCGTCATTGGTTTCGTTGTCGAGGAAATACTCGGTGAGAAACTGCTGCTCCAGTCTTCCAAGACCGTCCTGATCCAGTAGCCCATCCTGAAGCTCGCGCACAGCACTGTGCATCAGCTTGAGCGTTGTATCTGGCGCGACCGTCGTCACGTACAATCCACCCGCAGTCGCAGCCCGGTCGACAAAAGGTGCGTGCACATCATAAGTGAGATTCTCACGTGTGCGAATTTCCGAGAACATTCTGCCGGTGAGTACTGACGTAGCGATTCTCAGCGCCTGATAGTCCTCACTGTTGGCGAGAGGGCCGCTGTAGTACCCAACGATATAGTTGGTCGGCAGGTTGCGTTGTTCCATCACAACTGCTGGTGCTTTTTCAGGAAGTCTTGGCGGTGCGGTCCACGTGTAGCTGCCCTGCGGGAGTTTCGCCAGAGTGCTCCGCACCAGTCGCTCCACATGAGCGCGGTCGACGTCGCCGACAATGACCAGAAGCAGTCTCGATTTCACGAATTGCGTCGCCTGATAATCGCGAAGAGCTTTGGCATCCAGCGATGAAATCGATGTCTCGGTTCCAGTCACCGGTATTCCATAAGGATGTCCGGCAGACACAATGCTGTCGGCCAGATACTCGGCCAGTGCATCCGGATCATCTCTGCGCTGTCGAATACCGGAAATGAACTGCGTCTTCACAAGAGCGATGTCTTCGGGATCGAGAGTCGGCTGCATTACACGGTCAGCGAAGATCGCCCAGGTTGAATCGAGGACTTCGGTCGTTGCATGCACGCCGAACATGGTCCAGTCGTCCGAAGGCTCAGTGCTGATCTCGCTGCCGAGGCGCGACATCTTCCTGCGAAGGACCGCCTTTGGATACTTCGCCGTGCCGCGATCAGAAACCTCGAGAAGAAAGGGCTCTATACCAGCGTTGGCCGCGGTTATCTGCCTTGCACCACCAAGGAGGTAAAGGTTCGCCGCAACGACATTATTGGCGTTGCTTTGACGAAGAATGACCTTCACTCCGTCAACATCGAAGCTGTTGGTGAGCTTGGTAAGGGCGAGCGCAATTGAGAGCAGCATCATTCGCTGCCTCCATTGGCAAGTTCCTGCGTCGTAAGACTTAGCTGCTGGCGAGAAGCCGGGTCAATCAGAACACCTGTGATGTGCGGCTTGCCGACTATGTATTTAGTCGCGTACGCTCGAAGCTCCGCGGTTGTCTGCTGTGCCATATTGTCTACGTAACCCATGTAGTACTCGAGACTGGCAACGCTCCACCAGAAGCCGAGCGTATGTGCGAATCCCGAGGCCCGCTCTCTATCAAAAGCGGACGTGACCGCCCGGTGAGCTTTGACAGCCTCGAGCTCTCCAGTGTCAAGGTATCCTGGATCGTTGAACTTCTTGATCTCGGCATCCAGTGCAGCGATTGCCTTACGCAGATTCTGCGGTGATGTCTGCCCGCTGATCGTGATTGGGCCGACATGATTGAGCGTGTAGTAATTCACTCCCATGCTCTGCCAGAGCCCGCTGTCGACGAGCCTCTGCTGAAATTTTGACCCGGGATCGTTTAGAACATCCGAGAACACGTCTGCTGCATAGGTCGACTTCGGATCTGCTCCGACGCTGGGGCCCTGCCACTGCACGAATACGGTCACGGCCCCAACTCCGGCTTCGACGATAACACCCTGATTTTTCGTCAAGGCTGGAATGACCGGTATCGGATCGGCAACAAACGGATCCGCACTCTTCTTCCAGCTTCCTAGCTCGCGTTGTGCAATCGCAAATACTTTCTCGGGATTGACGTCGCCCGACACGATGAGCACCGAATTGTTCGGCACATAATACTTTCGCTGAATCGTGCGCATCTTCTCCGGCGTGGTCGTAAGAATTACCTGCCTGTCTCCGATCACGTTTTTCCGGCTGAAGTTTCCCGGATAAAGCAGCATGTCCATTTCCTTGTTGAGACGGAAGAATGGACTCGATTCGTTTCGATCGTATTCGCCAATTACAACTTGTCGTTCCCTTTCCAGCTCGTCCTGGCGAAACAAGGGAGCTGTCAACGCGGCGGTGAGAAACCGGATGCCGGCATCGACACTGTCGGCAGAAACCGTCAGGTAATAGTTGACCCGTTCCTCGGCCGTGGTTCCGTTGAAAACGGCGCCCAGGTCTCCTGCTTTGCCGACAAACGATTCAGACTCCGGGTACTGAGCGTTCGACCGAAAGAACATGTGCTCGTACATGTGCGCCAGGCCGGCGAATTCCGGACTTTGTGTGAACGAGCCGTTCTTTACGTCGACCTCGACGGTTGCCAAGGGTACTCCATGGTTCTCGACGACAATCACTTCGAGACCATTTGGAAGTACTTTCCGTTTGATGATTTTCTCGAGCTCGGCGCGTTGAGCTGACACAATGGCTGGAGCAAGTACAAGCGCCAGTGTGACGGCGAAGGTAGCGAGCCGGGCAATACTGCGATTTCTTTGTGGCATGTTGGTCAACAAAAACCTCGATGATTGACGCTTACGCAAAATTAGCCCAGCAGTTGAATCAGTCACAGCTGAGGCATGACGAGCCCATAGCTCCATACACCACGTTCCGTATTGGTGGTCCGGCCGATCTTTTCTATTCGACGGTCACGGCCGATGATCTTGCGTCTGCGGTCCTCTTGGCTCGAGAATACTCTGTTCCATACTTCGTCCTTGGCCTCGGCGCAAACATTCTTGTTGGCGACCGCGGGTTTCGAGGACTGGTTATCAGAAATCACGCCAGTCACTTCACCTTCTACGACGATGGCCGCCTCTGGGTCGAGAGTGGGGCCATTATGGCTGACCTGATTCCGGAAGCTGTCGAGAGAGGCTGGTCCGGACTTGAGCACTATGTTGGAATACCGAGCACGGTAGGCGGTGCGGTTTGGCAAAACCTCCACTTTCTGGAGCCAGAGCCCGAACGTAAACGCACGATGTTCATCGCGGACGTTTTCTCTTCCTGCGAGATCCTTTCGGAAGAGGGTGAGCGCAAAACCGTCGACAGCGACTACATGAAGTTCGGCTATGACACCAGCATCCTGCACAGACGGCGCGACGTTGCGCTTGCTGTGACCTTTCAGCTGCAGCGGGGCGATACAGCCGCAATGCATAAGGTGATGCAGGAGAATCTGAGCTGGCGAGGTGCGCGTCATCCGTGGCTGCAGTTCCATCCGAGCGCCGGATCGATTTTCAAGAAGATCGAAGGAATGGGTGCTGGTCGCCTCATTGACCAGTGTGACCTGAAAGGTTTCCGGCACGGAAACGCTCAGATCTCCCACATCCACGCGAACATCATGGTCAACCTCGGCGGCGCAACAGCAAAAGATGTTCGTGAGCTCATTACGATTGCGCAGGAGGCTGTTGAAGAGAAGTTCAACGTGAGACTGGAGCCAGAGATCGGGTTTATCGGCGAGTTCTAGCGCGCCCCGACCGTCTGTCTGTCCGCTTCCTCGGTGGCTTTCGTCCACTCCTCCAAAGCGTCATCGAGTTTCTTCTTGAGCTGCTCGAGCTCTTTTCCGCCGAGCCTCGCTTTTCTCTTTCCGTCAGTCGTGGTGTAGAGACCGGGATCGGCTAGACTTGCGGTCAGGTCAGCGATTTTCGTTTCGAGCTGTTCGACTGCCTTTTCTGTGGCCTCAGCCTTTTGTTTTGCAGATCGTGCGGCGTCGCGCGTACGCCCTTTGTCATCTTCCCGGCGTTTCGTTTTCTGCTTCTCGTGTACCCGTCGGAGTGATTCTTCTTCGGAAGCATTGACAGCAGCCGCGTGTGCGCGCTCGTTGCTGATGATCTCCCACTCAGCGAATGTTCCGTCGAAGTCCGTTATGTGTCGATCGTGAAGCAGCCACACCCGGTCGACGAGTGTCCGCAGCAGCTCTCTGTCGTGACTGACGAGGAGCACAGTTCCATCGTACTCCTGAATCGCGTCTTCCAGGGCCTCGATCGATTCGACGTCCAGGTGATTCGTAGGCTCATCGAGTATCAGGAGATTTGCGCGAGCGAGGACGATCATCGCGAGTGCAACGCGTGCCCGCTCGCCGCCAGAAAGAGTTCCAGCAAACCGCTGTACTTCCTCGCCTGAAAAGCCAAATCGGGCGAGGTGAGCTTGTACCTGACGACGCTCCCACAGCGGGCGAAGATCGGAGATCACATCGTAGAGTGACCGATCCATTGGGACCTGACTGAGATCCTGGCGATAGTATGCCGCCTTTATCGAGCCGCCGAGACGAATTTCACCGTCAAGAGTTTCATGGTCGTCAACGAGCGTTCTCAGCAGTGTCGATTTACCAGAGCCGTTTGGGCCAAGCAAGCCAAGAATCTGGCCACGTTTGATAGATGCGCTGAAATCTTCTATCAGCACTCGTCCATCGATTCCGATCGAAACGTGATCTGCGACTGCTACCAGATCGCCACCGCGATCCGCGATGTCGAGTCGCAGCGCCATTGTTCCATCGGAACCGATTGGCGCACTGAGTCGTGGCAGTCTCGCAAGAAGTTTGCGACGTCCTTTGGCCTGTTTCGAGTTTTGCCCAGCGAGATTTCGCCGAACATAGTCTTCCTGATCCTCGACGAATTTCCGTTGCTTCTCGAACGCGCGATGTTGCGAGAGACGCCGCTCTTCGCGCTGGCGAACGAATGATTCGTAGCCACCGGAATACACGAAAGCCGTATCGCCTTCGAAGTGAAGCACGTGATCGACGACACTTGCCAGGAACGCACGATCATGGCTGATGAGAAGAATCGTCTTGTCCGTCGCCTTCAAATAGCCTTCGAGCCACTGCGTCGTATCGAGATCGAGGTGATTTGTCGGCTCGTCGAGAAGCAGAACGTCTGCAGGACTTACGAGCTGTCGCGCCACTCCGAGGCGCCCTCGTTCACCCCCACTTAGCTGGGTCAGGCTTCGTGTCCGCGCTTCGACTGGATCGAAGCCAAGTCCGTGCAGTACCGCATCAACCTTCGGCGCGAATGTGTAACCGCCTTCGCGGTCGAATCTTTCGAGATCTCGATCGTACCGGGCAAGCATTGCCGGCGTCGATTTCTCTCCAAGCTCGCCAATCTTGACGCTTTGCTCGGCTAATGACTGTTCGAGCTTGAGAAGATCAGCGAATTGTCCGGCGGCAGCAGACCATACAGTGTCGGCATCGCCGAAATCACGATGCTGCTCGAGAAGCGAGATCGTCAGGTTCGGCTGCCTTGAGACGGTCCCTGATGTCGGCTCCTGCTCACCGGTGATCAGCCGGAACAACGTCGTCTTGCCGGTGCCATTCCTCCCGACTATTCCCCAACGTTCGCCACGCGCTACCGTGAACGTGATGTCGCGAAAAAGGGTTGTTGCGCCAAACTGTACCAACGCTCCTGAAACTGAAATCTGTGTCACCCGCGAATGACCTCTTCGCAGGCATCGAGACAACGCTGAAGTGTCGACACAGTGTGATCGCCCATGTGGCCAACTCGGAACGTCGTTCCGCCAAGCTTACCGTAACCTGTGCCAACGGTGATACCGAGTTTTCTAACCTTCTGCACAAATTCCGGTCCGACGATTCCTTCGGGTAGCTGGATTGTCGACACTGTCGGCGATCTGAACTCAGATGCGACGATGTTCTTCCAATCGGCGCCAGTTCTCGAGCGACTTGCGTCGATCCACGAGCTGATTTGCTCGGCCATGGTGGTATGACGAGCCCAGCGTCCTTCCACAGTCTCTCGCTGCATCGCTTCGAGTTGAACTTCCAGTGCATAAAGCAGCGAAAAGGATGGCGTGGCCGGGACCTGGTTCGTTTTTGCAAACCGATCCATTTCCACGATGTCGAAATAGACCCCACGATTCGGTGAGTCTGCCGCGAGCGCAACCATCTTCTCCGACGCTGCGGCGAAAGCCAAGCCGGGCGGGAGAGCGATCGCTTTCTGCGATCCAGTGAGAACGAAATCAAGCTTCCATTCATCGAATCGAAGCTCGGCTCCTGCCAGACCACTGACGCTGTCGATCAGGCAAAGCACGCCTTTCGAATGCGCCTTATCGGATATTTGTCGGACGGGGCTGAGCGCCCCTGTCGATGTCTCCGAGTGTGTAGCGAGGACGGCAACGAACTTCGCGTCGGTTAGATAACGTTCTAACCTGTCCAGGGAGTGAACCTCTCCCCACGGAACCGCGTAACGGGTTACCTCACGACCACACATCTCGGCGATATGCGCGAACCGCTCCGAAAACGCACCATTCACAAGGCTCAAGATCGGCCCCGGGGGAATCGCGCGAACCGCCGCTTCCATCATCCCGGTTCCCGAACACGCCGCGAGAAATACAGGCCGTTCCGTCTTGAAGAGATCTTTGAGTCCTACCTGGATACGGGCAAACAACTCCTCGAATTCTGCACTTCGATGAGGAATCATCGGCTTAAGCATCGCGCGCAGGACTTCCTGCCTTACCTCAGTCGGACCGGGAAGGAAAAACGTCCCGAAATCAGGGTCAGTTTGCATTATCCAACCTAGCCGTTATTTGAACCTCAGGACAACTGACTGCTCAACCTGCGACCCAAGCATTCCATGTTGCTTCCTCGAGTCCGATGGTAAGCTGAGTTCCGTTTCTGACGAGCGGCATTCTTAATAGAAGCGGTTCCTCGACAAGCCTGAAAAGCCAGCTATCGTCCGACATTCTCGCATGTCGTAACCCAAGATCTTGAAACACGGCAGAACTTGAATCAACCAGCGCGCCGACACCGAATTTCTGGGCAAAGCGCCGCAGCTCACCCAGAGATGCTGCTCTCTCATTCAGGTCGACGAAATGCGTCTTGATTCGCCGCTCAGAAAAGAAGCGAAGCGCTTTCCGCGTGTCTGAGCTTTTTCGCACCCCGAAAACCTGTACTTCCATTTGATGTTTCTTAGTAGATTCGACAGTCGACTACGCTGATTGCTTCCGAGAGTTTTCTTCTGACGCAGCTTCGTTTTTCTCCCGCCTGGTGGCTCCCCGGACCAAACCTGCAAACGCTTTGGGGCAAGTTCATGCGCCCCCGGTTTCCGCTGAAAACTCGCCTCGAACGTCTCGACACGCCCGATGGAGACTTCCTGGAGCTTCATCATCTTCCGGGAAGAGTTGGCGCCCCACTTCTGGTTCTCCTCCACGGTCTCGAGGGTTCGCTGCGCTCTCATTATATCCATGGACTACTCGATGAGGCGAGTCATAGAGGCTGGCACGCTGTCGTCCTGATTTTCCGGTCCTGCGGCGACGCCATGAATTCAGCTCGGCGGTTCTACCACTCAGGCGAGACGACAGACCTTGCATCCACGATCGATCATCTGATCATCACCAACCCGGGCGTGGACTTGATTTTGGCTGGCGTATCCCTGGGTGGAAATGTTCTGCTGAAATATCTTGGAGAACACGAGAATGATGTTCCGTCGCAGGTCCGCGCTGCTGCTGCGGTTTCCGTCCCCTATGATCTCGGCAAGGCTGCCAATCACATCGACAAGGGGTTCGCGAAAGTGTATCAGCGAAGTTTCATCAAGTCGCTTCAGTCGAAGGCAATTGCAAAGCTCGAGCAATATCCGGATCTCGTGCCCAGAGAGGATATCACCTCGATCCGCACAATGCGTGACTTCGACAACAAAATCACAGCGCCGCTCCATGGTTTTGAAGACGCTGACGACTACTATGCCAAATCGAGTGCCATCAAATGGCTCCATGGGATCCGTGTCGACACGCTTTTGCTCAGTGCCGTTGACGATCCGTTCCTTCCGTCCCAGGTTCTGGATGACGTGCGCGAGACGGCAAGACACAACCCATCGCTCCACATGGAATTCACGCCAAATGGCGGGCACGCAGGTTTTGTTGGAGGCACGAGTCCATTTCGACCCGAGTACTACATGGAAAAACGAGTCGGTGATTTTCTTGCAAGCCACGTGATGCGCTCTGACTCAGTCATCTACAGCGGAGGACAGTCCTGATGTCCAGTCGAACCGTTCGTCAGTTGGTCCTGTTGGGCTTTATGTTGGTTGCCGGCTGCACGACTACTCGCATGAACGGGGCAGCAGATCACTCTGATCACGACTTGATTGCTCTATCCACAACCGTATCCGTTCCGGGAAACGCATCTCTGCCAGCAGACGCGGCAGGCGCACGTGCGCGACTCGCCAGCTCACCTCGTCATGGCGAGTGGGTGACCTACCAGTCAGGCTCCGACAGCATCAGGGCATGGCTCGTATATCCTCAGCGAAAGGACAATGCTCCGGTCGTGGTCATCATTCATGAGATCTATGGGCTGACACCCTGGATTCGTGCGGTGGCTGATCAGCTCGCTCAGGAAGGCTACATAGCGATTGCTCCCGATCTGCTCACGATGAAAGGGCTGCCCAACGCAACCGATAGCGTTCCTTCGGATCTCGCTACCGCTGCAATTCGCACTTTGACTTCGGCTGACGTCCAGCGCTATCTGGACGCGACTGCGAGCTATGCGATGGCCCTTCCATCGGCCCAGAAGAAATACGGAATCGTTGGTTTCTGTTGGGGAGGCGGAGCGTCATTCGAGCACGCAGTTCATTCTCCATCGCTTGCAGCATCGGTGGTTTACTACGGCGTCTCGCCTGCGACGGCTTCCCTTGGTTCAATCAAAGCACCAGTGCTTGGACTTTACGGAGGAAGCGATGCGCGAGTCGGCGCAACCGTTCCACCCGCAGATACTGCCATGAAAGCCCTCGGAAAGATTTTCACACACTACAGTTATGAAGGCGCTGGCCACGGGTTTCTTCGTCAACAGAGTGGGCAGTCCGGTGCAAATCTGACTGCAACTCAAAAGGCGTGGCCCGCAACAATTACATGGTTCCGCCGTTATCTCGGTGCGTAATAGATGATTCAGAAGATCGCTTTTCTTTCGACATTCATGGCCGGTCTGGCGCTCGCCGTTCACTCGATGCTGCACGGCGTGGAACGGTGGCGTAGAAAGCGATCAGACCGGCCGTCTGCGGTATTCAATCCGCCAACCGTCGCAGCGCTGGCTGTTGGCGTTGGGGCTTCCGGATATCTGCTAACGACCCGCACCAGGCTCGGAATATTGGCTGTAATTGCCCTCTCGGCAATTATCGGGATCGTCGCACTCAGTGGCATGATTGTGCTGATGGCGAAGTGGGCGCTGCGAACTCCAGCCACGCCTCAATTGACGGCCGAGGAAGACACAAATGGTCAGATCGCCGTGGTGGTGCGAACCATCACTCCGGACTCCGGCGGCGAAATCGAGTACTTCGCGTGGGACAAGAAGCACGTGCTTCCGGCCGAGGCGATCGACTCGACAGTTATTCCAGAAGGCACTGAAGTTGTGATTGATTCGATTGAAAATGGGATCGCGCGTGTGGAGCTCTGGTCGATCGTCGAGTCGCGTCTTTAGACGCTACATCGCATACAACCGGAGCCACTCGGGCCAGTTTCCACTTAGCTCAAAGAATTC
This sequence comes from Gemmatimonadaceae bacterium, assembly GCA_017881685.1. Classification (GTDB taxonomy): domain Bacteria; phylum Gemmatimonadota; class Gemmatimonadetes; order Gemmatimonadales; family Gemmatimonadaceae; genus UBA4720. The sequence continues at coordinate 60,616 of JADGQR010000060.1, forward strand.
ATCGAAGTAGACAAGGCCTCGTGACTCGAAATACGCTACTACGAGTCCAAGCATGTCATCCGAAGGAAGCGGTCCAATTGCGATCAATCCGCCTTCGACACGAAATTCAGTGTCGGTGAGATTGAACATGGTATCAATTTCGGGCCGATTTATGCCGGCACGCTCGAACACATCTTTCCTGATTAGAATCGTCGGCAGTCCTGCGGGAACGGTCAGGGGCACGCTCTCTCCTTGCTATTTCACGGACAATTCTTGACGTCTCAACATTAGCTTCAATGTATGCCAGCCAACCATCATCCGCGCTCGATCGAAGCACACTTTGATGTAATCGTAGTCGGCGCCGGCCATGCCGGAACCGAAGCCGCCGTTGGCGCATCGCGCACCGGTGCACAGGTGGGCCTCGTTACGAGCTCTCTCGAAACAATCGGACAGATGTCCTGCAACCCCGCTATCGGAGGAGTTGCCAAGGGTACTGTCGTCCGGGAAGTAGACGCACTTGGTGGCATCATGGGCCGGGCGACCGATATGGCGATGGTTCAGTTTCGGATGCTGAATCGCAGCAAAGGACCTGCCGTTTGGGCCCCGCGAGCCCAATGCGACCGCGGTCTGTACCGGCGTGCCGCTCGCACACTCATAGAACAACATGATCGCATTCAGACAATTCAGGGAACTGTCGCTCGTCTTCTGTTCGACCCGACAGGTGCTGTTGCCGGAATAGAAACCCTCGAAGGACGAGCCTTTTCCGCACGTTGTGTTGTCATCACGACAGGCACGTTTCTCCGCGGACGAATTCACATCGGAACTGATACGAACCTTGCCGGCGGAAGAGCCGGAGAGTCATCCACCACCCACCTGGCAGAACAGCTAGAGAAGGCTGGACTCGAAGTCTCTCGCTTCAAGACTGGAACGCCGCCGCGAATCGATGGTCGCTCGGTGGATTTCTCCAAGATGGAGAGACAGGAAAGCGAGATTGAACAGTTCGATTATTCCTGGTCTCATTTCTGGGACGAGAATGCCACCGATCGTGCTGATCGTCACCCTGCTCAGCTGCCATGCTGGATAGCGCATGTCGATGCGCCAGCCAAGCAGATTGTTCACGAGAACATCGGGCAATCCGCGATGTATGGCGGAGCAATAACCGCCAGAGGTCCTCGCTACTGTCCATCGATTGAAGACAAGATTGTCCGATTTCCCGACGCCGCGAGACATCAGCTTTTCCTTGAGCCTGAAGGTCACGATACGTCAGAGCTCTACGTTAACGGCCTTTCGACTTCACTTCCCGCTGAGATTCAGCTCGAGATTCTGAAGACAATCCCCGGTCTCGAAAACGTACGGATGAATCGCGCGGGCTATGCGATCGAGTACGACTACTATCCCCCCACCCAGCTCGACCCAACGCTGCAGGTAAAAGCCATTCATGGCCTGTATTTCGCCGGCCAGATCAATGGCACAACTGGCTATGAGGAAGCAGCGGGACAGGGAACGCTTGCAGGAATCAATGCTGGACTCGCTGCAACAAATCGAGACGAGCTCATGCTCGGCAGAGAGACTTCCTACATCGGAGTTCTTGCGGACGATCTCGTCACGTGTGGTGTCGACGAGCCGTATAGACTTTTCACATCGCGCTCGGAATTCCGTCTTACTGTGCGACAGGACAATGCGCTCATGAGACTTGGCGAAATTGCACTGCGTCTCGGTCTCTACACTCCGGCAGAAAAGGAAATCGCTCTACGCCGGCTCACTGAAATACAACAAATTCACGAAGCAGCGTCAACTGTGAGCATCGGTCCGCTATCAGCCAATCCGCTGCTGATCGCTGTCGGCACGACACCAATTCCCCACTCGGTTAAAGTCGTCGAGCTTGCACGACGTCATGGCGTATCATTGTTCGAACTTTTCGATGCAGCGGCTGTCACAACTCGATTTTCCGCCGAGGGAATGATCTCTGCCGAACTTGAGATCAAGTACGCCGGATACTTCGAACGTGAACGTGCTCAGGCAGATCGAATCAGGCAGATGGGAGATTTTCCAATTCCTCCCGATCTGCCTTACTCCGAGATGAACTCGTTGTCCCACGAGGCAAGACAGAAGCTCGGCGCAATTCAGCCACGGACTCTTGCTCAGGCATCAAGAATTCCGGGAGTGAGCCCAAGCGATATTCAGAACCTGGTAATCGAAGTCAGCAGAAGGCGAGTGCCCGCAGGAGTGGAAGGCTAGACCGCGACATCTTCACCGCGTTCGCTGCTCTGCTCCAGAATTATCACTGCTGCTGCGATTAGAAGACCCCCACTGATTACCGCAATCGTCAACGATTGCTCTAGAACCACCGCTCCAAGGATTGCTGTAAAGAAAGGCTCGACTGTTGCGATGATCGATGTTCGCACGGGGCCGAGTGTTCGCAGGCCCGCCATCAGACCTCCAAAGGCCAGCACAGTTCCAATGATCGCCAGAAACACCAGGTATACCCAGATGCGAGGACTAACCGGAAGTTTGAGCTCTCCTGTCAGAAGACCCACGAAGAGAAACGTGGCTGCAATACCCGACACAATATAAAAAGACGACAGAAGTGCAGGCAGCTGTTCCTGCGCATCGTGAATCAGCGGCAGATAGATCGCGTACAGGAAAGCCGTCCCAAGAGCCATCACAATGCCGACAGAACTCAACGCCTTGGCGCTTGGCATTCCGACCATTATGGCTATTCCGGACATTGCCATTGCGAGCGCAATCACTCGTGGCCTGGTGAAAGCCTCTCTGCCTCGCACCGCAGAGATTATTGCAACCCACGCTGGGTAGGTGTAGAAGAGAAAGGCAAGCGCGCCGACTGGCAGATAGTCGAGAGACTTGAACGAGAGATACGAGATTATAGCTTGTCCGATCCCACCTATCGCCATGAGGCGCCATGCAGTTCGGTCGAGGGAACGGCTCGATCGACTATGCCACGTCAGTACGAAAAGCACTCCGGCGGCAAGACAGAAACGCCAGAAGATCACATTGACGAGGGAAAGGCCAGCTTGCATCGCCAGCAGCGTCAGTGTCGTCAACGACCCGAAACAGCAGGCAGAGAAGGCAATCAGGAGAGTTGCCTGAAATACCGGATTGCGGGTTGAGCTCATGCGAGAATCTATGCTCGCAACGGACACATCGGTTTCTCACTGGCCTGCGGTTCGAGAGCAGAGCATCTTGTTCGTTCGCTGCGTTAGTGTCGCGGACAGCCTGTACCAGGAGTCGCATTACAGTGACATCATCGACGTTCACCGAGATGCCGGCTATCGATCGTGCATCTCTCCAAAGCGCTCTCGAAGATCCTTCGAAAGATCTTGGCTTCGGCTCTGAAGTAGCACGAGGCAGTCATAAGCGCCTGCTGAACCGCGATGGATCTTTCAATGTCGCGAGATACGGTCTTACTCCGTTTTCTTCGCTCAGTATTTATCACTGGTCACTTTCCACATCATGGCCGCGATTCCTTGGCATGCTCGCGGTTGCGTACCTGGGCATAAATACTCTTTTCGCGTTCGGCTACATCCTGTGCGGAATCGATGCACTCCAGGGCGAAGCCGTCACTGGGAGCACAGAGATATTCTTGCGCGCTTTTTTCTTCAGCGTGCAGACGTTCGCGACAATCGGCTACGGTCATGTAATCGCAAATGGGACGACCGCGAATCTCCTGGTTACACTCGAGGCGTTTCTCAACATCGTCGGCGTTGCTTTGTCGACGGGAGTCGTGTTCGCACGATTCTCACGGCCCACGGCAAAGATCATTTACAGCCACCATGCCGTGATCGCTCCGTATAAAGGCATCACCGCGTTGGAGTTTCGAATCGCAAACGCGCGAACGAGTCAAATCATAGAGCTCGAAGCCAAAGTCATCTTGAGTCGAATCGAGGCTACGAGTGAGGGTCTTGTCCGGAAGTTTCGGGACCTTCGCCTCGAGCGCACTCATGTCACATTCTTCCCTCTAAGCTGGACACTTGTCCATCCGATCGACGAAAATAGTCCGCTTGTCGGAATGAATGACGAAGACCTTGCAGAGACCAATGCCGAGATATTGATCCTTCTCACCGGCACGGATGAGACATCGTCACAGACCGTTCATTCGCGGTCGTCCTACAAGGCCGAGGAGATTATCTGGAATGCATCCTTTGCTCCGATCTTCAAGCGAAGCAGGGAAGACGGAATTCTGGGGATGGATGTGGGCAGGATCCATGACGTAAGTCGCCTGGGGTAAACCTGGACCGGGGTGTGCAAGTTTTCGAGTGTGGAACGTCATTAGGGAGTACATCTCAAACCAACAAAGGGAAACAAAATGAACCGGTTTCTTGCAATATTTGGCCTTATTTCACAGCCATTATTGGCACAGAATAACGCCAATATAGTGACACCACCGCAGATTTCTGTTGCGTCGAGAGGTGAGGTTAAGGTAAATCCTGACCGGGCGACTATACAAATCAGCGTGCAGACCAAGTCACCAACTGCAGCTGCAGCGGCTGCTGAGAACGCCTTAAAACAGAAGGCCGTGATCGACGCATTGAAAGGGCTCGGGCTTCACGATACTGACATTTCCACGACCGACTACAGTATCAATCCCGAACAGCGATACGAGCCGAACAAAGAGCCAGTCGTAGTCGGATACACGGTGACCAACACACTTTCCGTCGAAGTAGCGTCGCTCAAGCTGGTGGGCCCGGTGATCGATGCTTCCCTTGCCAAGGGCGCGAACATAATCAACTCGCTTCAATTCTCAGCCTCGAACACCGATGCAGCTCGACGGTCGGCAATTGCCCTCGCAATCGAGCATGCACGCGGAGATGCTGACGCTGCAGCCAAAGCTGCGGGCGGATCGGTTGGTGGATTACTCGAGGTGACTATTGGCGCGTATTACGCACCGCCGCCTCGCCCGTTCGACATGAAAGCAAGGACGGGAATGGTTGCAGCCGCAGAGCAAACCCCAATCAACCCGGGAGAACAGACTGTTTCCATTGATCTCAACACGCGGTGGACTTTTGTAGGCCCGACTAGATAAGGCACAATCGAATTTTCACGTGAAACATCGAAGGCCCGGTCTGGTACTGCCCAGCCGGGCCTTTCACCCATACATTCCGGTCATAATCAATCGACTCGGTGTCCGTGGGAAGAGTAATCGCAGTTGCAAATCAGAAAGGTGGGGTTGGAAAAACAACTACCACAGTTAATCTCGCGGCAAGTCTGGCCGCAGCGGAACAACGCACACTCCTCATTGACGGTGATCCGCAAGGCAACGCGACAAGCGGAATTGGCATCAGGCCGGAGGATGTAAAAGAAACACTTTACGAAGTCCTAATCGGCTCCGCCCGTGCCGATGAGGCAGTTATCCGAAGCGTTCATTTCGACCTGCTCGACGTAATTCCCGCCACACCGGATCTGGCTGGGGCCGAAATCGACCTGATCGATAGACCAGACCGTGGTTCCACCATGCGCGCAGCACTCAAGCTGCTCCGGGATGAATATGACTTCGTTCTGATCGATTGCCCGCCATCACTCGGATTGATCACGCTTAACATGCTTGGCGCAGCTGACTCGGTGCTCATTCCACTTCAGTGCGAATACTATGCGCTGGAAGGCCTATCTCAGCTTCTCAATACGATTCACAGGATTCAGCACGGGGTAAACCAAGATCTTAACATCGCCGGCGTTCTCCTAACCATGTACGACGCTCGTCTTAATCTCTCGAGACAGGTCGCAGCCGATGCGAGAGAATACTTCGGCAACATGGTATTCGAGACGATCATACCGAGAAACGTGAGATTGGCAGAAGCTCCGAGCTTCGGAAAGCCGATAATCCTCTATGACATTGGTTCCGTCGGAGCCAAAGCATATATGCAGGTCGCAAAAGAACTGATTGCCAAAGCCCCGACAGGAATCGCAAATGGCGCCTGAAAAATCAACTCGACGGCTGGGAAGAGGACTCGATGCCCTTTTCAGCGCTCCCGAAGCATCCAGGGATATGCTGACCAATGATGGTGGGAACTTACGCGAAATCCCAATCGATCAGATTGCCAGCAACCCTTTTCAGCCTCGAAAGAATTTCAAGCCACAGGACTTGAAAGAGCTCCAGGAGAGCGTTGAAACGAGCGGCTTACTCCAGCCAATAACGGTCCGCCCCTCTCCAACAAATCCGAAGGGCTACGAGCTCATCGCAGGCGAGCGCCGGCTTCGTGCCGTGACAAATCTCGGATGGAAGAAGATTTCGGCACTCGTAAAGGACCTGACAGATCAAGAGATCCTCACCCTCGCCCTGATCGAGAACCTGCAGCGCTCCGACCTGAATCCAGTCGAAGAAGCCGAGGGCTACAACCAGCTGATCAATCAGTTCGGCCATACGCAACAGACAGTAGCAACCATGGTTGGCAAAGACCGATCGACCGTTGCCAACGTCCTGCGAATCCTCCAGCTCCCCCAATCGGTCCGTCAGCTACTTCAGGAAGGACACTTGACCGCCGGACAGGCTCGGCCACTTCTCGGCCTCGACAACGAGGCACGAATTTCCGCACTCGCTCGGGAGATTGTAACCAAAGGCCTGAGCGCAAGAGAGGTGGAACGACAGGTAAGACTTACCGGCCCCGATCAACCAAAATCCGGGAAGGGTCGACCAAAGAAAACCGACTCAAGACCTCCAGAGATCAGGAATCTGGAACAACAGCTCCGAAAGCATTTCCAGACCGACGTCGAAATCGCGCTCAAGAAAGGCGACCGCGGTGCGATTGTCGTTTCCTTTTACTCTCCTGAGGATCTCGAGCGTGTTCTCGAAATAATGGGATTAACAATTAATCCACACTGATCTCCACAATCAGGATAACTTCTTATATTACAGGCACTTAGTCCAACATAAACCAATCTAATGAAGCTCTTTTCAACAGCAATTGCTGTCTGGGTTGCAATCACGGTTACCGCCTGTTCGCCAACGACCAAGGCTTCTTCCGGAGCAAAACAAGGAGCTTTCAAGGTCGCGCTTCTTACGCCCGGACCAATTTCGGACAAATCCTGGAATGGCGGGGCCTATGAGGGTCTCCTCGCCATTCGCGACAGCCTCGGAGCCGAGATAAGCCATATCCAGACCAAGACACCCGCTGAATTCGATGAGAACTTTCGTCAGTACGGCGCCAAGGGCTTCAATCTTGTCTTTGGTCATGGCTTCGAATTTCAGGATGCGGCACTCAGGGTGGCACCGAGTTACCCCAACACTGTCTACATCACAACAAGTGGAACGAGCGTAGCTCCAAACGTCGGTGGAGTAAACTTCGCGTTCCAGGAGGCTTCCTTCATTGCCGGCATGATTGCCGGGAGGATGACCAAGTCCAATACACTTGGCGTAATCGGAGGCACTGAGCTGCCTCCGGTAACACGCAGCTTTGAAGCGTTTGAACAGGGTGCTCACTCGGTGAATCCCGGAGTGAAGATCATCACGTCCTACATAGGCAACTGGGATGACGCGAGCGCTGGAAAAGAGCAGGCAATTGCTCAAATCTCACGCGGTGTAGATGTCATTTTTCAGAACGCCGATGCTGCCGGTCTTGGGGTCTTTCAGGCTGTGAAAGAATCGAAATCGACATGGATCATCGGATCGAACTCAAACCAGAATTCGATCGCTTCCACCCAAACCCTCGGCAGTGTAGTGATTGATCTGCCGCACGCATTTCTGCTCATCGCAAGAGAAGTTCAAAAAGGACATTTCGCGGGACACGTTTTCTCGCTTGGCCTCCACGACGGGGTCGTACGATATGTAGGCAATCCTGCAACCCTTTCAGCAATTCCCCCCGCAGTGATGTTTGCGGCCGATTCAGTCCAGCGCGCAATGCTCTCGGGTTCCTTCAAGATCAACCTCACTACCGCCAGCAATTCGTCGGCGAAATGATCGAGACTACCGCTCTCGCTAATTATCTGGATGAGCTGCTTGAGACGCGGCGCATTCCTGATTATCCGGGAGCTATCAATGGCCTTCAGCTGTCGAACGAAGCACCGATCCGCAAGATCGCTGCTGCTGTCGACTTCTCGTCACGCAGTGTTGCAGAGGCTGTGAAACAAGGCGCGAATTTTCTTCTCGTTCATCATGGAATGTTCTGGAGCGGAGCGAAACC
>JADGQR010000061.1 GCA_017881685.1 Gemmatimonadaceae bacterium
ATACCATTGTCCCGTCAGCCGCTGCCGCGATTCGGCCAAGCAAGGCCGTGGCGTCGTTGATGTCGATCCACAACTGCGCCTCCCAAGATCCGCCGTGGACGGCCTGCACGGGCGTCTCGCGTGGAAAAATTTCCGGCGGCGGCGCCGCCCGGATTGGACAACCACATGACGCCGATCGGAACATTCGCGGATCGAGGCGCTGACGTGCACAATTCGCTGGACACGGCATCCATTGAACGCGTGGCCTAAGTCCCGACGCGTCGGCCGATTACTGAATGTGCGACCTTTCCTTACCCCCGTAGCTACCCGTTGCGCACCACAGGTTCGGACGCCACCTGATCGAAACTCACATCGAATCAGTCCGTGCGGAATGCGGGTCTGACCCAATGGACTTGGGCCTGAATCGATCGCAACGGAAGCCGGGCCGCCGCAGCGCGGCCCGGCTTCATTACGTCAGGTGGGCGCGGATCACTTCTTCGGCTTTTTTCGACCCTTGGCGTCGTCGGTCGTGCCATAGATGCAGTAATCAGGTTCGGCGCGGAGCTTCATGGCCCGTTTCCCAGCCTTTTTTTTCTTCGCCTTCTTCGTGCCTAACACCTGGCTGGCCGGAATATGGAGAGCGGGCTCACGCTGCACCTTGCCGGTTTTCTTTGCGCCCTTCAACGGCTTCTTTGCCTTTGCGGTGACCTTCTTACGTCCTCCTGATGCTTTCTTCTTTGCAGCCATCGGATTCTCCTTTCATCTGCGGTAGTCCCTGACGATGATCGAGTGTTCGCCTTCCACGAGGAAAAGCGTGGAGTCCACCTTCTTGTGACGGCGGTTCTTCCTTAGCGCGTGCTCGCGTTGAGTCAGCGCTACCCGTTCGGAAAGGTCGATCCGTGTTCCGCCCTCGACCCGCGTTCCGCCCTTTCGAATGGCTTGTTGAAATCGCACGAGATCTTTTGGACCGGGCTGATATTCGCCGACGGGAATGGCGAGCGAGAGATAGCGGCTCCCGTCGCGGATCATCAGTTTGCGGCTGACCATCCAGTCCAGCCGCCGCGTAATCTGCTCCTGCGATTCGTCGAGCGATTGACTCAGAGCATTCGCGCTCGCGATCGAATCAGCTCCGAGATAGATCGCCCTGTCGACCCCGGAGAGCGCGGTCAGTACACGCCTAGCGCGAGGACGCACATCGCAGATCAGAAGGCTGCCTCCGAGTTCTACGGAGAACATTGCCGCACCGGAGGCCGCCGTATGCCACCACTGCAGGCGTCTCAACAACCGAGCAGCGTAGGTGTGTGACCAACGTCCGTCGGAACGTCGATAGGAGAAGAAGTAGGCGAGATTGCGAATCGCCTCTTCGGGAAGTTGATAGACGAATCGGTATGACGCGAGGGGACGCACGTCTGTGAGCCCATTGAGGGAAGGGTGATCGAAGCTCGGGCTGAAACGTTCGAGTCGCAAGTCACCAGCAGAGAACGGCGGTTGAAGGTGGGTGAGGAGAGGAACCAGATCGGACATTTTCCTGTATTCATCACCGTCTTCGCCCGGGAAGCCCCAAAGGAAGTTCCAGTAGACCCGGATGCCAAATTCCCTGCACCACTTGAGGAGCTGGATGTTCTGAAGAGCCGTGACGCCCTTTCGCATCCTTTTGAGCACGGAGTCGCTGAAGCTTTCGATGCCCGGCTGTATGCGCAACACACCTGCATCACGCAGCATGCGAACCTGGGCTTTGCTAAGGTTTGATTTCGTTTCGTAAAATAGCTGCGCCTTGAGTCGCGCTTTCGCCAATTCGGGAATGAAGGTGTCGAAATAGTCGAGGTCGAGAATGGTGTCGACGGCGACGACATTGGGTTGCGGGTATTTCGTCTTGAGGTCACGGATCTCGTCGAGCGCACGCCCGGCGCTCTTGCTTCGAAATCTCATGCTCTGCGCATTTAGACCGCAGAACGTGCACTGTGATTTTTGCCCCCACCAGCAGCCGCGCGAAGACTCGAACAAGAGTGTCGGTCGCCATGACCGCGCGAGGCGGCTCGAGCGGAACTGCTTGAAGAAATCGGAGTAGTCCGGAATGGGAATCGAATCGAGATTCTCAACCAATGGTGCACTGCTCCAGCGCCCAGTATGGCTCTGGACTTCCCGAAACGTCCGGACACCATTGAGCCCGTCGAGCGAACGGCCCACGAGTAATCGTTCGATTACCTCCGGACCGACGAAATCTCCCTCGCCCGAGATCGCCACGTCGACGAACGGAAATTGCCGGACGGTTTCGGCGCCCATGACGTCGGCGCAATTCGGTCCCCCGAAGATGATGGCAAGGTCCGGCCTGCGTCGCTTGATTCGACGCGCCAGCGCCAGCGAAGCCACGTGTTGCTGAGAGGCGCTCGTGAAGCCGAGGACGCGCGGTTCGTCTTCCAGCACGCGTTCGAGACACCAGTCGAGAAATCGATCGACGCGCGAACGGATGCGCAGAATCCTTCTTATTGCCGCGGATGGAATGCGAGGCCGTTTATTCGTCCATGCGGCTCTGCGCACGAGAATCTCATCGACGTACTGCTGATCCTGCTGCGGTGTCGTGCCGAACAGAGCGCCGCTGAAGATCCAGTCGCCGGCGAGCTCCTCGAGAGACGGCTCGGTTCCGTCGCCGATGTTCGTGTAGAACGACATGCCAACGAGTTCGGCAAAGCGGATCGAGAAGTAGTGAACCGTTGAGTTGATTCTTCGGCGTTCGAGTCCGGCTTTGATGATACTGAGCCCGATTGACGGTGCCAGGACACAACTGAATGGCATCGACACGAACACAACCTCTGGCATCGTTACCTCATCACGAAGCGGACGACATTTGAATCGCTGCAAAGACGGATCATTTAGTGCGGCATCCCTACGCGCCGTGCAAGATCGAAATATCGGGGATCGGAACGAATGCTGCCGTATTGCGGCTCCCAGGAAACATTGAGCAGTTGGGCGTCGCGCTCCTGGTATGCGCGCTCCAGGCGCTGAAAGGCGGCGTCCATGTCGCCGCGGCCCGCTGACACGAGCGCAGCGGCGACCTGCGATGCACCCCGCCGGTCGAGCTCCGACTCGAGACTCAGTGCGCCGTTCCTGTCTCCGCATCGCGCCAGGCCGTAGCCGAGAAATCCGAGCGCTTGTGGAGAACGGTCGGTCAGCTCGACCCCTTTTTGCAGCGGCTTCAATGCTGCCGCGCAGTCTCCCCGCAATGCGTAGACGCCCCCGAGGAACGTGTAGGCCCAGCCGAAACCGGGATCGAGATCCATCGTGGCTCGGTACTCGCGGATCGCCTCATCGTCATTTCCGCGCGCCCACTGTTCGAATCCGACCAGATAGTTGATGATCGGCGAGAGAGGATCGAGCTGCTGCGCCTTCTGAATCTGGGCAAGTCCTTCGTCCAGCCTGTGCGACGTGCAGAGATTGAGCGAGTACCACTGGTGTGCGGTTGCGTAGTTCGGATTGAGCTCGATGGCGCGTCGGTACTCTCGTTCAGCAGCGTCGCGATTCCAATCGCTCTGCTCGAGATATCCGAGAGTGGCGTGCGCCTCGGCGACCGTGTCGTCGATTTGCAGAGCTTTCTGAACTGCGGCCTTAGCGCGCGCGTGCCACGGTTCAAGTGGTTTCCCCGCGATGTCGGGGAACAGGCCATAACAGTCGGCGAGTCCAACATACGCGAGCGCATACGTCGGGTCTTTCTCGATCGCCCCTTGAAACAACTCAATCGCTCGCTGCAGTTCGGGAGCCGTGCGTTTTCCGGAGTGATAGCGCCCTTTCAGGTACAACACATACGCCTCAGCGTTGCTGGTGTGGCGCTTCGTGAGGCGCTGCCGCTGTTCGCCCGTGATCTTGATTCGCAGTTTCTCCGATATGTCGCTCGAAACCTCGCCCTGAATGACGAAGACATCGGAGCGTGGCCGCGTGTACTGCTGACCCCAGAGCTGGCGTCCGTCCGACACGTCGATCAGCTCTGCGGCGACCGCGAGACGGTCGTCGACCGTGGCGATGCGCCCCGTGACGATCGCCTGCACCTTGAGTTGACGCCCAATCTCCTGCGGGTCGATGTTGCGTCCCTTGAACCGGAAGACGGAGGAGCGCGACATGACCTTCAGCTGCGGCAGTTGTGAGAGGCTATCGATGATGCTCGTCGTAATGCCGTCGCTCAGGTAGTCGTCTTCGGGGTGGCTGTTTGCGAATGGAAGAACAGCAAGCGAGTCGACGGGGAACGCGGTGCCCCTCGTCGTCCGCGCGTGAAGAACGAGCCACGCGGCGACGCCGGCTGCGAGCAGCACGACAGCGGCGGCGATTCTCAAAATGAGGCGACGCCGCCTTGACGATGGCGCGTCAAGGCGGCTTTCAGTCGAGCGGTCGCGCCTGAAGTTCTTGAGGTCGACAGCAACTTCCCGCGCCGACTGATAGCGAGAACCGGGATCCTTCTCCATACACTTTCGAATGATCCGATCGAGCTCGTCCGGAATCTCGTAATTCAATCGTGCGATCGCCTCGGGCTGTTCATGGCAGATCTGCTCGGCGAGTTCGGTCGAGCTCCTGCCCAGAAACGGACGCCTTCCGGTGGCCATCTCGTAAAGCAGAACCCCGAACGAGAAGATGTCGCTTCGATGATCGACGGCACGCCCGAGCAGTTGCTCGGGGCTCGTGTATGGAATCGTACCCAACACCTGCCCCGGCGCGCTCTTCACTTCTGTCGAACTGGCGCTTGTCGCATCGGCTGAGGGGATCCTCGTCATCATGGCCAGACCGAAGTCGAGAACTTTCGCATGGCCGCGCGAACTCAGCATCACGTTGGACGGTTTCAGGTCGCGGTGAATGATTCCTTTGGAGTGCGCTTCGTCGAGCGCATCCCCGATCTCGACAGCAAGTTCGACTATGTCGTCCGTCGGCAGAGGTCCTCTCGACAGCTTCTGGTCGAGGCTCTCTCCGGCGACGTACTCCATGGCGATGAAGTGAGCCTTGGCCTTCGTCTGACCCGCCTCATAGATCGCGGCGATGTTCGGATGACTCAGCGACGACGCGGCATATGCCTCACGCATGAATCGCTTCAGGCGTTGCGGATCTGTTTCGGCTTCGGGTCGCAGCATTTTCAGTGCGACCTGACGATGGAGGTTTGAATCCTCGGCGAGGAACACATCGCCCATGCCGCCTGAGCCGATCTTCCGCAGGATTCTGTAGTGCGACACGACGTCGGACATCGGTAAACACCATTATGGGTCGGGAGGAGACTTCTTGCCCCCGAGTTTTGTTAAGGAGCGACGTTCGCGACGACAGAGTTATCGTGAGCATACGACCCGCCGGGTGGCCGGCCCAGTACTCGCGGACAGTGAACGGGTTCGGGAACGGTCCGCAGCCGTATCGCGGCGGTCCATCGAACGTACGGCGTAAGTTCCGACGCGTCGACCGATTTACTGAATGGGCGACCTTTCCGTACCCCCGTAGCTACCCCCAGGCCGCAGCGGCGTGGGTTCCACGGATGCTGGCTCGATCGAACCGAAGATCGTGCGTCGCGCACGCTTGAGGCACTACGTTTGACGTGCCGCGAGCGTTGATGGCCGCCCGGGCTCCCGTCGGCCTGCTCCTGCCTCCGTGCATGCACACAGGGGAGCGTGACGTAGGACAAGGCTCACATATGGA
>JADGQR010000062.1 GCA_017881685.1 Gemmatimonadaceae bacterium
AATTGCGTTGCGACCGACGGTGCGGCATACAGTACGAGCTCCCACATCTGGTCGGGACTCACGTCGCCGCACATCCAGCGCGCGATCTTGAATCCGTCCGGACCACATTTCGGCGCGTAGCGGACGGTGTGTGGAAAGAACCAACGCTCGTGGTATCCCTTTCGGACGAATTCATCTCGCCGGTCAGGGCTGATGATACCGAAGCTTCCCTTCATTGATACACAGGAATGTGCGGCGTCCTCGGTTGGATTGACCCGGCACTGATCGACCGCGAGGCGGCGATCCGGATGGCGGAGCCAGCTCTATCATGTCTTCGCAATCGGGGCCCCGACGATCAACGGTTCGAGTGGGGACCTGGGTGGATTCTCGGTCACACGCGGCTCGCCATCATCGATCTTTCCCGACGATCCAGCCAGCCCATGACAGACGGCAATGGACTTTGGCTGGTTTACAACGGCGAAATTTACAACTTTCGTGAGCTGCGGGCGGAGCTCGAGGCGAAGGGTTGCCGGTTCACTTCCGACGGTGACGCCGAGGTGCTGTTGCAGGCGCTGAAGCACTGGGGACTCGCGTGCCTCGAGCGGCTCCGCGGCATGTTTGCATTTGCTCTCGTTGACACGAAGCGCCGGGAGCTCGTACTGGCACGGGATCGATACGGTGTCAAACCGCTCGCGTATGAACTTCACGGAGCCGGGATTCGGTTTGCGTCCGACCTCAATGCACTGCGCTCGCTGCCGGGCGCGAGCCGCGAAGTGGATTCTGAGTCCGCGTATCTCTTCATGGCCCTGGGTTACATCCCTGCCCCGCATTCCATTCATCGCGGCGTGCGTAAGGTGATGCCGGGTCACTACGTCCGTGTTCGTTGGTCCGACAGCGAAGTCGACGATGTTCGAGAAGTTCAATACTGGAGTATGCGTTCGCTGCAAGACAACGGCCGTCCAGCCGATTCCAACGGCGGAGACTACCTCGGCGAATTCGAGCGCCGCGCCGCCGACGCTGTTCGCTGCCGGCTCATCAGCGATGTACCGGTGGGAGCGCTGCTTTCCGGAGGCATCGACTCGACACTCGTCACCAGTTTCAGCGAGAAGCTGGCGAAATACCAGCTGCAATCATTCACGATGGGATTCGACGATGCCGGCTTCGATGAAGCTCCTTTCGCCAAAGCGGTTGCGAAAGAGCTGGGCACCAGTCATAACGAATTTCAGATGCACGACGCGGATGTCGAAGCCGTGTGGAGCGACATGTGGTCCGTGTACGACGAACCGTTCGCCGATAGCTCCGCAATCCCGACGACCTTGTTGTCCCGCCATGTCGCACACAATGTAAAAGTTGCATTGACAGGAGACGGCGGCGACGAAGTCGGCTGCGGGTATGAGTGGCACCAGGCGCTGAATCGCCTCGATCCGCTTGGCACTGCTTGTGGTGACGGAACACTCGGGTCGCGCTCCGAACGGATGGGCCGTTTTCGTAAACGGCACCGCATTCCCGAGAAGTGCAGCATCGATCGTGCGGGCATTTGGAGTGCGTTGCGAACGGGTCTGTCCGACGAGATGCTGAGCATTCTTCCGCTCGCCGACCCCCTGGCTCAGCAGCCGTTGAGCGAATACTTCCGCCATTGGTCGCGCGATCTGTCCGACGTCGATGACTGCTTTAAATGGGCCGGCGAAATGGACTTGCTCACTTACGTGCCGGATGATCTCATGGTCAAATCTGATCGTGCAAGCATGAGCGTTGGGCTCGAGCTGCGCTCACCGTTGCTCGACCACGAGCTTACTGCGTGGCTGCTTCGATCCCCGGTGGCTGCACGCTTTGATTGCGAGTCGAGCGTTTCAAAGGTTTTGCAGCGACGCCTCCTCGAGCCGCGGATATCGGCGACGCTGCTGAACAGGCCGAAGCAAGGTTTCACGCCTCCGCTTCAAGAGTGGCTTGCCGGACCTTTGGCGGAACGAAGGGCAGAAGCGCTGGCACGCCTCGAGAGCGGCCGTCTGGATCCGATCGTTCTCCCTTACGGTTGCTCGAGCTGGGCCGATTGCGACCGCGTAATGCGTGACAAGAATACCGATTTTCTCTGGCGCATCATCTGCTTTTCGGAATGGCTCGAGCAGAGCAGCGATTGACTGGAGCGCAGCGCCTTATTGACTGGAACCCGCAAACGTCAAAAGGTCAGGCAAATGGGCGCCCGAAATCCTTCAACTGAGCTTGTGCGTGAGCGAGCCCATCGCTTTGCCGGCCGTCTTTCCGAAATTGAACACGCTCCAGTAGAGCGACTGACCCGGAGACGATTGGCGCGCAGTCGCGTCGCGCGCCTCTGGTTTGCCGGGTGCAAAGGTCCGGACGAACTCCTCGTGCTTCTTCAGCAGAGGTATTGAATGGTACCCATGGCTGTATCCTTCCGCGATCAAGCCGCCGAGGCTTTGCTCGTTGCGGTGATACACTACCGCTGCCGGCTCGTGCACGATGGAATAACCGGCTCCCACAATGCGATACGACAGGTCGCAATCCTCGCATCGCAACAGATCTTCATCGAACAGGCCGACCTTTTCAAATATCGATCTCGGTGATGCCCAACTCATCGTAATGGCGTACGGCGGCGAATAATACTCGATCGCCATTCGATGGTCGTGAATCCGCTCACCGAATTCTGCAATCGCGTTGCACGGTTTGGTGGCCAGTATTGTTCCGCCAACGATTCCGACAAGTGGATCGCGAAGCGGAGCGATGATTCGGGTCAGCCAGTCGCGATCGACAACGCAATCCGCATCGGTGAATGCGACTATATCACCCTTGGCGCTGGACAATCCGCGATTCCGCGCGGCGGCCGGACCTCTCTTCGTTTCGTGAAGAACGACGGCCCGGTCCCGGTAGCGCTCGAGGATCGACGACGTGTTGTCGCTCGACGCATTGTCGATCAGCAGCAGCTCGACGTCATCTCGCGGAAAGGACAAGGCCAAGATCGACTCGATGCAGTCCTCGATGGTAATTTCGCCGTTGTAGACGGGAACGATGATCGAGACGCGAGGCATGCTCACATTGAAGCGACGAGGTCGCCATCCGAAGCTCGCCAGCCCATGCGCTGGAAGAATCTCACGTAGCTCTCGAGAACTTCCAGCGTGTCCCAGTGGCGTTCGAAATATTCTCTCGGAGCGTACCTCTGGCGGTGCGCCACAACGTGTCGCATGACGTCGCCAAACTCAGCTTCCGACGCAATTTCTCCGGTAACGCCTGAAACAACGAGGTGCTTGCCGCCGCGAATGTTCTCATTGACGACAATCGGCAGTCCGGCCGCGACGCACTCCCACATCGAAGCTGGACTCGACGTGATGTCGCCCGCATAAACCGCGATCCGCGACGCGTTCAACAAATATTGAACGTCGAGCTCGTTAAATCGGCTGGTCGTGATGCTTGTGCCGGCGAGATCCAGCTCCGACGCATCGACCGGATGCAGGTGCCCACTCAGGCCGGTCTCACGCGCCGCCTGCACCAACAGGTCGTGGCGTTTCCCGCTGTAGCAAGCCGCGAGATAGACGAAATCCCATTTCTTATCGGCCCCGGTCGGATATAAGGCGCGCGTGTTCACCACGGGGATGTACATCATCGATCGCTCGTCCAGGAATTCCTCCGAGTCGACCAGATAACATTCGGCGCCAACGTTACCGTTGCGGTCCCGCCCCACTCGCAGCGCGGGGACATGCACGCGGAAGGTGCGGCCCTCCAGCAAGTCCAGGATCGATTGGCCGCCCGACCCGTGATTCACGTAAAGATCGGGATACCCATAGCGGTCGAGATACGCCTGCACGTCGTCCGTGTTGTGAAAGATGACGCGCAAAATGCCGTTGCTGTGATAGCCGGTGCTCCGTTGCTCCGCGAAATCCCAGAATTCCACGTCGTCTGCAATTCCCTGATTGATGAGATACCGGCCCAGAGCGTAGATGTGGTATCCCCAGTCGTGCGGCTGGTCGAAAAGAGACGGAACGGCTATTCGCGGAGGCTTCGCATGCGTCGCCCAACTGGCTTCGTAGTCGAGGCCGGCCATGACAGGATCCCCGAAATTCGCGATTGCAACTCTCATGAGTGCCAGTGGCGACGATATCCTGTCACATCGAATGATGTTGAAGAAGACGTTGGTACACTTCGACACGCTTGTCCCATGTGTGATGCTCCACGATGTAGCCCACGGCTGTTTCGCGATCCCATGTCGCGCGAGCAGCTTCGTCGACGCGTTGCGCCATGCCGTGAAGGTCTCCGTTTTCGACGACAAACCCCAGCCCGGCACGCCGCACCACATCGTCGTTAGGAAAACCGGACTCGCTCACGACTGGCAGACCTGCTCGCAGATAGTGATAGATCTTCGTGCTCTCGTTGTTGTGCATGAAAGAACCGGCAG
>JADGQR010000063.1 GCA_017881685.1 Gemmatimonadaceae bacterium
CCCCAACTCGCTCAGGCCCGCGAGATCATCAAGAAAAACTGGGGCTCCGACGCCGAGACCCGCCTCTTCGACATCAATCCCTCGCTAATCATCCAGAACCAACCCATCGCCGATTAATGCTCCTCTCAGTTAATAACCAACGATTCTCTATCGGCAATCAAGCGCGGGTCTGTCATCCGCCCAAGGCGAGCGAAGCGAGCCGCAAGTGGAGCGGCGGCCGCCTCGGCCGCCGAGGGTGGGCGGCTGGCCAGGTTCAGCGCGCGAGTGCCCGAAGTGCGGGCACCCTTCACTTCGCGTATCCGAGAAATGTCCAAGCTTCACAGCCGCGGAGCGGCGACATCTGCGGGCGGCGATCAGACATGACCCTTTCGCGTAACCACCGAAACGTCCGTAATCCTTCCGCCTTAACTGTACGTTCCATGACCCTGGCTAAATAGTCCGACCATGTCTGACACGAAAACCACCATCCTCAACGTCCTGGTAGCCACGGCCTGCCTCGCCCTGGCCGCAACTTCGATCGCCTCCTACCGCAACGATCTGGCTAGCCGCGCCACCACCAACGCCTTCGTCCGAGACTTCGAGCTGAACCTCCGCCGCCCCGCGGTAGCCACAACGGTCGCTCTGACCCCGCGCTTCGACGTATCCGCTGATGTCCTGGCCGACACCACTCTGCGCGACGCCCTTCTTTCCGTGAACCTCAGCGAAGCGGAGCCGGCGGTCCGCTCCTCGTGGATCAAGGCCATGTCCCGGATGGACGATCAGTTCCTCGCGGCTGAATCGCTGGCGCTCCAGGCCATCGCCGCGCGGCCTGGCTGGCCGTATCATCAGAGCCTTCTTGGGCAACTGGTCTACCTTCGAGCGAGTCGCTCCTTTGATCCCGCGCTGACCACCCACATCGAGCAGTGGAGGATCCCGCTCCGGCAGGCCGCGACCGATGCGGGCTCGGACATCACGCTATGGCAGTCTCTGGCCCTCGGCTATCTTCAAACCTGGCCCGGCATGAGTACCGGCGATCGACAAGATTCGCCGCCCGTCTTCAGGCGCGCATTCGCCGCGCCCGAATTCGTGAAGGCTCTCTTTGCTGCTGCCATTCAACTCCTCGGGATCCGCGATGCGGTTTCGATCCTTCCAGACGAGCCGAAGCCCTTGTGGGAAGCCTTTCAGCAAATCGTCCAGAGCGGCGATGTCGACAGCGCCTGGCTGGTTCATCAGCGCTGGGATATTGCCGAGTGGAAAGAGCGCTCCGATGACCTCACCGAGATTGAGCTTCACGGAAAAAGAGGCGACGTCGACGATGCCAGGGACCTCTGCCAGGCGTGGACCGCGCAGCACTCGATCTGGAGCTACGACTCGCCGGCCGCGCATCGTCAAGTCTCGCGCCTGTTGGAGATGTGGCCGGCCGGTCGTCAGGGCTCCTGGGACCGGGACGGCCGGGCGGATGTGTTACGGTACCTGATTGACAAGCGCCAGAAATATGCGTCGGGGCCCTCGCTGGAACGAACGCTCGACGCGCTCGACGGGGTGCCCTCCGCAACTCGCGCCCAGATCATGCTGATGGCCGGCAATGCGAGCTCCGCCCGATCGATCGCGAACGCATCCGACGACCTCGGATCGCTCGCCTGGACTCCTTATCTCCTCAGTGCTGCGCGAGATGCTCGAAAGCGAGGCGATCCTGTTGAAGCGCAACGTTTGTTGGCCCTCATCTCTCCAGCCGCCGCCGGAGAGTGCGACACCCGTGAGGCGGACGGCGATATCAATTTCGCCAGATCAAATAAGGAGGGCAGACTCTTGATTCGTCTGCCAGCGATGGCTGCGGGTGACGCGCAATCCGTTTGCGTTCCCTCATCTGGCGGCATGATCTCCCTCCAAATCCTCGGAGACCATCCGCAGGTCGTCGATTGGGAGGTCAACGGCGCGCGGCGCGGATCCTGCCTGATTGGAGCGCACCGGCTCGTGGAATTCTCAGACTGGCTCCGGGGCGGCTACGCCTTGATCTCGAGTCACGCCTTGCCGTGAGGCGACAATTCCCGACGGCATGGAAACGAACAACAGAGGTGAAGGAATAACTCGTTAGGTTATGTGATCAGCCTCGACGGGCTGGTTTTTGCTGCGGTTCGCTGCCAAATAGATCGTGTTGTCCCTCTGATCATGTGTGGAATCTTCGGGTTCATAGGAAAGCGGACGCGCGCGGAGTCCATCGACCTCGCAATCGCGATCAAGTCGTTGCACCATCGTGGTCCTGACGACAACGGGACCTACTTCGGCGTCTCGAAATCCGACCCTGACGTGGCCTGCGCCTTCGCCCACACGCGCCTCGCAATCATCGACATCTCCGCTGCCGGCCACCAGCCGATGACCACTGACGATGGCCGCTACACGATCGTGTACAACGGAGAGATCTACAACTTTCGTGATATCCGACAGGAACTACAAGACCTCGGCTGCAAATTTAATTCGAATTGCGACACGGAAGTCGTGTTGAAATCGTACGTGCGATGGGGAAAAGCATGCGTCGAACACCTCCGCGGGATGTTTGCTTTCGCGATCTGGGACGAGCAGTTCGGTTCCCTCTTCCTCGTTCGCGACCGCCTCGGCGTCAAGCCTCTGTACTACACGAAGACTTCGGAAGGACTGGCATTCTCGTCTGAGGTACGTGCGCTGATGAACTGCGGCGTTGCCCAACGGCGGATCTCGCGCGCCGGACTGAACTCATATCTCGCCTTTGGGTCAGCGTCGGAGCCGTTCACGATCATCGAGAACATTCTCTCGCTGAAGCCGGGATGCTTTGCGGAAGTTGTCGGCACTGGTACCCGCGTTGCGCAGTATTGGTCAGTCACTGATGAATCGGGAGTCAAGGACCGCCATGCAGCGGGCGAGATCAAGTCCGTCGTTCGCTCGGCAATTCTCTCCGAGCTAGAGGCTGACGTGCCAGTGGGTGTGTTTCTCTCCGGTGGCATCGACAGCTCGGCGATCGTGGCAGTCGCGGCATCAGCTTCTGAGCGGCCCGTGCACACGTTCACGGTGACCTTCGACGAGATCAGGTACAACGAAGAGAAGTATGCGGCCGAGGTGGCTAGCCGGTATGGATGCGATCATCACCAGGTCCATCTATCGGCCCGTACTGCGCTGTCGCACATCGATTCGCTGTTCGACGCATTGGATCAGCCGAGTGCAGACGGGGTGAACACGTATTTCGTGGCCAAAGCAGCTCGCGAAGCCGGACTTTCAGTCGTGCTTTCTGGTCTCGGCGGAGACGAAGTCTTCGCGGGTTATGGCAACTTCCGTGCGTTCGGGTCGATGCTGTCGATCGGCCGAGCGGCGGCGCCTGTGGCAAAGCTGCTTCCGGCGGATCTGAAGTCGCCATTCCGGAACACTACCAGGCGAGCGCGCAAGATGGCGGCATTGCTACGCGCCCGGGGCAGTCCTTCAAAAACGTACGCTGTGCTCCGGGGCATGTTCACCGATGCGCAGGTGCGTGCGCTCCAGCCGGAACAGCACCGAAACGGCTACGTCGGTTCCGACAGCATAGATCCGTGCTCCGGGTCCGACGATGCCGTGAATCTCTACTCGCGACTCGAAATGACGAATTACCTGCGCAACACTCTCCTGCGGGATGCTGACGCCATGAGCATGTCCAATTCGCTCGAGGTTCGCGTTCCGTTTCTCGATCACCTGCTCATCGAAAAGGTGCTCTGCGTAGATGGGGCAGCGAAGGTGTCGGGGCACGTGAACAAGCCGTTGCTGGTCGAAGCGGCTGAGACGCTGCCGGCCAGCATCTATGCGCGGCGAAAGATGGGATTCACGCTTCCCCTCAATGACTGGTTGCGGGCCCAGTTCAACTCTCGCGCTACAGAGCTGCTTGCCGATCGCTCCGGTCGGGTCGATGCGCTTCTCGATCCTGCGGCAGTGGCCATGGTCTGGGATGCGTTTACCCGTGGCGAGCGCCACATGAATTATTCACACGTGTGGTGTCTCCTGGCTTTGAAGGTATGGTGCCTGAGAAATCGCGTGGCCAGTTGGTAAGTCAGATGTTGCTCGAAGTGGTTAGCGCAGTGCTTGCGATCACAACACGACGAGAACGTTCCGGGATCGAGGCAAGGCTTCGCGGATTGTGGTACTCGCTGCGATTCCGTACACGACGGCTGCGCGTCGGTCGCAACGTTCAATTCGTCGGGACGCGCAACATACGAATCGCAGATGGCGTCGCCTTTCACGGCAACGCATACGTGAACGCGGTCGGAGAGCCGGGATCGCTCACGATTGGAAAATCGAGCCACTTCGACCAGTTTTGTGTGCTGTATGCGCAGGGCGGTCTCAGCATCGGTGAGAAGTGTGCCGTCGCGTCCGGCGTGACGATCTACAGTCAGACGAACCAGTACCGGGCTGAACCGAGCTTGAGCGTCGTAGACCAGCCGGTTGCCTATTCGCGTGTGTCGATCGGGAATGATGTTTGGATCGGCGCGAATGCCGTGATCCTGCCGGGAGTGACGATTGGAAATCATGCCATCGTTGCCGCGGGGGCGGTGGTTCGCAGCGATGTACCCGCCGGCGGGATCGTTGCCGGAGTTCCGGCGAAACAGATCGGATCGAGGGAAGGCCGGCCGGCTTGAAGAAGATTCTGTATCTCACGCCGGGTTGTTTCGACAAGGGCGGAATCAGCCGCTACAACCGCTACCAGATCACGGCCCTTCGCGACCTGTTCGGCCGGGACGCCGTGAATGTGTTCTCGGTTCTCGGTCCCGATGCGGACTCGTTCGAGGCACCATTCGAAACAGAGTGGAGCGCGAACGGCCTGTCGGCTCCTCGTAAGGCGATGTACGTGGCGCGCGCGATTCTCAATGGATTGCGGACTAGACCGGACTATATCTTTGCCGCGCACGTGAACCTTGCATCTCTGGCCGTCGTCATCGCCCGCCTGACAGGGGCGGTTTCGGTTCTAAATGTGTATGGTCTCGAGGTGTGGAGCGGATTTCGGAAGGATGCAGAATGGGGTCTGCGGTCGGCAGACCGGATCATTTCCGACTGTCATTTCACAGCGCGGTATCTGGTCCAATCGGGGTTGAGGGATGGCAACACAACGGACGTGATTTGGGATTGCGTCGACCCGGTGCGCTTCAGTCCCGGCCGTCCGCGAGAGTCCGTCATAAGGAAGTACGGCATCCCATCTCCCGATACCGGTGTGAATCTCCTGACCCTCGGCCGGATGACCCGCGATTCGCTCCATAAGGGCTATGAGCGGCTTCTACAGGTCTTTGCCAAGGTTGCTTCTGACGTGCCGGACCTCCGCCTCGTTTACGCCGGACGTGGAGGTTTGACAGACGAGCTTCGGCGACAAGCTGCAGCTAATGGCGTGGGGGAGCGCGTGTTCTTCCTCGGCGCGATTCACGAAGACGATCTCGCTGACGTATATCGGTCGGCACATATGTTCTCTCTCGTGAGCGACCGCGGGGTTGGAAGAGGCGAAGGGCTTCCTCTGACGCCGCTCGAGGCGGCAGCGTGCGGTATGCCGATTTTCGTCGGTAACCAGGACGGTTCGCAGGAGGCGGTAATCAACGGTGAGAACGGCTTTGTCCACGATCCGTTCGATCTCGATGCGCAGGCTCGTTCGATTGCTCTGCTTGCGCGCGATATAGACAAGCGCGCTCGGATGGGTGTCAAAGCGCGCGCACGAATCGAGGCGCAGTTCTCTTATGAGGCATTTCGCGCCCGTCTTGAGCGCAGGATGATGACATGGACCCGTCCAGAGCGGCAGCATCAGGAGTTACCAGCGAAATGACAGTGGACCGGTTTCTTCCCGTCGCAGAGCCCGACCTCGGCCCTCTTGAGGAACAGTACCTGCTGGACGCATTCAGGTCCGGGTGGATCTCTTCAATTGGTTCCTACGTTGAGCGCTTCGAGCAATCATTCGCCGAGCTCTGCGGTGCTCGGTATGCCGTTGCGGTCTCGAACGGAACCGTCGCCCTGGACCTTGCCCTTCTTGCGGCCGGAGTTGGCCCCGGCGACGAGGTCATCGTTCCAGCACTCACGTTTGTGGCGACTGCAGCGGCTGTGAGACACGTGGGGGCCGAACCTGTCTTTGTGGACAGCGAGCCGGAGATCGGAACTATGGACCCGGTTGCCGTGGCGCGGGCTCTTGGTCCTAGAACAAAGGCTATTATTCCGGTCCACCTTTATGGCCATCCGGCAGACATGGATCCGATTCTATTATTGGCTCGCGGACGAGGGATCACCGTGATTGAAGATGCCGCGGAGGCTCACGGCGCGAAATACAAGGGGACGACGGTCGGAAGTCTCGGGGACATGTCGATGTTTTCCTTCTACGGGAACAAGATTCTCACTACCGGAGAAGGTGGCATGGTCGTCACCAACGACAGCACACTCGCTGCGCGGATTCGGTTTCTCAAGGACCATGCGATGGATCCTACGCGCCGGTATTGGCATCCGGAGGTAGGGTACAACTACCGGATGACCAATCTTCAGGCCGCAATCGGCTGTGCGCAGATAGAGAGAATCGTGGAGCTCACCGCTCGGCGGCAAGAGGTTGTAGATCGTTACCGTGTTGCGTTCGCGGGAAGCGGCGTCACAATCAATCCATTTCGATCCTGGGCTACGCCGGTACCATGGCTTGTTTGCGCGCTTCTACCAGATGGAACTGCGCACGAAACGCGCGACGATCTAATAGTCACGCTGAAGAGCCACGGTATCGACTCGCGACCCTACTTTGGTCTTCTTAGCGTCATGCCTCCCTACAGGGAATGCCGCCGCGCAGGGCGAGACAACGCCGAGCTCCATCATGCGGCCGCGTTGTCCTCGCGAGGCCTCAATTTGCCCTCTGTGACGTGGCTTCGTGATGAACCCGCAGTTCGAATCGCTCCTGTTCTGCTGGACAGATGACGTATCGTTTCAATCACCCGAAGCGGCCACCGCAGGGGCGGTACACCCTCCGTCGTCACGTCGTTCACCGGCAGAAGAAACATCGAGCTACCGTATTGAAGGAGCTTTCCGTATGAAGAACTTCGCGCTCACCGGTGCCGCCGGCTTTGTCGCACCACGTCACATGAAAGCAATCAATGACACTGGCAACAGGCTTGTGGCAGCCTGCGACCCGCACGATTCCGTCGGCACTCTCGACCGCTACTCATTGGACGTGCGATTCTTCACCGAGTTCGAGCGCTTCGACCGGCACCTGGACAAGCTGCGCCGTGGCCCGGCAGCCGAGCGCGTTCAGTATGTGAGTATCTGCTCGCCTAACCATCTCCACGATGCCCACATCAGGACCGCTCTCCGAATCGGTGCCGACGCGATCTGCGAGAAGCCGATCGTCCTCAATCCCTGGAATCTGGATGCACTTCACGAGCTGGAGACCGAAACGGGAGGGCGCGTTTGGACTGTCTTGCAGTTGCGGCTGCATCCCTCGCTCATGGCGCTGAAGAAGAGAATCGATGCTTCATCCGACTCGCGGCGCCATCGCGTGACGTTGCGGTACGTGACGGCGCGCGGCGTGTGGTATCACCACTCCTGGAAGGGCTCTGTAGAGAAATCGGGTGGTGTGGCCACGAACATCGGCGTTCATTTGTTCGATCTGCTCATCTGGTTGTTCGGCGCCGTGCAGAGCAGCTCGGTCGATATCTCGACCCCCCACCACATTGCAGGGACGATCGAGCTTGCGAACGCTGACGTGGAGTGGTTCCTCTCCATCAGCGCTGCTGATCTGCCCAGCGATACCACCGGCCGTACCACGTTTCGGTCGATCGTCGTCGACGGCACCGAGATCGAGTTCAGCGAAGGCTTCAACGATCTGCACACGCGAGTGTACGAAGAGGTGCTGGAGGGCAGGGGATTCGGAATCGAGGATGCCCGTCCATCGATCGAGCTGGTTCACAGGATCCGCACGCAGCCAGTCAGCGGCGGAAAGCCGTCGCCCGTTGCCGAGGTTCACCGTGGCTGACTATTTCAAGCACGAGTCGTCCTACGTCGACGAGCCTAGCGAGATCGGCGACGGGACGAAGATCTGGCATTTCAGCCATGTGCAGGCTGGCGCCAAGCTCGGCCGCAACTGCATCCTCGGCCAGAATGTCAATATTGCAGGTGGTGTCACCATTGGCGACAACGTGAAGATTCAGAATAACGTGTCGATCTACACCGGAACGGTGATCGAGGACGACGTGTTTCTCGGTCCCTCATGCGTCCTGACCAACGTCACTAACCCGCGCTCCGAGGTAGTCCGCCACTCTCTCTATGAGCAAACGCTGCTGATGCGGGGATGCACGATCGGAGCGAACGCCACCATCGTCTGCGGCGTCTCCGTCGGCCGCTTTGCATTCGTCGCCGCCGGAGCCGTAGTGACGTCCGATGTCGCGGATTACGCGCTAGTCATGGGGGTACCGGCACGATTCGCCGGCTGGATGAGCCGCCACGGTCATTTGCTGAAGGAGAAGGATCACGACGGCTTCTATCGCTGTCCCGAATCAGGGCTGCGCTACTGCGTGGAGGGCGAGCGGCTTAGGTGCGTCGACATCGGCGAGGATCAGCCTCTACCCCAGGCGATGCGCACAGGCACAGCGTCGTACGAAGCGTTGAAACACTGTGAGAGGGCCACCTCCGTTTGAGCCCACGAAACTCCCCGAGCCCGGAATACGACCTTGCAGTCGTCCTCAGTCACCCCATCCAGTATTACTCGCCCATTTTTCGGGAATTGGCGAAACGAATCAGGTTGCGGGTCTTCTATTGTCACGATCTAAAGCCTGAGGAGCGGTTAGCGACCGGCATCGGCCGCGAGTTTTCCTGGGATGTTCCACTCCTCGACGGATATGAGTGGGAGTATCTCCGCAATGTATCGAGCCATCCGGGTGTACATAGCTTCTTCGGGTGCAATGCACCCGATCTGTTCAAGATCCTCCGCGCGGAGCGGTACCGCTCCGTCATGGTTGGCGGCTGGCAGTTGTACGCCTATTGCCAGGCCATGATTGCGGCAAAGCGCCACGGTGTGAAGCTGCTCGTCCGCGGTGATTCACAGAGACCGGGCGGAAGACGCTTCTGGAAGCGAGTAGCTAAACGGGCGGTCTACTCGTTGGCCGCGGCGCAAATCGACGCCTTTCTTGCTGTGGGCCAACGGGCCGCGGAGTACTACAGGTACTACGGCGGAAAACCTGAGAAGATCTACTTCGTGCCTCATTGTGTCGACAACCGCTGGTGGTCAGAACGCGCCGAGAGTGCTCAACAGCGGATCACCGCACTCCGGAGTAAGTGGAACCTGCCCGCCGGTCCTACAACGTTTCTGTTTGTCGGCCGGTTCATACCAATGAAGCGTCCCGTCGACCTGGCGCGTGCTTTTCTAGAAGCACGTCGTTCGGCTGATCTCCGACTGGTCTATGTTGGTGACGGCACCCTGAAGTCGGCAGTGGCCGACGTTGTCCGCGATAGCCCCGACGTGAGCTTCGTCGGGTTTCAAAACCAGAGCGCGTTGCCTGAGTTGTACGCCCTCGGCGACGCGCTGGTGCTCCCCTCTGACGCCGGAGAAACGTGGGGGCTTGTGGTAAACGAGGCTTTCGCATCCGGAGTGCCGGCCGTCGTCAGCGACGAGGTCGGTTCCGCGCCTGATCTGATCGACAACGGCCTCACCGGATTGACATTCAACGGCGGCGACATCACGGCACTCCGGGACGCCTTGCTCGACTTCGATCGGCTGAAGCGAACAGGATTTGAGTTTGGGACACATCTAAGATTGAAAATCAATCGCTACTCGGTAGAGAACGCGGTCGTAGGAATTTGCTCGGCCATCAGCACATGACTTTGGAAACTTCTGTGACCAAGGAACGCGTGGACTTGACTCCTGAAGACGGCAGCGTCGTGCCTCCTTCTCTGGTGCGGCCTGATCTCGGCTTTGGGGCGGCGCTGGTGCAGAGCTCTGTCGTTCAGGTGTTGGCGCTGCCGATAGGTTTGCTGAACGGTATCTTGCTGGCGCGGTTGCTCGGACCGGAAGGGCGCGGCGTTCTGAGCACGATTCAGGTCGGCGCGAACACGCTCGTCTATTTCCTGGGGTTCGGATTTGCTGGTACTGCCACGATCCTGGTCGGCCGATCTAGTCATCGAATTGGGGAGATCTTCACGCTCGCGATTTGGACCACGGTTGCCTCGATGCTTCTCTCGGCAGTTCTTCTTCTAGTTCCTTCTGCCCGGCAGTGGCTAGGTGTGACATCCCTTACGACGACGTCACTGCTCTGGTGTCTTGCTGGTGTAACTGTGCTGTTGAGTAGCGCAAAGGCCATCGCCATGGGGCTTCAGCGCTTCAAATTGATCAACGCGATCAGTTTCGCCACGTCTGTATTGACATTGGTTTTCAACGCAGTGGTCTTGAGTGTTACGGCCGGATCGGCAACCGCGGCGGTACTCGTCGCGGTAGTCGTTCCCCTTGTGGCCGCGGCGGCATATACATCGAATCTTGTTCGCCTGCTGCCTAAGTTCTTCAATCCATCCTCGGGCTTGATTCGCGAGGCTAGCAAGATCGGCGGCCGCGTTGTTGCTACCGGAGGCTTGGCGTATCTTCTGTTACGGTGTGACGTTTTTCTACTAAATCATTATTGGGGTAAACGGGAAGTCGGAATCTATTCGGTTGGGGTAACCATAGCAGAGCTGGCACTGCTGATTCCCAGCACGCTGAACTCGCTTCTCTTCGCAAAGGCAGCGTCTCGCGAGAGCCTCTCGGAGAAGATCGTAGTCGCGACCCACATGACGATCTTGCTAGGTACTGTGTTTGTCCCGGCGGTCGCGATTGGCGGACCGATGTTGTTTCCACTCATCTTCGGTCGCCAGTTCGCGGGGGCGGCGGTGCCGGCTGCATGGGTAGCGCTGGGTGCGGCATTCTGGGCTGTGGCCAGCCCTGTCACGGGATTCGCCGCTGGCAAAGAAGGTTATCCCCTCTCTCTGATCATGACGACAGCCGCGGCACTGGCGGTCAATGTGGGGATCAATCTTTGGCTGATTCCCACACAAGGCGCGGTAGGAGCGGCGAAGGCATCGGCCTGTGCTTACTCGGTCTACGCGTTACTGGCTTTTGCGATGTTCTGGACTTCGGCCGGCCTCAGATGGCGCGACCTGATCAGTATTACGCCCTTTGAACGGCGCTCCCTGACCTGCCTGCGCATACGTCGTGTCGAATAATTTATACGCAGGCCCGCCGGCGTCTTCCGGGAACAGCAGGTTGAGTTAGTCAGCTTTATGCTGAGCTCGCCGAGTGTGGCGAAGCGCAATGAATATGGCCGATAGTCAAGTTGAGTCGCGCACCTGTTTTGAGAGTCGGTGGCACATGCCGACCATGCCCGACGCGAGCGAGATGCGGAGGCTGGCGGACGTCCTCGCATTGTCTCCCGACTACGCCGCGGCGTTGGACGTTGGGTCAGGGGGAGGATGGCTGGCGGATCGTTTGCTCGCTGCGCGCCCGCAGTCGCGCGTAATAGCTACCGATTTTGCAATTACGGCGATGATAGGGAGCCATTGTCGCGATCGCGTCGGAGCCTCAGCCGCCGCGCTGCCTTTTCAGTCGAGGTCGATCGATGCGGTCTTCTGTTGCGACGTACTGGAGCACCTCCCCGACGGGGTTGAGCGTGAGGCCTGTGCAGAGCTGCGACGTGTCGCCGGGAGATGGCTGGTGATCAACACCCCGCTCGGGGAGGATCTGGGCCGCAGCACGATAAGGTGCTCGACGTGCGGTCGCCTCTTTCATTCGGATCATCACCAGCGCGTTTATCAGCTAAGCGATCTTCGACAGCGCTTTGAAGTCGATGGGTGGCGTTGCGTAGCCGTTCGCACGACCGGTTGGAAGCTTCGGTATCTCTTCCGGATGCCTCGACGATTGGGGGCAATGCTCCATTTCGGTTGGCGTGATCGTCTCGTGTGTCCGCACTGTGGCGAGACTCGCTTTCCGTTGCAAACCTGGCGTCAGCGGCTGAAGTCGACTGTCACCTTCTTGAACAATGGGCTTACGCGACCGTTTGCGCGGGTGATGAATCGCGACAGTGAAGTTGTCATTCTTTTCGAGAGGTCTGTCTGATGTGTGGCATTGGAGGAATCCTTTTTCGCGATCAGCGCTCGGCCACGCGGGAGCTGATGGAAATCTTCAACTCGGTACAGCGTCATCGCGGCCCCGACGGCGAGGGGGTGCTGTGCGACCACGAAGTCGGGTTGGCTCACCGCCGACTGGCAATCATCGATCTCTCAGACGCTGGAGCCCAGCCGATGTCCGATGTCTCCGGACGATATGCCATATCG
Organism: Gemmatimonadaceae bacterium; assembly: GCA_017881685.1. Classification (GTDB taxonomy): domain Bacteria; phylum Gemmatimonadota; class Gemmatimonadetes; order Gemmatimonadales; family Gemmatimonadaceae; genus UBA4720. Next base: position 12,268 of record JADGQR010000063.1, read on the forward strand.
TTCAACGGCGAGATCTACAACTTCGCAGAATTGCGGAAGGAGTTGGAGCAGGACGGATTTACGTTTCGCTCTCGTACAGACACTGAAGTCGTACTGAATGCTCTGATTCGATGGGGAGCCGCCGCCTTTTCGCGCTTTGAAGGTATGTGGGGACTCGCATTCCTGGACCGCAGCACTCGATCGCTTCTGCTCAGCCGCGACCGATTCGGGATCAAGCCACTCTACGTTCGCGTAACCTCCGACATCGTGCTTTTCGCTTCGGAACTGAAGGCGATTGTAGCGGTGTCCCGTCGGTTGGAGCTGCCTGTCGAAGTGAACCTAGCGCGGCTCGCGGCCTTTGTTGCAAACGAGCCGCCGGAGGATGCGAACGTATCGTTCCTCTCCGGAATTCGTCAGCTCCAACCTGGCTCGTGGATCGAATTCAACAGTCAAGGACAGAGCGAGCGTCGATTCTACGATCTCGCCGACGCGACAGCGGCCGCTATCGAAAGGATTGGTTCGAGGTCCGAAGGTGACCTGATCGAAGAGTACGGTGCGCTCTTCGGACAGGCGGTTCGCTCCCATCTGGTTGCGGACGTACCGGTAGGATCATGTCTGAGCGGAGGTCTCGATTCTTCCGCGATCGTCGGTGAAATCGCAATCGGTCACCCAGCCCAGGCGAGACAATTTGAAACATTCAGTGCGTGCTATACGGACCCGCGTGCTGATGAGAGCAGCTTCATCGATGCAGTCGCGAACTTCACCGGGGTGCTCAACAAGAAGACGTATCCTAGCCTTGCGAGGCTGCTCGAGGACACGCCGCGTCTGGCGTGGCACCAGGACGAGCCGATGGGATCGGCGAGTATGTTCGCTCAATGGTGTGTCTTCTCGGAAGCTGCGGCCAGCGGCGTGAAGGTGATGCTGGACGGCCAGGGCGCAGACGAAGTGCTTGGCGGCTATGACGGCTACTTCGTTCCACTCTGGTTAGATCACCTGCGTAGCGGAAATATCGTCGCCATGGCTCGAGAGATGTTCGCATCGAGCAGGTACCGAGCCTGGACGCCGCTTAGCGCGCTCGCGTTGACCTCACGTTGGGTCACCCGCCTACTTGCGCCGGCCCTGACCTCCAGCATCGATGAACGTAGGGTCCTGTCGCGGCGAAGAATCAGTGCGCGGGCCTTTCCAATTGTGTCGGTGCTGAATAGCTCCGCGTCGACCGCGGTAGCTGCCCTTTCCAGTCCTCTCGGCTCGTTTCGCGGTTATTCCATCGCTAAGACCACCGATCAGTCGTTGCTGGAGCTGCTGCGCTACGAAGATCGGAACTCAATGGCCTTTTCCATCGAATCGCGGGTTCCGTTCCTCCATCACCCGCTCGTCGAATACACGATCGCTCTTCCTTACTCGTTGAAGCTGCGGTCCGGTATTACGAAGACAATTCTACGTAACGCTCTACAGGCAAAGCTGCCCGTCGATGTCCAGCAACGAAAGGATAAGAAGGGTTTCCCTACACCCTGGTCAGGAGAATGGATCTTCAGCGGCGCGATCAGGGACCACTTAAAGTCGCTTACCAGCGACAGTCGCACAAAGTCGCGGGGTTGGTTTGACGTGGCCGTTCTCAACAGCGTACTTGAAGGGCGAAGCACAATGCCCAATAGCGGTGAAGTTCTCTGGGCACTCTTTGCGACGGAGCACTGGGCGCGCGCGATCATTGACCAATCCTGAAGGCAAATGCGAATCGTTTCACTTGTAAACAACTCGCTGGCCCGCGATGGTCGCGTGCAGCGACAAGTCCACGCATTGGCAGCTGCAGGGTACGACGTGCACGTGGTCGGCGTTCTGTCTGATCGTGACGACGACGTAAGAGGTCTCAAGCGGGCGAATGGCGTTACGTATCACTGGGTTGATCGCCGACGGCGGGGAAACCTGCGAGCGCGCTGCGGATGGGTCGTGTCGGTCGCGGACCGCGCCGCGGCAAGGACGCTATATTCACTGGGAATTCGGCCGTTCTCGGTTGCGGCACGGCTGGTTGGCCCGACGTACCGCCTGCTGGCGCGGGCGGCGGGGCGTCTCGGCGGTGATTTGTACATCGCAAACGATCTCAACACGCTACCGTCCGCATGGATCGCGGCAGGGAAGCGTGGTGCGATGGTCGGATACGACATCCATGAGCTCTATCGCGAAGAGGATCCGCGGATCGACAACACGCTGAGAGCGGCCATTGTACAGATCGAACGCGAGCTCTTACCCAAGGTTGCCTTCGCCACTACCGTATCGCCACTGATTGGCTGCATTTTGCAGCTGGATTGTCAGCCTAGGCATCCTATACAGCTCGTGCGAAACGTACCGCAACTAACGACCTCTGCGCCGGTGATGAGAAGGTCCGGGCCGTTGAAGTTTCTCATACACTCAGCGAATCTGAGCGCAAAAGCGCAAGGTATCCCCGAGCTGATCCGCGTTCTGGGACGCCACGAGCAGACCCGGTCGTGCGAGATTCATCTACGTGGAAGACTGACCAGGGCGACCGAGGAGCAGGCCATCCAAAGCCTTGCTGTCGAGGCGAGCTTCCCTCTTCAGAATCTCTTCATCCATCCACCTGCAACGGCAGACGATCTGGTATCACTGGCCTCGGCATGTGATGTCGGCGTCGTGGCATACGCGCCGGACAGCATCAGTAAACTTCTGACCATTCCAAATCGAGTTTTTGAATACATGATGGCTGGTTTGGCGATTGTGACTCTCCCGTATCCGGGCGTGCGCGCGATCGTCGAGGAAGAACGATGCGGAGTGGTGGCATCGGACTTCGACGACACTGCGCTCGAATCCGCGATTGGAAAACTACTGGTTGGAGAGCACGAGTTGATCAACCTGCGTGAAAGGGCCCGGTGTGCGGCCGTTATGAAGTACAACTGGGGTTGCGAACAGCAGCATTTGCTTCGGGTCGTTGCCGCTCTTGGAGACGGCTCTTAATATGTGCGGAATCGCGGGACAAATCGGTAAAGAGGCCAGCCCCGACGCGGTTCGGACGATGACAGGCGTTCTTTCGCATCGCGGCCCTGACGGGGAGGGTTTCTTCAGCGATGAAACGGGCCACTGTCATCTGGGGCACCGTCGTTTGAAGATCATTGATCTTTCCGATGATGCTGCTCAGCCAATGCTCGATCGCAGTGGGCGGTTTGCGATCATCTTCAACGGAGAGATCTACAACTACCTCGAATTGCGAGAAGAATTGTGCAGGTCCGGCATCGGATTCCGCACAGCTTCCGACACGGAGGTTCTGCTGTATGCACTGATCTCCTGGGGTGAAGCCGCAATCGACAAGCTCGTGGGCATGTTCGCCTTTGCGTTTTACGACAGCGCCGAGCAATCGCTTCTCCTGGTGCGGGACCGCTTCGGTGTCAAACCGCTTTATTACACCGAGATTGACGGCACCACTTTGTTTGCCTCAGAGATCAAGGCTTTGTTGCAGGATTCTCGCGTTCCACGACGCGTGAACCAATCGGCTCTTCTCGATTTCATGCAGTCCGGCTCCGTCGACCATCGCGGTGGCGAGACGTTCTTCCGGGACGTGCGACAGATCGAACCTGGTCACCTGCTGCGTTGGAGAAACGGAAAAAGTACTTTCAGACGCTACTGGCTCATTGAGGGAGCAAGCACACGCCCGCGCTTCGAGGAAGCGGTCGATCTGGTCAGGAAAAGCTTTTGCGATTCGGTACGGCTGCGGCTGCGTTCTGATGTTCCCGTGGGTGCCACGCTTTCGGGCGGTCTGGATTCGTCGATGATCGTGAGAACGGTCGACGAGATGGGCGAAACACGGAGCGGTTTCCCGCTGTTTCTGTGTCATCTGCGCGATGATCCAAGAAGCGAGGAGAGATACGCCAAACTCGTCGTCAATACAGTCCAGAACGCCCAGCCATTCTGGGTCGAGCCGACCAGCGAGGAGTTCGCGGCTGATCTCGACGCCTTGTTCTGGCACCAGGAGGAACCATTTTCAGATACCTCGATCTACGCGCACTTTTGTCTGATGCGCGAGGCGCGGCGCCAGGGTGTTCCCGTGGTGCTCACGGGCCAGGGTGGAGACGAGGTCTTCGTCGGTTATCCGTCGTATTACCGGGCGTATCTCGGAAGCCTGATCCGGAAAGGGCGGCTGATTGGCGCTGCGCGGGAAGCCTTCGAGCGATCCGCCGTCGCCAGTGAGCCGCTTGCAAACCTGATCTCTGGGGCGATTTACCAGGCTTTACCGGCCGCGATTCGAAATCGGGTTTATCGATGGCGCATGGCCGACGCCGGCGTACCACTGACCACTGCTGCAGCCCGCCAACTTTCCACGCAGTTCGATCGGTTCAACACGGATGACTCCGCTGACGATAGCTTCGACCAGTATCTGATCAGCGCCATCCAGAACTGGGCTTTGCCGCACCTGCTCCACCACGACGATCGCAACTCAATGGCCTTCGCGGTCGAATCGAGAGCGCCGTTTCTGGATCATCGCCTGGCGGAGCTCCTCTTCTCGCTGCCTGCTGACTACCGGGTGCGGCACGGCTGGACGAAGGTTCTTCTTCGGGAGATTGGTAGCAAATCGCTACCGACGGAGATCGCCGAACGGCGTGACAAGACTGGATTCTCCACGCCCATGGCCAAGTGGCTTCGGACTATCCGCCCGGTCATCGAGGACGTGACGAGCGAAAAACGATGGGTCGGAGATTGGATCGACCGGCGCCGCTGGTTAGCGAGGGCCGCTGAGTTTTGGGCAGGCAACGATAGTCATCTGCAGCGCGTGTGGTGGGCCTTCGCCGTGCAATTCTGGCTTCAACGATTTCAATTATCGAGCTGAGAGGTAGAACTGCGTGCGTGTGCTTGTTGCCGGTGGAAACGCGTTTGATAGCGTAGGCTCTTCGAGCGCATCGGCGCTCAGAAAAATCGGTCACACCGTGGACATCTTCGACTTCGCCGACGCCGCAGCTCCGTGGCCTCTGAACCGCTCTCGAGCAACGATCGAAGCATGGTCTATTCTTCTCAAGGCAACCGTTCGTGAAACGCGTGGCTCTATGCAACGGAGGCTGTTGCAGCAGGTATCAAGGTTCCATCCCGATTGGGTCGTGATCATTCCGGTCAATCTGGTGTTACCGTCGACGATTGCAGAAATCAAGAAGAACACGGGCGCGAGAGTGTCGGGCTGGTTTCAGGATTCGATGGTGAATTTCGGCCGTGCAGATTTTCTGGCGGGAGACTGGGACGCGCTCTGCTTTCAAGATCGCTGGCTTGTGGAGCGGCTGGCGCGGGCGTTGGATAACACACGCATTGAATACCTTCCACAGGCGTGTGATCCCGACCTGCACAGGCCCGTCGATCTCAGCGACGAGGAGCGACTCCGGTTCGGCTGCGATCTGGCGACCTATGGAAATCTCTATGTGTACCGGGCGCTGATGTTTTCCGATCTGTGGGACCTGGACCTCAGAATATACGGCGCATTGCAGGGTTGGGAAACTGAGAAGATTCGCCGGCATTACGCCGGATATCCAGTGTTTGGCATCAACAAAGCGAAAGCGATGACTGCCGCAAAGATTGCACTGAACTCGAATCATTACTCGGAGGTCGCCGGTGTGAACAAGCGAACGTTCGAGGTAGCGGCCATCGGTGCGTTCCAGTTGTGCGATGCACCCGGTTTGCGGGAGATGTTCGATGAGCATGAGGTAGCATCCTTTTCCGGCCGAACCGACCTGCGGCGCAAGGTGGAGTATTACCTTCCTCGTGAATCCGAGCGCCAGCAGATGGCGAAGAATGCGTCAGAACGCGCAAGGCGCGATCATACATATCAAAAGCGACTGGAGCGCCTGATGGAATTGACATTCGCATGAGGTTCACTAGTACTGCTGATTTCGCGATCTCCGTTCGATGGAAGAGCCGATTCGCTGTATGGGCCGTGTTTGTGGTCATCTTTGGTGTGGTCCTGGCGGTTTTCAAGCTGCCGCCATACGACGCGGTCAGCGGCGTGGCCGCGTGGCTTCTGGTGGCAATCTGTACGCTTCCCTTCGTCTTCTTTGAATCAACCAGTACATCCGTTCCTCTGTTCGAGTTGACCGCTCTTGTTCACGCAGTGATGTTTGGGTTGGGGCCGTTGACCCAGGATTCGATGGACATCTGGCTTTCATTCAACTATGTGCCGTCGGCCGGGGCGATTGAAAGGACACTCATTTGCGCCTGCCTGGCCATGTCGGCCATGTGGCTCGGATACGCGGCTCGATTTCAGATACCCAGTGTCTTCGGGAGTCGCAAACTCGATCTTCGCCTTAAGCCACGCACTGCGGCAATAACAGGTGCGGTCATGATCCTCGGCTCGGTCATCGTTGCGGGTGGACGAGCCATCCCAGAGAGCCTTCGTCAGCCGGCCAACCTGATCTTCAGCACGTCTCTTGGCAGCGCACTTCTAGCTGTCGTCTACAACGAACGCAAATGGCGTCCGTTTGGTGCGCGCTGGCTGTTGTTGCTGCCGTTACTCTATGCATCTCTCTTCGGTCTCCTGCAGGGCGTAGGCGAAGCGTTTGTCACACCGGCTGTTGTGATGTTCCTCGCCACGATAGGGTCCGGGAAAGGAAGGGCAGCGCGATTTCTTGTAATTGCAGGGATCGCGTTCTTCGCGCTGCAGCCGATCAAAGGCGTCTACCGTCGCTTCGCATGGCAAGTGGCTCCTGATGCCGCGTGGTCGGAGAAAGCTGGTGTACTCGGTGACGCAGCCCTGAATTACTGGACTGACAATTTGAGTGTCTCAGCGATGGTCGATAGCATAACAGAGTCCAGTGGGGCCAGGCTTAGCTATCTCCTGGGCGTCGCGCACATCGTCGATAACACGCCGGTGCCTGTTCCATACCAAAACGGAAGGACTCTTGAATACATGCTGGGGGCCTGGATTCCTCGACTGGTGTGGCCGAATAAGCCGACGGCGCAAGAGGCAAATATCCAATTCGTCCGAGCATTCGGCATACTCCCACCCGATGCTGAGTATGGCACGATGGTCGGAATCACTGATCTCGGTGAAGTCTACTGGAACTTTGGTATATGGGGCATCATGCCGGCGTTCTTCGCGATCGGAACGATCATCCGATACACGAAGCGGTGCATCATAGATGGGGCAGAGGGAATCGGCTCGCGGGCTGTGGCTATAAGCATCGCCGTCGGTCTTTTGCAGTTGGGCAGTTCCCTGGCAGGGGTGATTGCCGGAGTTTTGTCGCAGTTGGTGGTGCAGGGTGCAGGACTGAATATCATTCGCAGAATGGGCTCCGTGGCGCGGCCAGGTGAGCCTGTAAGAAAATCGGGTGTCTTAACGGGTGTGTAGAAGTGGAGACCAGCTCTTCACGGCCTTACATGCTTCTCGCTAACCATCACTAGAGAAGAGCAGACTCGATGTTACTCGGCCCCTTGAGCCCGGCCAGCCGCGTCGTGAAACCACCGTGTCGTCGGGAACCCCTCGCTTTCGCGGCCTCCCATGCAGCTTTCGGCAACGCAATCGAATTGCACCGCTTAACAGAACCAACAAATCTCGGCCCAGACTGCTCGCGACCGCTGTTGTGATGACCCGGGATCTGAGAATTGCCAGCTTCACTAACACATATGACTTACCTCAATAAGCCGAAAGTCAAAATCTGTATCGTCTCGTCCTGCGGAGGGCACCTCACCGAGGTACGCGCGCTGAAGCCGGCTTACGAGCGGTACGACCATTTCTACGTGATCAACGACGTCGTCACACTCCCGGCGGACATGGCTGATCGAACGTATTTCATTCGGCACGCGGAGCGGAACTGGCTTGTCCTCGTGAATTTCTGGGAGGCATGGCAGATTCTCCGCAAGGAGTGCCCCACGATCATTCTCAGTACTGGAGCCGGTCCGGTAGTACCGTTCGCGATCGTCGGCAAACTGCTTGGTATTCGCTCGATTTTCATTGAGACTTTCGCCCGCCTTCTCGAGCGGTCGTGGTCGGGAGCCATCATGTATCGTCTGGCGGACCGGTTCTTTTACCAGTGGGAATCACTCCGACCGCTGTATCCGAAGGCGACGTACGGCGGTTGGCTCGTATGATCTTCGTCACGGTTGGAAACGCGAAGCAGCAGTTCAGCCGCCTCCTCGATGGCATCGAAGCGCTCATCCGCGACGGAGCGATCGGCGCTGACACTGTATGTATTCAGCGCGGTAACAATCCCCCCCGGCGAATTCCCATCCGGCTCGATGAGCAATTCTTTTCGCCGGAGGAGTTTCGATCGCTAATCGCTGAAGCGGACGTGATTGTCTGCCACGGTGGCGCCGGCTCATTGTCCCATGTCTTCAAAGCCGGCAAAGTGCCTGTGGTGATGCCTCGGCGCAGCAAGTATGGTGAACACGTCGACGATCAGTTCAATCTGGTTTGGCAACTCGTAGATGTTGGTAGAATTATCGCTGCTTTCGAGCCCCAGGATCTGGAGAGTGCAATTCGTACGGCTGAGGGAAGGCGGCAGGACGGCGCGTCCAGCCCGCCGCCCATGGTCGGTCTCGTTGCGACAGCGATTGAAGAGCTATCGCGCCCCCGGAAAGGATAGCGGGGCGCTCTGAATCCGTGGAGCCAACTTGATGGACAATGAGAATGTTTCAGCGAGTTACCCGTATGGCAACGCACAGCAGAACTGCTCGCACCAGTACCTTCTTCCGAGTGTGGATGGACTTCTGCGACGCCTCAATCTGCCTGCGGACCGGCGCAGGTTAATCGAGCTTGGTTGCGGAAACGCCTCGGTTGCTGCCCATCTTCATACGCTGGGGTTTCAAGTCACCGCGATCGATGCTTCGACCGAAGGGATCGCGCAAGCACGACGGCATTACCCTCAGATCGAGACGCACTGCCTGTCGGTGTATGACGATCTCCGGAAGCGATTCGGCACGTTCTCCGTTGTCATCAGCCTGGAGGTGATCGAGCATCTTTACGCGCCGCGCGAATTCGCGGCGCGTGTATTCAGCCTTCTCGAGCCGGGCGGAACGGCCATCATTTCGACGCCCTATCACGGATACCTCAAGAACCTCGCCATCGCACTGGTTGGGCAGACGGAGCGCCATTTCAATCCACTCTGGGACGGCGGCCATATCAAATTCTGGTCGAAGCGCTCACTCCAGGTACTCTTCAGCGAAGCGGGGTTTTCCAACATCGAATTCAGGACAGTTGGCCGTATCCCCCCCCTGGCGAAATCACTCATCGCGATTCTGAAGGGATGAACCGTTCATAGTGCCCGTGAAAGTTGTCCACATAACGCCATCGTATTATCCGGCATTCGCGTATGGCGGACCCACGCGCTCAACATATGAGCTGACGCGACATCTAGCGGCGAGAGACGACTGCTCCGTTCGCGTACTGACGACGAATGCGAACGGTCGCGAAAAGTTGGATGATGTAAGTTGTGAAACCCCGATCCGGCTAGCGGAGCGGCTCGAAGTGTTCTACTGCAACCGCGTGGGCGGAGAGTCGGTCTCTTTCGAGCTGTTAAAACAGATGAGGTCGTTCGTCGCCGATGCCGATATCGTTCACCTTACTGCCGCGTACTCGTTCCCGACGCTTCCTGCCCTGGCGTTGTCTCGCGCCGCTGGTAAACCAGTGGTGTGGTCACCGCGGGGAGCCTTTCTCCAGTGGAGCGGCACGCGTCGTGTGAGAGGAAAGGCGATTTGGGATCGCGTCTGCCGAGCCCTTCTCACGTCACAATGCGTGATTCATGTCACGTCAGACCAGGAACGTGATGCGACGAGTAAGCGCTTTGCAGGTGCAACTGTCGCCCGTATTCCGAATGGCGTTGATGTACCCGAAACCGTCATTCGAGCCCCCGACCGCTCATTTTTCAACATTGCATTCATAGGCCGCCTCGATCCAATCAAAGGTCTTGAGAATCTCATCCTGGCCTGTGCGCAGCTGGAGATGGATCGTCAGTGGCGCTTGATCATTGGAGGTCGCGGGAACGCAGCATACGAACAAACGCTTCGCGCGCTCGCTGATACGACCGGGTACTCCCAGCGCATTGTGTTTCGAGGCTCTATCGCAGAAGGGGAAAAGCAGCGCTTCTTCAGCGAAGCGGATGTTGTCATTCTTCCGTCGTTTTCAGAAAATTTCGGGATTGCTGCCGCGGAAGCGCTCGCGCATGGCGTACCTGTTGTTGCCAGCTCTGCAACTCCGTGGGAGCGTCTCGACGAGATCGGATGCGGTCTGTGCGTTCCGAACTCGCCGGAATCTCTCGCCCGCGCAATCGAAAAAGTGGCGCTTATGCCGGGCGCAGAAGCCGGTCTTCGCGGGCGTGAATGGATGCGATCTGAATTCTCGTGGGGGCAGGCTGCGGAACGAATGTACGCGGTGTATGAGTCGCTCGTGGGAAGCCGCAGACCTTAAGGATTGTGGGACAGCCAGTTTGTCATTGCGATACTTCTTCAGCCGGTGGCCCTACCAAGCATTTCCACCCCTATGGCCGGTCGGTCAGGATCTGGCGTTGGCGGGGGGCTGGTCGTCAACACACTCTGGCATCACGGACGCATCAGATCGTCGATTGGAACGCTGAGTGCAACTTCTGCGAGAAGCGGGCTTCGTCCACACGCGCTTCGTTCGCGTCGGCCTATCGCGCGCCACCGCCTCCAACCCTCGTAAGCGATCGGATTACACTCTGGAGTCACCAACATGAACATCCTTGGTATCAACGCATTTCACGGAGATTCATCGGCAGCGGTTCTTAGTGACGGCGCCTTTGTCTGCGGCGTTGAGGAGGAGCGGCTCAATCGCGTCAAGCATTGGGCTGGCTTTCCTCAGAGCGCCATTCGAGAAGTCCTGCGAGACAGCGGGTCGGCACTGCACGATGTCAAGCACGTCGCCATCTCGCGCGATCCCAGCGCCCATTTTCTGAAGAAGGCGCTCTTTGCTCTTCGCAAGCGGCAGGGCCTCGACAAAATTACAGCTCGCCTTCAGAACATCAAGAAGGTGCGAGACTTGGGCGAGCGCCTCCGCGAGATCGACGGTGGTTTCAACGGCGAGATTCACCACGTCGAGCACCATCGTGCCCACATCGCTTCGGCCTACTTCTGCTCGCCGTATGATGAGGCGGCATGTCTCTCCATCGATGGCTTTGGCGACTTCTGCTCGTCGATGTCGGCTATCGGACGCGGAAACAAGCTCGAGATCCTCGATACCGTCACCTATCCGCACTCGCTTGGCATCTTTTACACTGCCGTCACCCAGTTTCTCGGATTCCCCAAGTACGGCGATGAATTCAAGGTGATGGGTCTTGCATCGTACGGCACTCCACGATTCCTGCCGCAGATGCGGAAGATTGTCCTTCTAAAGGACAACGGGCAGTTCGAGACGGATCTCGACTACTTCGTTCACGCCGCAGAAGGGGTGACGATGTCATGGGAGGCCGGCGAGCCCTTCATCGGTCCCCTGTTCTCGAATAAGTTCATAGAGGAGCTCGGCCCTGCTCGTGAGCCTGGCTCCGAGCTGACCGACCGCCATCACGATCTTGCGGCGTCGCTTCAGGCTATGTACGAAGAGGCATTCTTCCATCGTGTGAACTGGCTACAGAAGAAGAGCGGGCTCAAGAAGCTTTGCCTCGCCGGCGGTTGCGCCATGAACTCCGTGGCCAACGGGAAGCTCTTCCGCAACACCGATTTCACGGACGTCTACATTCAGTCGGCGGCTGGCGACGCAGGAACGGCCCTCGGTGCAGCTCTGTACGTCTGGCACCAGGAGCTGGGTAACGAACGCCACTTTGTAATGGAGCACTCGTACTGGGGTCCGGAGTATGACGAGGCGGCAATCGTTACGGCCATGCAGCAGAACATCCCGGGATTCACTGTGGACATGGCACAGGGAGGTGCAGTCGACGGCTTCTCCATCCGGCGGATGGGTGAGCTCGACCTTCTCGCGCGCGACACGGCCGAGAGCATAGCCTCTGGAAAGATCATCGGCTGGTATCAGGGACGTAGCGAATGGGGACCACGGGCCCTCGGCAACCGCTCCATCCTCGTCGATCCGCGGCGAGCCGAGATGAAGGATATCCTCAACTCACGCGTCAAGCGCCGGGAGACCTTCCGCCCGTTCGCTCCATCGATCCTCGAGGAGCGTGTCGGCGACTACTTCGAAGAGTCCTACCCCGATCCGTTCATGATCAAGGTCTATCCGATTCGTCCTTCGAAGCGCGCGGAGATCCCGGCCGTCACCCACGTCGATGGAACCGGGCGTCTTCAGACCGTTTCGAAGCGCCAGAACCCCCGCTATTGGACCCTCATCAAAGCCTTCGAGGATCAAACCGGTGTGCCAGTCGTTCTCAACACTTCGTTCAATGAGAACGAACCGATCGTAAACACTCCCGCTGAGGCCTTGAGCTGCTTCCTCCGCACCCGGATGGATCGACTCGTCCTCGGGAACTGGGTTGTCGACCGCGCCGAGTCTGCGATATCGGACTGAGAAACGTTACGCCAAATGCGGGTCGCTCTCCTGAATCAGTACTACGCTCCCGACGAAGCGGCCACCGCTCAGATGTTATCGGATCTCGGCGCCCATCTGGCTGCGGCAGGACACGACGTCCGCGCGGTCTGTTGCGACCGCTCGTATGCGCAGCCGCAGCGAAGGTATGCGCGCCGCGAGACCATCGACGGGGTTCGGATCGAGCGAGTGCGCACGACGGCATTCGGCCGCTCCTGGAAGATCGGACGCCTGGCCGACTACCTCGGCTTCCTAATCGGCGCCGCCTGGCGCCTCCTCGCTGGCGAGAAGCCCGATGTCGTCGTTGCCCTGACGACACCACCGATGATCGCTTTTGTGCCGTTGATGCTCCGCCGTTACCGCGGCTTCAAGGTCGTCTTCTGGAGCATGGATGTCTATCCCGAACTGGCGTTCAAGCTCGAAGCGCTAAGACGTGGATCAGTCTTCGGCAGGCTGTTTGCCGCTCTCAGCCACCGCATCCTCGCGGAATCCGACGTTACGGTCGCTCTTGGCGAAACCATGGCGGAAAAGCTCCGTGAGCTCGGTGCCCGCAACGTCCAGGTCGTGCATAACTGGGCCGACGAGGAAGCCATCGTCCCCCGCACCGCACTAGACCGCCCCTCCCGGACGGAGTGGGGGTGGACGAAGCGATTCGTCATGCTCTACTCAGGCAACCTCGGTCTCGCTCATGAGTTCGACACCATCGTAGCCGCTGCGAAAAAGTTGGTACATGCGATGCCAAACGGATTGTTCGCATTCGTTGGCGTCGGTCCTCGCCTGCGCGAAATACGCGAGGCGACTGTGGGGCTCCAAAATGTCGAATTCCGCGACTTCGTCGAGCGCTCTAGATTGGGAGACAGCCTCACGGCAGCCGACGTCCACCTCGTTACGCTTCGATCCGACATAGCTGGGCTGCTCGTTCCGTCGAAGATCTATGGCATTCTCGCTGCCGGACGTCCGACGATTTACATCGGCCCGGCCGCCGGCGAGGTGCACGACATCCTCCAGGAAGGGAGATGCGGCACTTCGATCCTAAACGGCGACGTCGACGGCCTCATGGCCGCAATTCGAAACTACGCCTGCGACCCCTGGCGAAGTGATCGCGAGGGGGCGAATGCGAGGAGGTTTTTCGAGCAGCGCTTCACGAAGCAGGGGCGCCTCATTGCGCTGCGCGAGATCATCGAACACACAGCGGGTGCGACGGCTGCGACGTGATGCGATAGACTTATCTTGCGGTATCTCTAGCCTTCGCCGGTGACAGGGACTTGGAGGTCACGAGCAGACCAAGTCTCAACGTCAGACTGCAGATGGTGACCCCACTTGTGCACCTTCAAGTGGCGATAGTGAGGCTGTAGGAAACCGCCAGGGAATTCTTAACTGTGTGTCCGGAGCGAGATTGAGCCTGTTTTCGACATTGTCGTTTATCTGGTCTCATCCACTCAACAGGCCGGCTCGCCTGGCGGCGATTGGAAGGTTCGTCAGATGGCAGCTAGTGTCGAGAATCACACCCGGCCTGACAGCATTACCATTTGCCGGGCGCACTTCGTTGTTCGCACGCCGAGGCATGACCGGCGCAACGGGCAATTTCTACTGTGGATTGCACGAATACAAGGATATGGCCTTCGTACTTCATGCGCTGCGCGCGGGGAATCTATTCGTGGACGTCGGCGCGAATGTTGGGAGCTACACCGTGCTCGCCTCCGGCGTAGTCGGAGCTCGCACAATCGCGATAGAGCCTGTCCCCGCAACCTTCAGGTCGCTGGAGTTGAATGCTGCCTTGAACGGACTCAACGCCCTCGTCGAACTTCAGTGTTTAGGGCTGTCAGATCGAGAAGGTCTTTTGCGGTTCACCACATCTCTTGACACGGTGAATCACGTGGCCACTGAGGACGAATCAGTTGATTCTATCGATGTGCGTGTCGCCACACTTGACGAGGTGCTTCAGGGTCGATCGCCCACCTTGATTAAGATAGACGTGGAAGGCTATGAGAGAGCGGTTCTCACCGGTGCGACGAGAACCTTGGCGAATCCTGCGTTGCTCGCTGTCGTGATGGAAACCAATGGGAGTGGTACTCGGTATGGCGTCTCAGACGATGAGCTGGTGCAGATTCTCGCTCAATTCGGCTTTGAAAAATTCACATATGATCCGTTTGCTCGGCGACTGATTTCTACTGTCCAGCGCGACGGAAACACCATCTTTGTCCGCGATATCGAGATGGTCGCGAGGCGAGTCCGTGAGTCCGCGCGCTACCAGTTACTCAACGGAGAGATATGACCACGGTTTGCGCTGAGATCCGACGTACGCTGCAGGGCCTTGGCCCGGCAATCTTGTAATACCGCGATTTGAGACACAGATATCAGCGTCAGCCCAGCTAACCCGCCCACGGGATGCATAGGGTCGGCGCTACCAGGGTATCTGGATCCCGAGGAAGGAAAGCGTGAGCATGATGAAGCCTACGGCGAGTGCGACCAGCAGGCCGATGCTTCCGGCGTAGCCGATCAGCGAGAGCAAGTGAAGAAGAATGGCCTTCACACCGCCGCCCTTCATCTTCGCCCGACGCCATCCGCAGTCGTGACAGCGATAGAAGGTCACCGGCACCAGACGCTTGAATGCGCGATCGCGAAGGGTCTTCGCGCGCGAATGAAAAACGCGACTACTCGAGCAGCTCGGACAGATCATGGCGGGCATCTGTCAGCCGAAGAGCCGATTATCCGGCGTTGGCCCGTGATCTCTCAGGCTCGGTCCGCAGGAGTTGGAAGTTGACCTGGAAGACGCGCATCCAGCCGCCGTGGTTTTCGCACAGGGCCTTCGCGTGGTTCACGCGCAGCATCGGGATCTTGTCCGAGGCCACGATGACGCCGAGAGCTCTGCCGCTCACGACCATGTCGCTGAGATCGGTCAGGTTCCCGAGAACCGGGTAGCCGTTGAGGATTCGACCGCTCTTGGCCGGATCGTCGTCGATGAACCCGATCGGCTTCATGGTGACATCGC
>JADGQR010000064.1 GCA_017881685.1 Gemmatimonadaceae bacterium
AATCAGATGAGCCTTGGAGACGCGATGAGTGCGCCGCGAATTCATCATCAGGCACTTCCCGATGTCATCACCTACGATATCGGCGGACTCGATTCCGCGACGGTGAGCAACCTGACGTCGATGGGCTACCAGATGACCGGGACCGCGTACATCGGCGGGTCAGTTGTCGCGATCCGTCGAGTGAAAGGCGGATGGGAGGGAATGGACGATCCGCGTGGGTATGGCGGCGGTGCTGTTGGATATTAACGAGTGAGCTCGTCAACTGCGTAGACTGCTTTACGACTGAGGTAAAGCAGTCTACGCTGTTCCCGCAGTTACGCCTGAAGCTGCGCCGACGAATCGAGCGTGATCGTGATGCGGCCACCTTCGGGAACGCATCCTTCGTAGTTCGCAGTCGCTGCTGCGGCTCCTGTTCCTGCAGCCGCGCCGGCTGCGGCGCCGATCACTGTCGACTTCGTGCTTCCGCCCAGGACGTTTCCGAGCACTGCACCAACGACGGCGCCGCCGACGACCTTCTGGATGTCCTTGTTCTTCGGCTGATTCTTCACGCGATCGACGTTCGCGTAAGTCGTCGTCGCGCTCACCGGATATGTTCTTCCACCGAATGTCACCGAGACAACACGGAAGCCCATGTTGATCTTGTCGTTGACGTTCTCGCTGCGGCTCAGCTCGGTGATCTCGACCGTTGCCGTTGCACCAGCCGGAATGACTGCGCCGTTCGAACCTTCGACGGAATTTGCGACTGTGGCCGAGAAGCGCTGACCCACTTTGTGCGTGTTCGTGCAGACGCGTGAGTTGGAGGTCAGGTTGATCTGCGAGCCTGCCGGAATGCTGCCGACTCTACGCTCCGAACCACTTGTGCCGCGTGTAACAGTGTTTCCGCTCGCCGTCGTCGTCGTCGTCGTCGTCGGGGTCGTCGTCGGGGTCGTCGTCGGGATCGAAGGCGTCGTCGGCCGTGGCGTTGTGCGCGCGGGGGTTCTCACAATCGGACGCGGTGTCGAGCGAACCGGCGCTCGCGCCGCTGGCGCTGCCGTCGTTGGGGTCGACGTCGCCGGAACATCATTGAGCTGCGGCTGCGCCGATGAATCCCGATTCGCCATTTGCAGGTCCCGATTCAGCGACGAATCCTGCGCGAGCGTATCAGTTTTATTGGCATCACTGCACGCTGCGACGGTAAGTGCTGCCACCAGAACAAGCGGCGCACTCCACCGGTTGATATATTTTGACATCTGAACGAGCCTCCGTTGTATTTGACGCTTGCCCGAAGTTCTTATAGCGCAAGTCTTTAGACCTGCTCAACGGGGCAATCGTCGTGCCATATATGAATCAGCTAAGGCGACTCTTACCCTACTACGGCCCATACAGGGGCCAACTCGTTACAGGCCTTACACTTGTGGTCGTTTCGACGGCTATAACAAGCGTAATTCCGTGGTTTCTGCGCAACGGGATCGACGCCATGCGGGCTGGCGCCCCGTTCAGCAACTCCCTTACAGTCGCCGGTGAAATCATCGCAATTGCCATTTTCGCAGGATTTCTGCGTTATGGAATGCGCGAGATCCTGAACAGCGTCAGCCGCAGGATCGAATACGATCTGCGAAACGATCTCTTCATCCACCTGGAAAAGCTCGACGCATCGTTCTTTGGACGCGCGAGAACCGGCGACATAATGGCTCGCCTGACCAACGATCTCGGCGCAGTTCGAATGGCAGCAGGCCCGGCGATCATGTATCTGATGAACACGATTGCTGGCGCTCTGTTCGCGCTGTTCTTCATGCTTCGAATCGACGTGAAGCTGACTGTTCTCGCTTTGCTTCCGATGATCGGTCTTCCGGCGATCACCGCGTATCTCGGCAAGGCTGTTCACAAGCGATTCGAATCAGTGCAGGAGCATTTCTCGACATTGACGACACACGCGCAGGAAAACCTTTCCGGCACACGAATAGTGCGCGCATATCGCCAGGAGAATGCGGAGATCGAACGATTCGCTTCGCTCAACGACGAGTATCTGCGGCGGAATATGTCGCTCGCGAGACTGTACGGAACGATGTTCCCGACGTTCGCGTTGCTGGCTGGAATGGCGGCTGTTGTCGTCCTGGGAGTCGGAGGAACGCTCGCTCTTCACGGAACCATATCGGTTGGATCGTTTGTCGCTTTCGGCCTGTATCTCAATCTTCTCACGTGGCCGCTTATCGCACTTGGATGGGTGATCAATCTCTTTCAGCGCGGAAGCGCGTCGATGCTGCGACTGGTTGAGATTCTCGATGCACAACCTGGTCTGTCCGATCCGGATGCGGCGGACGTAATTCATCTTCCGGCAACAACTGGCGGACGGTCGATCGAGTTCAGAAACGTGAGCTTCCACTTTCCAGTCGCTGAAGGTGAGACACCGCGCTGGGTTCTTCGTGATGTCAGTTTCACTGTGCCCAAGGGAGCCACACTCGGTGTCGTGGGCTCGACAGGCAGCGGAAAAACGGCGCTGATGGATTTGATTCCTCGTCTTTATGACGCGCAGGAAGGCGAGATTCTCATCGACGGCGTGCCGATCAAGTGGGTTCCGTTGCAGGAGCTGAGGGCTGCGATCGGCTTTGTCCCGCAGGAGAGTCTCCTTTTCAGCGACACGATCGGAGCGAATCTGTCATATGGAACGAACGACCCGGAAGGCGTCGAGTGGGCTGCGGGAACAGCACAGCTTTCAGAGACGATCAGGAGCTTTCCGGGCGGATACGACACGATGCTTGGCGAGCGCGGGATTAATTTGTCAGGGGGACAGAAGCAACGTGCCTCTCTTGCGAGAGCGCTTGCGCGTCGCCCATCGATAGTTCTTCTCGACGATGCTCTGAGCGCCGTCGATACACATACCGAAGCGGAGATTCTCCGTGCACTTCGAGAAGCATTGACGTCGAGAACAGCGGTGATTGCATCGCATCGTGTCAGTGCAATCCGGGATGCAACGTGGATCGTCGTGCTCGATGAGGGTCGAGTGGTTGAACAGGGAATACATGATCAGCTCATGGTTGCGGAAGGCAGGTACTGGGCGCTTCTTCGAAGGCAGCAACTTGTCGAAGCGATCGAGAAAACGGGTGACGCCGAGCTCGAGCTCGAGGGCAGCGTAAATGGCTGATGTGAGACTCAGACCCGAATTTGCCAGCGACTACGAGCTCGGTGAGCGAATGAGGCGGCTCGAGATCGAGCTCGCCGACGCGCAGCGCGTGATCGCGGATCTTCGCGACCGCGACGCACTGAAGACCCAATTCCTGTCGAACATCTCGCACGACCTGAGAACTCCGCTCACGGCGATCATCACGCACGCTGAAATTCTTCGCGACGGAATTCTCGGCGAAGTCACTCCAAAGCAGAAGGAGAGCATATCCGTCATCATCACCGGCGGCCGCCAGTTGCTCGACATGATCGCGGAGATTCTCACGCATGCCCGCCATTCCAGCGGACCGCTGACACTTGTCGAATCCGTCTTCTCGATCGAGGAAGTCGTGACCCAGGTAACGGCACTCAACGAGTCCCTGGTGGCCAAGAAGGGCCTGTCACTCGATCTGAATGTGATGGGCGATATCCCGATGGTGCGCGGTGACCGCGACAAGGTCATCCACGTTCTCACCAACCTGCTTGGAAACGCCTTCGAATTCACGCCGAGCGGGGGCAAAGTCTGGGTGACAGTCTCGTCCAATCCAGCGCGTGACGACAAGATGGTGCTTCTGGAGGTTGGCGATACCGGCCGCGGAATTGCACCTGATCATCACGAACTCATCTTCCGTGAGTTTGCTCAGGTCGACTCTTCGGCTTCACGCGTTCATCACGGCACGGGACTTGGATTGACTATCGCCCGTCGATTCGTGGAGCTGCATGGTGGAAATATCTGGGTTGAAAGTGAGCTTGGCGAGGGGAGTCGGTTCTTTTTCACGCTTCCCGCCGAAGGAGTGTAGATGACGCCGAGAGTGCTGCTGGTTGAAGACAGTCCGATGATCAGCGGGGCTCTCAAGCTTCTTCTCGAAAGCGGTGGGTTCGATGTGACGCTGGCGGAGACTGCTGCGGAAGCATCCGCATGGGCTGGTCCTGAAAGAGCCGACGTGATGATCCTCGATATCGGTCTTCCCGACGCGGATGGCCTGTCGGTGATTGGCTCGCTCGCAGAAAGGGGGATGAAGCCCGCACGGACCTTTGCGATGACCGGTCATAACGACGAAGAAACCATGGAGCGGTGCATGGCTGCGGGCTGCGACGGCGTTCTGGTCAAGCCCGTTCCCGTACAACAGCTCCTGCGCATAGTGACAAAAGCGGTAGCGTGACGGAGCGACGCGACCAGCCGCGCGCAGGTCCGTTTCTCCGCTGGTACTACGCGTCGAAGTACAGGCTTTTCAGAGAAGAAAAACGAGAGTACGACGGCAATCGCGGGTTGATCATGCTGCAGATCGACGCGCTTGCCTTTTCCGATCTGCGCCGGGCAATCGAAAGAGGGTATTGCCCGACAATCGTTCGCCTGCTCAATGAGGGCGACTACAATCTTCGGCGATGGTTTTGCGGACTCCCGTCCGCGACCCCTTACTGTCAGGCTGGAATCTTTCACGGAGAGAATGGCGGAATTCCCGCCTTCAGGTTCTACGACAAGCCCGCCCGCAGAATCATTACGTGCAACGCGCCGCATGGCGTTCAGTACATCCGCGATCGAATAAAGTCTCCAGGAGCGCTCGCGGGAGGGTCAAGCTACGTGAATCTGCTGGATGGCGATGCGCAGACTGTTGCCTTCACTGTCGCTACCAGAGAGAAGATGTCGGTGTACCAGCGCCTCGGCGGGACGCGGATGGCGCTGCTGATGCTTCTGCACCCCATTCGTATCGCACGCATGATTCTCCAGAGCGTGTTCGAGTATCTGCTCGAGGAATGGGAGCGTCTTCGCGGTGAGCTGGCCGGACGCGTTACGCATTCCGAAGGAATTTTTCCGTTCATCCGCATCATCAGCAACGTCGTCGTCAGAGAGCTTCAGACGATGGCGATTCTGCTCGATGTGTATCTCGGCGTGCCGATCATCTACAGCACGTTCATGCAGTATGACGAGCTCGCACATCACTTCGGACCGTCGAGCAAGCAGGCGCTGAGCGATCTTCGGAGAACCGATGCGCGAATCTCCGAGATCTGGCGAATGGCGCGAATCGCTGGAGGCAGAGGGTACGACCTCGTCATCCTGTCGGACCACGGGATGACTCCAGCGAGGAGCTATCGAGTGGAGTTTCACGAATCGCTCGGCATGACTGTCGAGCGAATGCTCGACGGAGACGTGCTTGCAAGCGCGGCCGAGGCCAGCGAGTACGCTGGAGTTGGACCGGAATTGATCGAGGCAGTCGCGGCGATGACGCCCGCAGCGCGCGCCGGAACCCGCCGCACATTGAGGCGTGCGCGTGACTGGCTTCGCAGTCGTTATGGGCTGAGAGAGATAATCCTTCCCGAGAAATACCGGGTCGCGGAGCGGCACGAGGTCGTGGTCACGTACAGCTCATGCCTTGCCCTCCTCTATTTCAGTGCGGATGAGCGTCAACTGACGCTCGAGGAGATCATGGCGAACGAGCGCCGGCGGCTCCTTTACCTCGGACTTCTTGGACACCTCGGAATCGGATTGATCGTGACGCGATCGGGCAACGGCGTGCACATCGAGAGCAGAGCGGGCCGGGGTGTCATCGCCGAGGGCCAGGTGGAGGTAACGGCGGGAACGAATCCTCTCGAGCCGTACGGAACGCAGCGCTACGTCGTCAATGCGGTCGAGTCTCTGGTGATGCAGCCGAATGCCGGCGATCTCGTACTATTCGGCGCATACGATGGCTACAACATCATCTCGTTCGACGACCAGGT
Organism: Gemmatimonadaceae bacterium; assembly: GCA_017881685.1. GTDB lineage: Bacteria > Gemmatimonadota > Gemmatimonadetes > Gemmatimonadales > Gemmatimonadaceae > UBA4720. The sequence continues at coordinate 5,857 of JADGQR010000064.1, forward strand.
TGGTGCGCACGGCTCGGCCGGCGGGGATCAGGTCTATCCGTTCCTGATGTCGCCCGTCTGGCTGCATGCCGATGTCGCTGTCATCGAAGATGCCCGTGATCTGAACAAGGTGATCCTGCGAAAGTATTCAGCGGCTAGTTAGACGGAGCCTGATGCAGCGATGGATCTCCGACGATGCTGCGAAGCTCTGAACCGGTGATCCGCTCCGGCTCGAACTGCTCACCCGCTCTCTTCATCACGCCGTGAACGACGTCATTCACGGTCAGTAGCGGAGCATCGGCTTCCGCTGTGACGTCGACTTCCCATTTGCCGCGGTCCGGTCCCTTCAGCTGGAGCCGATAGCTCGCGCTGTAGACCGTGTGTCGCTCGCCGACTTGTGCGCTCGTCGCGATCACGGCAGCGCCGGTCTCCACTCCACCCTGTCTGATTGGCGGAAAGAGATGAATCTCCTCGACTGCGTCGATACCCACCTTGTCCGCGATCTCCCGCAGGAACCTCTCGGTCGTTTCTATCATGAGCCAGCCGGACCGTGAGAGGTGATCTCGCGTTCAGCGTACAGACGAAGTATGTGCATGAAATCCTGTGCGTTGGTTACCACGCCGAACGCCTGATGCGTTCCGCGATCCTTGAGCTTGCTTACGACGAACTCGGACGAATCGACACAAATTAACGTCAACTCCCGCAGCGTCCCGTCGGCTTCCGTGACAAACGCCGGAAGCATGTTGCCGGTAGCGATCGCGTGAAGCGCCGTCGCGACGAGAATGGCCATCGTTGCCTTCGTCGTGTGCTTCTTCATCGCATCCTGACCAGCGATTGCGTCGGTTACAACTTCCGGCAGCGGACCGTCGTCGCGAATTGATCCGGTCAACACGAATGGGACATTCTTCGTCACGAGCGCGTGCATTATTCCGTTCGTGATGATGCCCTGCTTGACGGCCTCCGCAATCGAGCCTGCCTTTCGCACCTGATTGATCGCACGCATGTGCAGACCGTGACCGCCAACTGAGGCGATGCCAGTCCCGGTCATTCCGAGCGTCGTGCCGAAGATCGCCGCTTCGATATCATGAACGGCAACCGCGTTGCCAGCGAGCAGAGCTCCAACGAAGCCGTTCTCGATGAACCACACCATGTCGGCGCGCGCACGCGAGTGCACCAGTGCAGGTCCGGTCACCCAGATGGGATATCCGCCACGATCGCGCTCCTCGATGAGAATCCGCGCCATCATGCCGTAGTCGATGGGCTTCTCGCGAGACACATCGCTCGTCATGAACTGGAACTCGGCCATTTCGTTCGGATCGCTCTGCATCAGCGACGAGTGGACGTAAATACCCTGAGAGCCGTCCTCCGCTTTGCCAACCGCGATGCGCTCACCTTTGCGGATGCGACGTCCCTCGCGGATCCAGAGCTCGCCATCACCGTCGAGCAGGAGAGCCGCGTCCATCCTCGGCTCGCGCGGCATCCGCCACTTTCCGCCGATCTTCACGTAGGTGGGAAGATTCGTCGTCGTGAAGAAATCATCTGGAAGGACACCGTCTGCAGGGGCTTCCACAAAACGCGCATCAGGCGCGTCGATGAGCGCCTGATCATTGAAGTCTGGTGTCGAGATAATCGTCACGCCTAAAGATGATCGACGCGACTACAGCAGCGCCACGGGATCGCGGTCGAACGTTACGCGAAGTGCGGCCGGAACCTGGAATTTCTCCATGAAATACCTGCCCACTCGCGTCAGCTCCGCCGAATTGGCTGATTTGAGCAACACGTGCCATCTCCATCGTGTTTTTACCCGTTCGATCGGCGATGGAGCGGGGCCGATGAGGGTGACGTCACCAGCGGTGTGCGTGAGAAGATCCCTGATCCAGTCCGCTCCCCTGGTAGCCAATGCGGCGGTTGCGCGGTCGTTGGTGCCGCTGAAGACGATGTTCGCGAGCCGAAGGTTAGGCGGGTAAGGAGGGCTCACTCTCCCCTCCAGCTCTTCCCGAACGAACGTCGCGTAGTCATGCGTGATTGCGCAGCGAACAGCGTGATGGGAAGGCACCCGGGTCTGAATCAGAACCTGGCCGCCCTTCGGTCCCCTGCCCGCGCGACCGGCAACCTGACTCAGAAGCTGGAAGCATCTCTCCGAAGCACGAAAGTCCGGAAGATTGATCCCGACATCGGCATCGACGACACCAACGAGTGTGACGTTCGGGAAGTCGAGACCTTTTGCGATCATCTGGGTCCCGAGCAGGATGTCGACCTGACCGCTTCCGACGCGGTCGAGGATCTCGGCGTGCGCCCATTTCCCGCTGGTCGTGTCGACGTCCATGCGAGCAATTCGCGCCGATGGAAATCTCTCGGACACCAGTCGTTCGACCTGTTGCGTCCCCATGCCGCGATGCCTGAGCGTCAAGCCGCCGCATCTCGCGCAAGCCGAACGCACGGTCTCCTGATGCGCGCAGTAATGACACAGCAGGCGCTCCGGCGCGCGATGCAGAGTCAGCGTGATGCTGCAGTTGGGACAGACAACCACGTCACCGCAGTCGTTGCACTGGAGGAAGGCCGAGTAGCCCCGGCGATTGAGGAGCAGGATGCTCTGCTCGCCACGCAGAAGAGTTGCAGCGAGTGCTGAATCGAGCTCATCGCGTATCACCGACGAGTATCCGGTCCCCGGACCGGTGCTGGAATCAGCAAGCTGAGTCGCCTTGTGTCTGAGGTCGATGATTTCAACCTTTGGCAGACTCCCGCCTCCGACCCGGTCGGGAAGCTTCAGAAGCCTGTATTTACCGGCAACCGCGTTGGTCCATGATTCGAGCGATGGCGTGGCGCTGCCCAGCACGACAATCGCGCCTTCGTTCCTTGCCCTGACAATTGCGACTTCTCTCGCGTGGTACCTCGGTGTTTCTCCCTGCTTGTAGCTCGACTCGTGCTCCTCGTCCACGATTATCGCGCCAAGATTCTCGATCGGCGCAAATATCGCGGACCGCGCGCCGACAACGATTCGCTTCTCGCCGCGCTTCAGTGCAAGCCACGCGTCATAACGCTCGCCATCGCTCAGCGCCGAATGAAGAACCGCGATACGATCACCAAAGACCGCACGGAAGCGATCGACGGTTTGAGGTGTGAGAGCAATTTCAGGGACAAGCACGATCGCGGTCTGGCCGCGAACGTCGACTATCTCCCGCAGAAGCTCGATGTAGACGAGAGTCTTCCCACTCCCTGTTATCCCGTGAAGCAGGAAGACATCTCCCGCCGACCCCGAAGCAAGCGTTTGAATCGCCTCAGTTTGTGCGCTTGTTGGCGTGTGCCGTCGTGCAGGCTCGCCGATCCGCAACGCGAAGGGATCGCGATCGACCTCTTCCGAATCGATTCGAACCAGCCCGCGCTTCTCGAGAGCCTTAAGAACGGACGGAGAGAACGCCATGCTTCCGAGCAGATGATCCAGTGTGCTGGTTCCACCGACCGATTCGAGAAGCTCGAACACTGCGCGCTGCTGAGGCGCGCGAGCGAAGGCCTTATCTCGATGCATGAGAGTGGGAAGGTCTTCACGAAGTCTCACGATCCGCTGTGTCTTGCGGCGCGGTGTCGGCTGTTCGGCGCCCGTGAGCGAGGCAGGAAGTGCCGTTCTCAACACCACGCCAACCGGCACCACGTAGTAGTCGGCGATCCAGCGGCACAGCGCGATCATGCTTTCGCTCAACGCCGGCGCATCGTCAGGAACTTCAATAACGCGTTTCGGTTTTTGCCTGAGCCCGGACCCGTCGGATTGGCCGAGACAGATCCCGATTTCCTTCCGATTCCTGAACGGGACGACAACGCGCGAACCCGCGACTGGGATTCTCTCCGCCGCCGGATCCAATGTGTATGTGAATGTCTGGAAGAGCGGAATCGGAATTGCGACTTCTACCAAGCCCGTTGGCCTCGAGGTCATCGTCCCGCTAGCGGGAACCTCCGCTTGCCACCTTTGAAGCGGACTCGGCCACGGGGCGAGCGCCGATTCCAGGCCTGTCGGTGAGCGCGATCTTCCCGCCCTTCATCGTCACGCCCTCGAATGGATCGTTCGATAGCAGCGCGGCGCCGTCGAAGTCAGCATGATCGAGCAGCGGCGCGAGCTGCGCAATCGCGGAAATGCCGAGGCTCGATTCGATCATGCAGCCGGCCATCACCGACATGCCGAAGGCGCGAGCGGTGTGAACGATTCTGATCGCCTCTCTCAAGCTGCCGCATTTCGCGAGCTTGAGATTTATTCCGTCAACGGCACCCGCGAGCCTGGGAACGTCTGTCGATACGAGACAGGATTCGTCCGCGTAGATCGGCAGCTTCGAGCGCGAGCGAATGAACCTGAATCCTTCGATGTCGTGCTGCGCGACTGGCTGCTCGACATACTCGACGCCGTTGTCAGCCAGAAAATCGATCATCCGAACAGCGTGAGAGGCGCTCCACGCGGCGTTTGCATCGACGCGCAGTCTCTTCTCCGGAGCTGCATCGCGCACGACGCGAACAATCTCCATGTCGCGATCAGTTCCAAGCTTGATCTTGAGGATTGGATACTGCGCGGCGTCAGCGATACGCTGGCGGAGCCCTTCGTTGTCGGCGATCCCGATCGTGAAGCTCGATTCGCCGGCATCGGCTGCGTCGAGACCCCACAAACGGTAGACTGGAACGCCGAGCCTCTTTCCGACGATGTCGTGAAGCGCCGAGCTGATGGCACTTTTCGCCGAGTTGTTTCCGCGCAGAACGCGGTTGAGCGATTCGTCGATTGCTTCGAGTGACCAGCCGTCCGCAGTAGCGAGTACTGGAGCAAACTGCTCCAGCGCGGAAATGACGGTTGCCACGGATTCACCGTAATACCGATTCGGAGCAGCTTCTCCGAGTCCTTCGACTCCGTCGTCGTCGACGAGGCTGACGATTACGTTCTCGTGCGCAGCGTATCCCCCGCGCGCGATCACGAACGGATACCGCGGCTTGAGATTCACGACTTCGTGCGAGATCCTCACACGCCACTCACTGATGACACAACGGGTTTAGACGGCGAGATCACGCGCGACGTCCACGCCGAGCGAATCTCTTCAGTAGTCGCCGTGTTCGACAGGAAAGCAATCAGAGCATCAGCAAGATCATTTCCTCTCTGGTAACGATCCGCGGCGCGCTTCTCGAGACATTTCATGACGATGTCCGACAGCTGCGCAGGAATCCGGGAATCGACGACGTCGGGAGCCGCGGCCATTTCGGTGACATGCTTGTAACTGATCGAGTAACCGTCAGCTCCGTCGAACGGTGGGAAGCCAAGCAGCGTCTCGTACATCACGACGCCCAATGCATAAAGGTCACTTCGTCCGTCGAGAAGTTTTCCGCGCGCCTGCTCAGGCGACATGTAGTGCGGCGTCCCCATGACGTTGCCGGTTCCTGTCATCCTCGCGCGGAAGTGGCCGGTCGCGATACCGAAATCGGTCACGAGTGCATTCTCGTCTTCATCGAAGAGAATATTGTCCGGCTTGATGTCACGATGAACGAGGCCGTGCCGGTGCGCGTAGTCCAGAGCTGTCGCAACCTGAGCGGCGATCGCGGCCGTCCGCTCAGGCGGAAATGAGCGACGATTGTTGATTCTGTCGGCAAGCGTTCCGCGGGCGAGATACGGCATGACCAGATAAACCTGATCGCCAACCGAGCCAAAATCCGTTATCGCGCAGATGTGCGGATGAACGAGCTGCGCGGCCGATTCTGCTTCGCGCTTGAATCGCTCGCGCATGTCTGCGTCACGAGCGAGATGCGGATGCATCACCTTGATGACGACCGGACAATCGAGCGGGATATGAAGCGCGTAATACACGTTCGCCATGCCGCCTTCACCCACGCGATGCATGACGCTGTACCGGCCGCCGGTTACATGTCGAAGCGCCGTGATTGCCGGATCAGGCGGCTGAGCACTGCGGTTGACGAGAACAGGCAGCAGCTCGCCGCATCTCAGGCAGCGGGCCGCGGATCCGCGGTTCCATGAGCCACAATCAGGACAGAACACCGGTCACCCGCCGAATTGCATGCGTACGAAGTCATAGGGCGGCCATGGGCCGCTCAAGTGAAAGTCGAGATTTGCATGACGCGCGTCTTCCTTGTGAACGAGATCCGCAAACATGGTCCACTTCTCGAGATCTACAAGAAATGACGCCTGAGCAACGACTCGGGTCTCATCCTCCGGGACGGGCAACGAGACCGTTGCGGTGGCCTGTCCGCGAAGCACGCGCATGCTTTGCGATGCGGTCGCGAGAAGCTGCTTGCTGCTTTCCTTCACCTCGCCCGCGGTCGCATCCGCCGCATCGACCCCCGGCGTCTTGGTGATCGTGAGTCTCGCCTGGCCATGTCCCTCGACGGAGTTGATCGCCTGAGTGAGCGTGAAGTAATGAAGCTCGAGCCATCGCGCGAGACCGTCGCGCGACTTGAAGACCGTTCCCGGCGGGGCAGGAAGAACTGAAGTGTTGGCCTGAACCTCCTCCAGCACGCGAGTATAGTCGGCGATCTCCTTGTCGTCGAGCGCCATCCGTGAGTACTTCGCCGGCGCAACAACCCCCGCAATCGAGCGAAAATGGACCGCGGTCGTGCCTTCGGCCAGCGGCTCGTGAAGAGCACTGTCGAATGCGGCAACTCCGTAGAGTCGAAGACCGTTTAGAGGAGCTTGCGCCATCTCAGGAAAATGAGGAGAAGAGCGCCCAGCCCAAGCTGGACGACCAGCAGGGTCCAGAAACCGTGACTCGAGTGAGAAAGTGGAATCTTGTCGAAATTCATTCCCCACATTCCGCTCACTACCACGAACGGAAGGCTGACCGTGGCCACAACGCTCAAAGCCTTGGTGATCGTTCCCAGACGGTTGGACACCTGAGTTAAATAACTATCGAGCGTGTTGCTGAGCAACTCTCGATAGGTCTCGAGGGCGTCATTGATCCGAAGAATGTGGTCAGCCAAGAGCGGCCATGTGAGTCACGCATGCCTCGCCGAGGGTATCGGGCGCGTATCCGCCTTCGAGTGAGCTGACGAGTCTTCCACGGCAGAGAGACTCTGCGCGCTTGACGAGGTTTCGAGTCAGCGTGTCAATGTCCTCGAGCTCGAGCGTAAATCCGCCTAGTGGATCTCCGGCCATCGAATCGAATCCTGCGGAAAGGAGGATGAGATCAGGAGTGAAACCCGCGGTCGCCTTGTCGATACCTCTCTCGAAGGCTTCGACGTACTGATTCGCCGGAAGTCCCGGAGGCATCGGGATATTCCAAATGGTATCGAGTGGGCCGCGATCGGCGGCTGCTCCAGTCCCGGGATACCACGGCCATTGATGCATCGACACGAAATGAATGTCACGCTCGTCCTCGACAAGCGCCTGCGTGCCGTTTCCGTGGTGCACATCCCAATCGACGATCAGAACGCGTTCGGCAGCATGGCGAGAGCGCGCGTACCGAGCAGCGAGGGCAACGTTACCGAAAAGGCAAAACCCCATCGCACGGTCTTTCAAGGCATGGTGGCCGGGAGGACGAACGGCGCAGAACGAGCGGAGATTGACTCCCGTCATAGCCCTGTCCACAGCATCCAGAACGCATCCGGCGCCGGCCGTCGCAGCAGCCCACGATCCTTCGCTCTCGACAGTGTCGTTGTCGAGGCGGCCGCCACCTTCCGCAGCGACGCGCTCGACCATGGCCACATAGTCTCGACTGTGCGCAAGAGCAAGCTCTTCGGCCGTCGCATGACGTCCCTCGAGCTGATCGACCCCCTCGTATAGCTCGATATTGTTGCGAAGAGCCCGGGTGATGGCGCGCAAACGGCCGACATGTTCCGGGTGTCCCCACCCGGTGTCATGACGGCCGCAATCGGCGTGAGAGATGAATCCGACGCGCATCGTTGCGCCGCGGTCTACCTGACCGGTCTGCGCCGGCGCCTAATCAGCAGAAGCGTAGAACCGTCACGCACACCCACGGTCTGTAGCGACTCGCCTTCGTCGAGAACTTCGAATCCATGAAGTTTCGTCACGAAGTCATCGGACTCCACGCCGTCCGGATAGAACGCGGCGAGCGCGGCAAGCTTAACAGCAAGCACGCTTTCACCAGGCGCAGCGTCGACGCGAACCGTGTCCCAAAGCTCCGCAGCCTGAACTCTGATGTGCATCGTCGCGACCGCAGCGTCGCCAAGGACGATCACATAGGCTGGAGTGCGAATCTCGGTTACGAATGGAGCACTCACGATGCGGCCGGCACGTTGGCGGCTGTCGGCAGGCCGGAGAAGAATCGCGCAACCTGCTGATCATACAGGTAGGTCGAGCCCGAAACTTTCGTGCCGGGGCCAGACGCTGCAGCGCCGATCACGATCTCCTCTCCGCCCTGGCCGCGAAACGTCACATAGCCAGGTCCTTCCTTGTCCAGAAACGACGCGTAGATGCCGTTTCGTCTGGTGAAAAAGTCTTTTGCGGCGGAAATGACCTCAGGGCCCGAGAGTGTGGTCTCGGTCTCCTGAAGTGTGCGTCCGCGCTGTGAATTTACCGGGGGTGTCATTCGTGTAATCTACCGGCCATTTGTCCTCACGGACAAGCGCTCAGGCGCCCGCCACTCGACGGACAGACTCGAAAATGAGCCGAGTCCCAAAGTGAAGCGAGGCAACGGGAACGCGCTCGTCATGACCGTGCATTCTCTCCTCATCAGGTTGCTCCATCGGGAACGGCAGAATGCCGTAAGCGTTGATTCCCAGGCGCCTCAGATGGGCGCTGTCCGTGCCGCCTGTGCTGAGATACGGCACAACCGCGATGGCCGGATCCAGCGACTTCGCCGACAAAGCAATCGACTCGAACATCGCTGAGTGTGGATCTGATCCCGGAGCTTCCTGCCCGTGCGAGGTAATCGACACGGTGAGTGATTCACTTCCGGCGCATTGGCGGATTCGCTCCGCGACGTCTTCGATCTTGTGACCGGGAATCGTGCGGACGTTGAGAGTCGCCGAAACCTCAGCCGGAATCACGTTGCCGGCGACTCCGCCCGACAGAGCAACCGGTGAGATTCCGTTTCGCATCACCGCATTGAACACAGGAATCCGCGACAGCACTTCTGCGCCGGCACCACTCGTTGCCGCATCGCTCGAGACCACTTTCTTCATTGCTTCGGCCACGTCAGCGACTGGCCACACATTCGACAATTCAGCGAAGAAGCGCGTCGTCGTCGATGTAAGAGTGACCGGTTCGCGATAATCCGCCAGCAGCGCGAGCGCTCGCCCGAGCTGAAAAACAGCGTTGCCCTGAAGGGGAATCGCTGCGTGTCCGGCAGGCCCGCGTGCAGTCATCGTGACCTGATGCGAAATCTTTTCCGCCGTCTGAATGGCGAGATAACGCTTCCCTCCCTCGATGATCCGCGTCCTTCCGCCTTCATTCATCGCGAACTCGGCGTCGAGGTGCTCGGGATGATTCTCGACGAGCCAGCGCATTCCATCGGCGCCTCCAGCTTCCTCGTCGGACGTCGCGACGAACACCACATCCCGATCGAGCTCCCCACCCTTGTCGATTACTTCGCGCTTAACCTGCAACATCGCCATCGCGTTCGCGGCAAGCATTCCCTTGTCGTCGATCGCTCCGCGTCCATACACGTAGCCGTCGCGAATAATTCCACCGAAGGGATCGCAGGACCACTTCTCCGCCTCTACACCGACGACATCCATGTGGGCGAGAAGCATGACCGGGCGCGCTTTCCCGTTTCCCCTGAGACGTGCGATCAACGCCGCACGCGACGGAGTAGGAAGCAGCATCGTCGTCGCAATTCCTTCCTTCGCGAATATCCCTTGAAGAAAACTCGCGAGTGGCAGCTCGTTGCCGGGAGGATTTGTGGTATTGAACCGGATGAGCGCCTGAAGCAGCGCTACGGTTTCGGCCTCAATTGCCGAGCGATCAGCTGCCAAGGAGGCTCTCGATGTTTCGAAGGAGCGGAGCGAAGGACAGTTTTTCGCCTTTCTCGCTCACGCGAGAGGCGATCTCTTCGGCTGATTCCCGCTGTCCTTCCGACCAAAGTTCATTGACGATCCATGGACCGGCGGATGGGTTGCGATACCAATCCTCATTGAACCGCGACACGAGTGCTTCGTTGATCTGCGCCTGGAGCTGCCATGCGCGCAGATAACGTGTCGAATAATAGCGAGGGTCGAAATCGACGAACGCGTCCGCCGTTCGGTACTGGAATGTCGTCGCTGCAGTCAGCGTCTCGACATATAGATCAGGCAGCTCGTCCCATGTGGCAGCGCCACCGTACGCCTGAACCTCGTAGATCAGCTTCGCACAATACCGGCGCAGATAGTGAAGCTCTTCGAATCCAGCGAGGCGCAGGAAATTCTCGACGTTGCCGGAGCCGATTTCCGTGTATCGCAGCATCCATCCGCGGTCCTGCATCCGGTGATCCATCAGCATCGCGTACGATTCCGTCACCGAGTTGTCGCCGAGCCAGCGATATTCGAACGGATAATCGCTGCGAACGTTGGCGAAATGCAGCGCATGTCCAACTTCGTGAAGAAGCGTAGTGTAGTCGTGCGCTCCACCGTGCGGCCGCAGAACCAGGTAGACCTCTTCGGGCACACGCGTTGGCGCGCAGAAGGCGCGGGCCCGCTTTCCATCGCGCTCCCCCATGTCATAGACAATGCGTCCGCCGGCCGTCGGATCGAGACCCATTTCTTTCAGCTGGCGTGAAATCGACGACTGCAGATGCTGTCCGGGGAACGCACCGTCGTACTCCGATGCGCGGAGTAGCGCGAGCGCATCGGAACGTGTCGCTTCAGAGGGTTTGATACCGATCGACTTCTTCAGGTGATGTGGCAACGTCTCATCCCACATCGACTGGCTGTCACGCAGAAATGCTGCGCAGTCTGCAGCAAGGTTTGTCAGCGATACGCCGGTAATCTCTTCGAACGCCGCGTTGTAGGTGCTGGCGATGCCAAGCGATTCAATAAAGTCCTTCTCCCGCTTAAGCCGCTCCAGCTTCAGCGGCGCATGCTCTTCCGCCACGAGCTTCACGCGCGCATCGTCGATCGCTATTCGCTTTTTACGGTCTTTCTCATTGGCGATCTCGATCACCGCCGCCTGATACTGAATCTGCTCACCTTCCGCGGTAGTAATCACCGCCGAGCTTTCCCAGGCGATTTCCTTCTCATCGAGGTCGGCCAGCGAGCGTGATGCCTGCGACTCGAGCTGCCATTCAAGAAGAAGCGAAGCGGAACGATGTTCCTCCGTTCCCTTCGCCGTTTCCTTGAACGCGTTGAGCGTCAGCTCGAGCGCCTCTTCGCCAAGCACATCGGCATACTTGTCGTAGATCGGCGTGTACTCTGCCTCCGACTTATGTCCTGAGTGCGCCAGATATCCTTCGCGCGAGAGCTCTTCGGTGAAAGCCTGCCCGTTCCTGCGAAGGCGATCGAGCGTCAGACCAGTCATTCGACGATTCGTGGGCCGATGTACTCCTTGAGTGCGTCGACGGAAATACGCTCCTGTTTCAGTGTGTCCCGATCGCGAACAGTCACCGTGTTGGCCGAGAGCGATTCACCATCAACGGTGATACAGAACGGAGTGCCGACTTCATCCTGTCGGCGGTAACGTCTGCCAATCGCGCCGCTGTCGTCGTAGAAGACCGAGAACGCCTTGCGAAGATCGTCGGAGATCTTCTTCGCCATCTCTGGCATCCCGTCTTTCTTGACGAGGGGGAAGACTCCGGCCTTGATCGGCGCAAGCGCAGGCAGAAGACCGAGCACGACTCGTCCTTCAGCCTCACCCTCTACGCTTTCCTCGCGATAGCCGTTCACAAGCAGCGCCAGGAGCGTCCTGTTCGGACCGACTGCGGTCTCCACAACGAACGGAACGTAGCGCTTGTTCGAGGCATGGTCGAAATACTCGAGCTTCTTGCCCGAGAATTTCTGGTGCTGCGTGAGATCGAAATCTCCGCGATTGTGAATTCCCTCGATCTCCTGGAACCCGAGCGTCCCACCAAAATCGAATTGAACGTCGAATGCCGCGCGGGCGTAGTGCGCGAGCTCGTCAGCACGGTGCTGATGGAACTCGAGGCGGTCTGGAGCCAGGCCGAGGCCGCGATGCCACTTCATGCGCTCTTCCTTCCAGTACTCGAACCACTGCATGTCGGTGCCGGGCTCGACGAAGAACTGCATCTCCATCTGCTCGAACTCGCGCGTCCGGAAAATGAAGTTGCCGGGCGTGATCTCGTTTCTGAACGCTTTTCCGATCTGAGCGATTCCAAACGGAATGCGCTGCCGGGTCGACTGCTGGACGTTGAGAAAATTCACGTAAGTGCCCTGGGCAGTTTCCGGCCGCAGGTAGACGATCGACGCGCTGTCTTCAGCCGGTCCCATGAACGTCTTGAACATGAGATTGAACTGCCGCGCTTCGCCGAGGGTGCCTTTCATTCCGCACGCGGGGCACTGTGCGTCGGGAGTTCCGGGCGTGCCCTTGATCCGCGGATCATCCGCGCGAAAACGCTTCTTGCAGTTTCTGCAATCGACAAGCGGGTCAACGAAGCCGCCAATGTGGCCGCTCGCTTCCCAGACTCGCGGATGCATCAGAATGGCCGAGTCGAGCCCTTCGATATCGGAGCGGGAGCGAACCATCGCTTTCCACCATCGCTCCTGGAGATTTCGCTTGAGCTCGACACCGAGCGGGCCGTAGTCCCAGACGGACCCGGTGCCGCCGTAGATCTCGGAAGATTGGAAGATGAAGCCGCGCCGCTTGCACAGCGACACGAGTTTTTCCATGACGTCAGGCTGATTCGGCATAAGCTGCTAAATATAGCAGGAGAGACCTCCTTTTCTGGTCATTCGAGACCGCCGAGTGAGCGGATTCCTGCTTCTTTTCGGTGCCTCGGCTGCCAGTTGACGCAGAGACCGCAGAGAGCGCAGAAAACTGCTTTGACACAGAGACCACAGAGAACACAGAGGCGACATCCAGCCGTCTCTGCCATCGGGCAGCCTGACCGTTTGGGCCGGCTTTCTTTTTCTTGGGGTTAACTACGCAGAGCGCTGGGCATCTTGCGTATCTGCTTGTGTTGTTCCGCAGTCACAATCAAAAGAAGGCAATGGCCTTTAGGTATGCCCTCGGCTCAGATCGAAGCTCGACGTCTTTTCTGTGGCCTCTGTGGTCTCTGTGTCAAAGCAGTTTCTTCTGCGGTCTCCTGCGTCAATTAGCGCCAGAGGAAACGGGAGAGGCTTCCCTACCGACAGAGATGATCTGATCGCGCCGGGTGCCGACGCTCACATGCGAGATCGGCGTCTCGACAAGCTCCTCTATTCGCTCGAGATATTTCCGTGCGGCCGCTGGAAGCTCATCGAGCGACCTCGCGTGCGACGTGTCCTGCTGCCAGCCGTCCATCCACTCGTATTGCGGCTGCGCGCCGTCGAGCGCTGCCAGGTCACCGGGGAATTCCGTGTACAGGTCGTCGCCAACCTTGTAGCCTGTGCACAGCGCAATCTTCTCGAACGTGTCCAGGACGTCGAGCTTCGTTACAGCCAGTCCAGTGAGACCGTTCACGCGCGCCGCATAACGTACGACGACCGCGTCGAACCAGCCGCACCGTCGCGGACGACCAGTGGTTGCACCGAACTCGTTTCCGAGCCGTCTCATCTCAGCGCCAAGAGGCTCCTCGAGCTCCGTCGGCAGGGGTCCGTTGCCCACGCGCGTCGTGTACGCCTTCACGATTCCGAGCGCTGCGTGAATCGCCGTCGGAGCGATTCCAACACCAATGGCAGCTCCGCCGGACGTCGTGCTGCTCGACGTGACGAATGGGTAGGTTCCGTGATCGATGTCGAGAAGCGAGCCCTGCGCTCCTTCCAGCAGCACATTGGCGCCCTGCTTGATCGCCCGATGAATAACGAGACCGACATCCTCGGTGATGGGGAGAATCCGCGGAGCGAGTCGCTGGAGAAGAGTCATTGTCGAGTCAACATCAGCGCGCTCGGCGACACCGAATGACGCGAGAAGCGCGTTGGCGTGTTTGACGCCTCTTTCGACCAGTGCCCGAAGACGATCCGTGTGACGCAGGTCGAGCACGCGAACTCCGCGGCGCGCAATCTTGTCTTCGTATGCCGGGCCGATGCCGCGTCCCGTCGTCCCGATTTCCCTGCTGGCCGAGCTGAGCGAGTCGACCATCTTGTGATAAGGAAGAACGAGGTGAGCGCGATCGCTCACGTAGAGTCGTCCCTGCACGTCGATTCCGTCGGCGATCAGCTCGTCGATCTCGGTGAAGAGGGTGTCAGGGTCGAGAACCACTCCGTTGCCGATGGCGCATCGCACGCCCGGATGCATGATGCCGCTCGGTATCTGGTGCAGAACGAAGGATTTTTCGCCGATGTGGACCGTGTGGCCGGCATTGGCGCCGCCCTGGTAACGAACCACCCAGTCGGCGCGCTCTGCCAAGACGTCAACGAGCTTACCCTTCCCTTCGTCGCCCCACTGCGCACCGACAATCACCACTGTGCGCGTCCTTGAATCGAACATGCAGCTCCATTTGCGCGGAGAAATTCCGGGCGCAGCTCCGCGCCTGGCGCGAACGTTTAGGATGGAAAATGGAAACGCCCCGGGCATTTGCACGGGGCGTTGATTCAATCTACGGAGCGAGGTTGGGGTGTCAATCAGCCGGGCGAAACCCGCCCTGGATCATCCCATCGCCGCGAAGAAGATCCATGACGCGATTGTGCATCCGATCGCCATTTTGACCGCTGTCGCCACCACCCGGCCGATCATGGCACCGGTGGCGACCTTGGTCGATGCCGCTCCGGTCGAGCCGACGCTCAGCTCGCCGGCAAGGGCGCCGATGAAGCTGCCGATGAGGGCGCCGATCATGGGACCGACAATTGGGACAGGAAATCCAATGAACGCGCCGATCATTCCACCGATTATGGCGCCCCAGCCGGCACGCCGAGAGCCGCCATACTTCCGGGCAAACTTGCCCGACAGGCTGAACTCGATCACTTCGGCGATCACGCCGAGGACCGTAATGCCGACGATCGTGAACCAGCTGATTGGTCCCGGTGGGACCATCAGGTTGTAGACGACTGCCGTCGCGATCATGATCCAGAGGCCGGGCAGGCCAAGGGCGATGAGCACGAGCGATAGCAACAGGACCAGCACAAGAATCACGAAAGCCATCAGGCCAATTCCTCAACGATTGCGGCAATGAGACTTGCTGCCTTTGCAATACCGGTTCCCTTCACACGGTCCGGGACGTCTCTGGAAGTATGTACGTAGCCGAGGGTGGCGATGTTTCCGCGGCTCAGGGTGAACGACTCCCATCCGGCGTCGGTGAGAGCGATGTTGTCAGCGAGAATTCCCGGAAGCATGCCACGCAGCCGAAGAATCGGGCGCCTGGCTGTGCCGCGAGTTGCCAATCGTTCGACTCCGACAGTTTCGACTTGAAGTCTGCTCGCGGCGCGATCGATTGCTTCGTCGAGCCGGCGACTTTTCGCGCCGCTCGCCATGCAGACGAATTTGCCGGCATCATCGATGGTGTCACAGTTGATCGCGAGTGCAGTTTCGCCTCGCGTAGCTGCAAAGTGACGCGCGCCTGCCAGCCCGAGTTCTTCCGCGCTCGTGAGAAGGATGCCGATATCGATGGCTGCCGGGAGTTTATCGATCGCAAGAATGACGGACGCGACGCCGGTCGCGTTATCCAGCGCTCCCTGCGATTTGTTGCCAACGAAGCAGAAAATGATCGGAATGGCCGCAGCGACTGCAATGTAGGAAAGGATTGTTGCCGCGCGGGCGAATAGCGCCGCGTCTATTCCGCTCGCGTGCACTGGCAACTCCAGCGCAGCAAGAACAACCACTGAAACCATTACGCCCGCAGACATCACGGCGAATGAAACCGCAGATCCAATGCGTACTGCCATAGCGATTGTCTGGGACTTGGAGTCCAGGTGCGCCACAAGCCATACTGACGGCTTCGACTGAGCTCCGGAGCGCGTCGCAACGAGGTTCGTTGCGTTCGACCGACTGGCACTGAGCGACAGCACGCCGTAGCGAGCCATCCAATAACTTGCGAGGCTCAATAAGCCGAGCCCGACCACATCTTCCAGGAAACCGACAATTGGCGCACTGAGCCTGGTCGCCAGGTATGCTGCCAACCAGACGACTGTCGCCGCGAGAAGGGCCGCGAGCGAGGGTCCCCATCGTCCGGGTGCCTCAGAAAATTCGAAGGTCTGATCCGCTGCCTCAAACCCGCGCTCCTCGAGAAGAGAGCGGCAATAGGCGCGCGCCCGGGATTCTCCGTCGCTGCCCGCGAATCGGGAACCGGACGCGAGGCTGACTACGATCTCGCGCGCTTTCGCAGCCTGCGGGTCGAGATCAGTCTCGGGCTCCGTTAGGTAAGCCCCATCATGTGCTTCGTTTCGCGCATCGTGTCGCCCGCGATATCGCGCGCATGTTCAGCCCCGCGTGCGAGCGGCTCGTCGATCACAGACGGATCCGAACGGA
This sequence comes from Gemmatimonadaceae bacterium, assembly GCA_017881685.1. Lineage (GTDB taxonomy): Bacteria > Gemmatimonadota > Gemmatimonadetes > Gemmatimonadales > Gemmatimonadaceae > UBA4720. The sequence continues at coordinate 22,298 of JADGQR010000064.1, forward strand.
TCTCCTTTGCGCGATTTCGAATTGGCGTGAGCTCCCTGTCCATCGACTCGAAAAGCACCTTCTTGCAGTCGATGCATCCCCATCCGGCTGTGCGACACTGAACGGCGACGTGCTCTACAGTTGCCGGATCGCTGAACGCCTTGTGGAGATGATAGATGTTGCAGATCTCGGGCGTCCCGGGATCCGTCTTTCTCACTCGAGCGGGGTCAGTGACAGCCGGTCGAAGTTTCTCCCAGATGTCCTTGGGCTCCTCTAGAAGACCGATCGTGTTACCGAGCGATTTCGACATCTTCGCCTGGCCGTCGAGCCCCATGATGCGTCTCGTCGGCGTCAGCAGCGCCTTGGGCTCGGGGAAAAAACCAACCAGATCTTCGGCGGATGACTCTTTCGCTGACTCGGCCGCTGCGCCACTCCTCGCTTCGAGCGCGGCGATGTAGGCGGGGTCGAACTTCGCATTCCACCGGCGCGATATCTCGCGCGACAGCTCGAGGTGCTGAACCTGGTCTTCACCGACGGGGACCAGGTTGGCTTTATATAGAAGTATGTCCGCCGCCTGAAGGACAGGATAGTTCAGAATCCCGGCCAGGATGCTTTCCTGTCGTGCAGATTTTTCCTTGAATTGAGTCTGGCGCTCGAGCTCGCCGATGGGCGTGATCGTGTTGAATATCCACGCCAGCTCGGTATGTTCCGGCACCGCAGACTGTATGAACAGCGTGCAAGCCGATGGATCTACTCCTGAGGCGAGCAGAGAGACAACCATATCGCGGGTGCGCCGCCTGAGATCGTCGGGCACGTACGGCCCGGTAATGGCGTGGTAGTCCACGACACAAAAAAACGATTCGTATTGCCGCTGCAGGCTGACCCAGTTCTTCACGGCTCCCAGGTAGTTGCCGATATGGAGCTCGCCTGAGGGCTGTATTCCGCTGAAGATCCGGGATTGGGGCATCGGCCGAAGTTAACGAGTGTGAGGAACGCGTTGCAAGGAAACAGAGCCACTCTGCCAAATGATAATGGACCCTACGTCGCTGTACTCGATGCCGCGGTTGAAGCGGCACAGGCTGCAGCGGAAGTAATCAGGAATGGTTCTGCGCGTCTGTCGGCTCTCAACTGGGAATCGAAAGGAGCAGCGGATTTCGTAACCGATGTGGACCGCGAAGCGGAGGGGGCGATCGCAGAGGTTGTTGGTGCGCGGTTTCCGGACGCGCGGCTGATTGGCGAGGAGCTGTCGCCTGACGCGACACCGTCGGCCCCCGGCCTGATGTTCGTCGCCGACCCGCTGGACGGCACCACCAATTTCCTTCACGGATATCCGCAATACTCCGTCTCCATCGCTGCACTCGACAACTCGAATCTCGTCGCAGCCGTGATCCTGAACGTCACCACCCAGAAATGCTTCACCGCAACGCTCGGCGGCGGCGCGAAGGCGAACGGCGAAACAATCAGCGTGTCGTCGCTTACCGATCCTTCACGGGCACTGATCGGAACCGGATTCCCTTTCAAGCAGCAGAAGCTTCTCGATCGGTATGCACGACACTTCGTAGCCGTAAGCAGGGAGACCGCGGGCATTCGCCGGGCAGGATCGGCTGCGCTCGATCTTGCCGATGTAGCGTGCGGAAGATTCGATGGATTCTGGGAGCTCGATCTGGCACCGTGGGACATCGCAGCTGGTATTCTTCTGGTTCGCGAAGCCGGCGGGATCGTTACGAATTGGAACGGCCAGACCCGCGACATTTCCGCAGGGCCAGTCGTTGCCGGCAATCCCGATATCCATCCATGGCTTCTGCGAACGCTTCACTCAACTGAATGAGTCTGACCAATCGAATATGAAACTGATCGAGTGCGTTCCCAATTTCTCCGAAGGCCGGCGACCTGAAGTAGTGAAAGCAATCCGCGACGCGATCGCGAGCGTCAAGGGTGTCTCGATTCTCGACTCGTCATCCGATGAGTCGCACAATCGCTCAGTCATTACTTTCGTCGCGCCAATCGATACCGTCGTCGATGCCGCGTTTGCGGGAATGCGTGAAGCTGCAGAGCGCATCGATCTCCGCGGGCACCAGGGTGAACATCCCCGCATCGGTGCGACGGATGTCGTTCCCTTCGTTCCACTCGAAGATTCGACGATGGATGATTGCGTCTATCTTGCGCGTCAGCTCGGACAGCGAGTCGGAGCCGAGCTCGGAATTCCTGTTTTTCTATATGAGCGTGCGGCGTCGCGACCGACACGCGTGAATCTCGCGGACGTGCGTCGCGGACAGTTCGAAGGCCTGCGTGACGAGCTGGGGACGAATCCCGAGCGCGAACCGGATTTCGGTCCCAACAGGATTCACGAGTCGGCCGGCGCAACAGCGATCGGCGCGCGGCCATTTCTCGTTGCGTACAACGTGTATCTCGGAACGGCATCCAATCTGGCCTTGGCGAAATCGATCGCGAAGCAGGTGCGCGAATCGTCGGGAGGATTCAAGGCTGTAAAAGGGCTCGGACTCGAGGTCGACGGGCAGGCGCAGGTTTCGATGAATCTCGTCGATACTGATCAGACAGCGCTGCACACAGTCTTTGACTTCATCAGCGAGAAAGCGCGCGCTGAAGGCGTCGAAGTGACATGGAGCGAGATCATCGGGCTCGTTCCCGAGAAGGTATTGTTTGAAGCTTCAAAGAATTACCTCAGGCTTGCGCAGTTCACTCCTGATCAGGTTCTCGAGCGCCAGGTCGCGCGCGCGATGGCATCGGCGCGTTCACAGGAACCAGTCGTTGCAGCATCTCCAGCCGAGTCCAGCTCGACCCCGACCGATTTCCTGAAAGCGATCGCGTCTTCCGACCCTGTTCCTGGCGGAGGAAGCGTCTCCGCATATGCAGGCGCACTTGGCGCTTCGCTGGCCCGAATGGTGGCTGGCCTGACGATCGGCAGAAAGAAATACGCGGCGGTGGAAGCGGAAATGACGCTGCTCGCTGCAGAAGCCGAATCTCTCACCTCACAGCTTGCGACGCTCGTCGAGCGCGATGCGGATGCATATGCTCTCGTCTCCGCCGCGTACAAGCTCCCGAAAGACTCGGAATCGGCCACCGCCGCACGAAACGCAGCAATAACCAAAGCGCTCCTCGGCGCCGCTGAAGTGCCGCTCGAGACGGCACGACTGTGTGCGAAGGTCGCACATCTCGCAAACGCCGTGGCTGCCAAGGGAAATTCAAATGCCGTCACCGACGCGGGTGTAGCTGCGCTTCTTGCCGAAGCCGGATGCAAGGGCGCCGCATACAACATCAGAGTCAATGTCGCCGCACTCTCCGACAGATCGCTCGGCCAGGATCTCGAGCGTGAAGCGCTGGACCTCGTCGCTCAGACGTCGCGTGCGACAGCTGAGGCTTGCGCAACAGTCGAAAGAGGCATAACAACTTAGGCAGCCGAGATCTTGTTGTGCGGTTGGTCAACCCGCGTCGAGTGACCATGAATCGATTGTTGCCGCTTGCAGGCTCGATCGCGATTGCTGTTTCGCTTTCCGGTGCTTCCTCGCAGGAAGCACCTGCCATTTCGCGCGGAGATCGGCAGCTCGCGGGTGAATGGCAGGGCGAAGTCAGTGCGTCGGGAGCGCTCGCCCGAATGAACCTCAGTCTTTACGAAGACGGGACGTACGTAAAGCGTGTCGTCTTCGTCAACGAGTTCGGATGGACCGCCGAGGGCTCAACGCTTTTCATCGCACCAATTGCGCGAAGCGGCGATTCGATTCTTTATGGCCGCGCCATGCCGATGGAGATGAAGCTCGCCGACTCGTCGCTCGTGACGCGCTCCGGCAGGGACTCTCTCAAACTTCGCCGCGCCACGTGGGCAGTCGAGCAGTCTCCGCTACTCGGCCGCTGGCAGGGACAGACAGAATTCGGCGAAGAGCTGACTGAAGACTTCACAGCTGACGGAAAGCTCGTCGTCACGATAACACTCGCGCATGAGGCTGGGCGTTACTCGGTGGATCACGGCGTTATCGAGTGGTGGGAGCAGATTCCGAATCCCGGAAGGCGCCACGAGAAGTTCGAGATCGACGGAGACAAACTGAGAGTGTTCGTCACGCCGAAGCTTCCGCCGATGGAGCTCTCTCGCACTACTGACCAGCTCGTCTCAAAGTAAGAAAAGCGCCGCAATCGCGACGCGGGAATTCAAGCGGCGGTAAGAACCCGCGGGCCGTTCTCTGTGATCGCCACTGTGTGCTCGAAGTGTGCTGAGCGCGTCCCGTCGAGCGTCACGACGGTCCATTTGTCCGGCATCGTGCGAATTCCTGGCTTCCCCACATTGACCATGGGCTCGATCGCGATGGTCAATCCTGGCATGAGTCTGATTCCGCGCTTTGGCTTGCCGTAGTTCGGAACCTGCGGCTCTTCGTGGAACCCAGTGCCTATGCCGTGTCCGACGAGATCTCTGACGACGCTGAAGCCCGCACGCTCGACGATGTCCTGCACCGCGGCGCCTATGTCGCCCAGATGATTTCCAGCGCGCGCTGCCTTCACGCCGGCATCGAGTGCCTCACGCGTCACCCTGAGCAGGCGCTCGGATTCCTCCGACACCTTTCCTACGGGGACTGTCGTCGCTGAATCAGTGTGATAGCCTTCATAATGAACGCCGACGTCGATCGAGATAATGTCTCCTTCGATCAGCGTTCTCTTTTTCGACGGGATGCCGTGAACGATCTCGTTGTTGATCGAGCTGCAGATGCTCGCAGGGAAATTGTACAGCCCCTTGAAGGAAGGCACAGCGCCGGGATGACTGCGAATGAAATCCTCGGCGATGGCGTCGAGCTGAGCGGTCGTCATTCCGGGTTTCACCGACTGCTCCATCAGCTTCACAGTGTCAGCGAGAATGCGGCCACCGGCTGCCATGATCTCTATCTCACGCTGTGATTTGAGCTGAATCAATCTTCCTCCAGCGCCTTCATCGCTCGCTCGCTGATCTCATTCACATCGCCGGTCGCGTCGATCTTCACGAGATCCATCTTCCTTTCTTTCGTCCACTCGATGACCGGCTCTGTCTGCGCCTGATACACCTTGAGACGATTGCGGATCGACTGGGGCTCGTCGTCCTTTCGGCGGACAAGCTTTCCCCCGCACTTCTCACATGTCGTTCCCGGCTCGAGGCCTTTGTACGGAGTCTGACACTTTTCGCAGACGACGCGTCCACCCAGCCGGTTTACGAGCTCGTCCTCAGGCACGTCGAACAGCAGGAACTTGTCGACCTTTCGGCCGAGCTCGGCAAGCATGGTCGTGAGACCTTCAGCCTGCGGAACGGTGCGAACGACTCCATCGAGGATCGCACCTTTCGCGGCTGCCGGAGACGACAGCACTTCCTTCATGATGCCGAGGATGACGGAATCGGGGACCAGATCTCCGCGATCCATGTAGGCTTTTGCAGCGAGGCCCTGTTCGGTGCCATCGCGCACGGCGGCGCGGAGAACGTCACCAGTTGCAATCTTGGGAATGCCGAGCCTTTCGGCGATTATCTCGCCCTGTGTGCCCTTACCGGCGCCAGGCGGACCAAGCAGGACGACTATCATGCGACGGACGGCTTAGTAGCCACCCATCGCCTGACGACCGCGATAGCGAACGCGGCCCTTCTTCATGAAGCCGTCGTACTTGCGTAGCAGCAGGTGCTGCTGGATCTGCTGCATGGTATCGAGAGCAACACCGACGACGATCAGCAGCGACGTTCCACCGAACCGGAATGGCACATTCACCGCATCCGAAATGAACTGCGGGAGAAGCGCGATGAACGTCAGGAAGATTGCGCCGGGAAGCGTGATTCTCGTCACCACGTAGTCGATGTACTCTGCCGTCTTCGATCCCGGCTTAACACCGGGAATGAATCCACCCTGCTTCTTCAGGTTCTCCGACAGGTCGAGCGGATTGAAAATGATCGACGTGTAGAAGTACGTGAAGAAAACGATCAACACCGCCTGCAGCATGTAGAACAGCCACGTCCCCGGAGCGAAGTACTCAGCCATGCGCTGCGCTGCCGGGTTGCCGCTGAACTGCGCGATAGCGCCGGGAACGACGATCACGGACTGCGCGAAAATGATCGGCATGACGCCCGACGCATTCACGCGAAGCGGGATGAAGTTCTTCGCAGACTCACGCATGCGACCACGTGCCATCGTGCGCTGCGGGATCTGAATCATGATGCGTCGTGCTGCCATGGTGACGGCAACCGTCGCGGCCACCACCGCGACCATCACAATGCCAAGGACGAGCAGCGAGAACAGACCAATCGCCTGCGTCTGCACGAAGCGGAACGTGCTGAAGATGCCCGGCCAGAAGCGCTCGACGATCGAGAAGAAAATGATCAGCGAAGCGCCGTTGCCCAGACCGCGCTCAGTGATCTGCTCACCGAGCCACATCACGAAGATCGCGCCTGCGGTCAGGAAGAGCACCATCTGCAGCTTGAATCCGAATCCGGGATTCAGAACTGCATTCTGCAGCGAGGATGTGAACAGGGAGAAGCCCCATCCCTGCACCATCGCGAGCAGAACGGTGAGGTATCTCGACCACTGCGTGATCGTTTTCCGGCCTTCCTCATCCTTCTGCATCTTTTCGACTGTCGGCACGACTGCGCCGGCGATCTGCATGAAGATGCTGGAGGAGATGTACGGCATGATTCCGAGCGCGAACACCGTCGCGCGCGAAAGTCCGCCGCCAACGAAGAGATCGTAGAGACCGAGGATGCCGCCGCTTCCCTGATTCTTGAAGAAGTCAGTGAGAGCGACGACGTCGACACCAGGCACCGTGATATGCGCACCCGTGCGGTAAAGCACGAGGCATATGAAAGTGAAGGTGATTTTTTGCCACAGCTCGGGGGTTCGGTAGATGTTCTGAACCGCCGCTGCCGGGTTGTTTTGTGCCATTCTACTCCTCGACGCGGCCGCCGGCCGCTTCGATCTTTTCGCGCGCACCCGCGCTCATCTTAATTCCGCGAACGGTTACAGCACGAGACAGATCGCCATTGGCGAGCACCTTCGCCGGTCCCTTACGGGCAGTGATCAATCCAGCCTGAATCAGAGAGTCTCTCGTCACTTCCGTCCCTGCCGGCAGGCGCTGCTCGAGATCGCTCAGACGAACGACCTGATGCTCGACACGAAAGATATTCGTGAAACCACGCTTTGGCAGGCGCCGCGTGAGCGGCATCTGGCCACCCTCGAACTGGGGCTTTCCGCCACCAGGTCCGTGGTGTCCGGCGCGCGCCTTCATACCTTTGTGTCCCTTACCTGACGTCTTTCCTGTGCCCGATCCCGGGCCGCGGCCAAGTCGCTTGCGGTCGCGATGCGAGCCCGGAGCCGGCACAAGATTGTGCAGCCCCAGCTTCTCTACGCTTTCGGTTACGACGGCATCAGCCGCCTTCTTTCTGCTTGCCACGGGTTATCCCTCTACCGGCGTCACTTCAACCAGATGACGCACGCGTTTGATCTGACCGCGCAGGGACGGTGAGTCCTGCACTATGATTTCTGCCTGGTGATGACGAAGACCCATCGCCTCGAGCGTCTGGCGCATTCTCCACGAATGTCCAATTCCGCTGCGGACCTGCTTGATCCGCACCTTGCCGGTCGTCAGGATCGACTTCGGCGTGCTGCGGGGTCCCTTCGTATTCCACCATACATGTGTTCTAGGCAAGTTGCGCCTCCTTTACTTTGGCTCTCGACCGATAGCCGAGTGAGCTGACTTCGACACCACGCTCGCGCGCGATCTCTTCGACTGTCGTGAGCTGCTTGAGTCCGTCGAGCGCGGCCAGCACCATGTTGTGCGGGTTGGTCGAGCCAAGGCTCTTCGTAAGAATGTCGCTGATACCACAGCATTCCATGATGGCGCGAACCGCACCGCCGGCGATTACACCGGCTCCCGGCGCCGCCGGCTTCATGAGAACCTTTCCTGCGCCGTGCTGTCCGACGACTTCGTGAGGAATCGTTCCGCCTGTCATCGGAACACGCGCCATGTTGCGGCGTGCGCCGTCGACTGCCTTGCGGACCGCTTCGGAAACTTCGTTCGCCTTGCCGGTCGAGAATCCGACCTTGCCCTGACCGTCGCCGACGGCGACAAGAGCGTTGAAGGAGAAACGACGTCCACCCTTCACGACCTTCGCGACACGGTTGATCGCGATGACGTTCTCGACGAGCTCGCTTCCGCCTTCGCCTCGACCACCGTCGCCACGTCCGCCGTCACGTCCGCCCTTTCCGTCGCGGGAGCGACCTGCACCGCCTTCACGACCGCCGCCGCTGCCGCCGCCTGGGCCACCGCGTCCGCCGCCAGGACCACCACGTCCGCCGCCACCACCACCGGGGCCACCACGTCCACCGCCGCCACGTCCGCCGCGACCGCCAGGGCCACCGGCTCCGCCGCCGCTGCGTGCGCTACGACCTGGGCCGCTACGGGCCGCTGCCGCTGGACGTTCGTCCGCTGCCGGCGTTCCTGCTTCTGTTTCGTTCTCAGCCATTGCTTAAAACTCCAACCCGCCTTCGCGGGCTCCGTCGGCCACCGCTTTCACGCGGCCGTGGTATTTGTAACCACCGCGATCGAACACGACCTTGGTGACTCCGGCTTCTTTCGCCTTCTCGGCGATTCGCTTGCCGACTTCGGTGGACTTTGCCGTCTTCTTTCCTTCGAATCCTGCATCGGTGACGGTCATCAGCGTGTGCTGCTTGTCGTCGTCGACGAGCTGTGCATAGATGTGCTTGAGCGAGCGATAGATCACCAGACGCGGACGCTCTGCCGTTCCGTTCACCTTCTTCCGGACGCGGAAATGGCGACGCGTGCGCAATCCAGAGCGCGAGCGCGCTGTAGTTGTCTTTCCCATTACTTGCCTCCGGCCTTTCCGGCCTTACGCCGGATCTGCTCGCCTGCGTACTTGATGCCCTTGCCCTTGTAAGGCTCGGGTGGACGAAGGCCGCGCAGCTCTGCCGCAACCTGTCCGACGATCTCCTTGTTTGCGCCTTCGATGAGAATCTGAGTCGGAAGCGGCGCCTTGAGCGTAATGCCCTTCGGTGCCTTGTACTCGATCGCGTGCGAGTATCCAAGAGCGAGCTGCAGTCCATAAGGACGCGTCTCAGCCTTGTATCCAACGCCGACGATGTCGAGCTGCTTCGAGAAACCCTTCGTGACGCCTTCGACCATGTTCGCGATCAGAGTGCGGCTCAGTCCGTGAAGCGCCTTGTGCTTCGGATCGTCGCTGGGACGGTTCACCGTTACGGTGCCGTTCTCCTGCGAGACGATCATCTCGGCCGGAATGGTGCGCGACAGCTCACCCTTCGGACCTTTCACGGTTACACGGTTGTGGTCGAGAGTGACGGTCACTCCTGCCGGAACCGGAATCGGATTCTTTCCAATACGTGACATTGGTTATCCCTTACCAGACGAGGGCGAGAATCTCGCCGCCCGTGCGCGCCTGACGTGCCTGGCGGTCCGACATCAGTCCCTGTGAGGTGCTGAGGATCGCCATGCCGAGGCCGTTACGAACGCGCGGAATTTCCGTCACGCCGACGTATTTGCGGAGGCCGGGCGTAGAGACACGCTTCAGCTCGCGAATGACCGGCTGTCCACCCTGCGCGTACTTGAGTACCACGCGAAGCGTCTTGCGGCCGCTCTCTTCTTCGAGAGTGCGATAGTCCTGAATGAAGTTGTTGTCCTTCAGGATTCTCGCGATCTCAACTTTCATTTTCGAGCCGGGCATGTCTACGCGGCGATGCTTTGCTCCGCATGCATTGCGGATGCGCGTCAACATGTCGGCAATCGGATCGGTCATGCTCATTTAAAGTCTTGTCCCCGTTCTACCGTATCGCGTGAGCGACGTGTAGAAGTAAATGGTTACCAGCTCGCCTTTCGCACGCCCGGGATCAGTCCCGAAAGTGCCATCTCGCGGAAGCAGATTCGGCAGAGGCCGAACTTTCTCAGGAACGCTCGCGAACGTCCGCAGCGCTGGCAGCGATTGTGCTGGCGCACCTGGAACTTCGGCTTCCGCTTGCTCTTCTCAACCATGGCTTTACGCGCCATTAGCGATTCTCTCTACTGAAGAAGTGATTGGTGCCTGTCATCACGACTGCACGATGATTGGCTTGTCGTCGCCGCGGAACGGCATGCCAAGCTCGCGCAGAAGCGCAAGCGCCATGTCGTCCTTGTTCGTCGTCGTGACGAACGTGATGTCCATGCCGTGGATCTGCTCGACCATGTCGTAGTTGATCTCCGGGAAGATCATCTGCTCCTTGACGCCGAGGCTGTAGTTTCCGCGACCGTCGAACGACCGCGTGTTGACACCGCGGAAATCGCGTATGCGCGGAATCGCGACGGTGATGAAGCGATCGAGGAACTCCCACATGCGAGCGCCACGAAGCGTTACTGCCGCGCCGATCTCCTGGCCTTCACGAAGACCGAAGTTGGCGATCGACTTCTTCGCCTTGCGGCGCACCGGACGCTGTCCGGTGATGATCGCCAGCTCTTCGACGACGCGATCGAGGACCTTGGGGTTCTTGATTGCTTCGCCGACGCCGCAGTTCACGACGATCTTCTCGACCGTCGGGATCTCGTGAACGTTGGCGAGTCCGAACTGCTCCATGAGGCGCGCGCGAACGGTCTTGTTGTAGTAGTCCTTGAGCCGCGGCGAAGGAATCGGAAGATCGACGCCCGCGTGCGGGCCCTGCTTGATCTCTCCACCCTTCTTCTCACCCTTCTGGGCCTTTGACGTCTTGGCCTGGTTCGGGGTGCCGCCGCCCTTTGCGGGCTTTGCCGGCTTCTTCTCTGTCGTTGCCATTTATCTCTCTCCGGTCAGCGAACGCGGGGAATCGGTTCCCCGGTGCGGGCGCCAACGCGCTCCTTCGTTCCGTCGGTGTCGATCCGCGCCTTCGTGCGGGTCGGCTCACCTGTCTTTGCGTCGAGCAGCATCAGGTTCGACGAGTGCACCGGTGCCGGCGCCTCGATAATCCCGCTCTGATCGTCGGCCGTGCGGGCCTTGCGATGTTTCTTCACGATGTTGATGCCTTCGACGAGCACGCGGCCGGTCTTCGGATAGATGCTCAGCACCTTTCCTTCCTTGCCCTTGTCGTCGCCGCGCATCACGCGAACGGTGTCACCCTTCGACACGTGCATCTTCACGCGCTCGGCGTTGATGCCGTGGCGCGTGCGGTTGCGCTTCTTTGCCGTCTTCTTGTGCGTCAGCACTCTCATGCTACAAAACCTCCGGGGCCAGCGACACGATCTTCATGTACTTCTTCTCGCGGAGCTCGCGCGCCACGGGTCCGAAGATACGAGTCGCACGCGGCTCGCCCGCTTCATTGATGATGACAATGGCGTTCTCGTCGAAGCGGATGTACGAGCCATCCTTGCGGCGCGTTTCCTTTGCCGTGCGCACTACCACACCGCGCGCGACCTCCGACTTCTTCACCGTTCCGTTCGGCAGCGCGTTCTTCACGGCGACGATCACAACGTCGCCCAAGCCTGCGTAGCGACGGCGCGTTCCGCCGAGCACACGGATCACGAGCGCCGTCTTAGCGCCGGAGTTATCCGCGACTTTTACCACCGATTCCTGTTGAATCATTGGAAATTCCTGGGGGTTCTATGCGTCAGTTGAAACGTGTAGGCTATCGGGCCCGCTCGACGATCTCGACGACGCGCCATCTCTTGTCCTTCGACATCGGGCGGGTCTCCATGATCCGCACGGTATCGCCGGTCTTTGCGTCGTTGTTCTCGTCATGCGCCTTCAGCCGCTTCGTCCGCCGCACCATCTTGCCGTACACCGGATGCTGCACCCGGCGCTCGATCGAGACGACCACGGTCTTTTCCATCTTGTCGCTCACAACGATTCCAGTGCGTGTCTTTCTCGACGCACGGCTCACCGTCTGGGCGTTCTGCTGTGTCTCAGCCATTCTGTCCTATGCCCTCTTGCTCGTGCGGGTCGCACCCGACTTGGTCCGGCGCACGCGGCGCGTTTTTGCGCCACCCGCCTTCGGCTTCGCATCCGACAAATGCGCCTGATCGATTCCGATAATCTTTTCCTTCAGCACAGTCTTGAGCCGCGCTACATCCTTGCGAATCACGCGAAGCCTGAGAGGATCCTCGAGCGTCTCCGTTCCCGCGCGGAACTTGAGGCGGAATCTCTCCTCCTCCAGGTCTGCAATGCGGGCATTGATGTCGCCCTCGTTCATCTCACGAATCTCATTACTCAGCATTTGTGTGCGCCTCCTCACGAGCCACGAACTTGGTTTTCACGCCCAGCTTGGCGCCGGCGAGTGCCATTGCCTTTCTTGCGATCTCGGGCGTCACACCCTCGAGCTCGAACATCACGCGACCCGGCTTCACGACAGCTACCCATCCCTCAGGCGAGCCCTTTCCCTTGCCCATGCGGGTTTCGGCGGGCTTCTTGGTGATCGGCTTGTCGGGGAAGATTCTGATCCAGACCTTTCCACCGCGCTTGATGTGCCGCGTCAGCGCAACACGAGCCGCTTCGATCTGCCGGTTCGAAACCCATCCGGGCTCCATCGCCTGCAGGCCGTAGGCGCCGAACGCAACGGTTGATCCGCGCGTCGACAGACCCTTCATGCGGCCCTTGAACATCTTTCTGAACTTGACTCTCTTCGGACTCAGCATCGCTCTATTCTCCTAGACGCCGGTCGAGTAAGTCTTGCCGCGGCGATCTTCGACGATCTCGCCCTTGAACAGCCAGACCTTCACGCCGATTGTGCCGAACGTTGTTTTCGCAGTGCTCGTCGCGTAATCGATGTCAGCGCGCAGCGTGTGAAGAGGTACACGACCTTCGTGATAACCCTCGGTACGCGCGATTTCAGCGCCGCCAAGACGGCCGCCGCACTTGATCTTGATTCCGCCAGCGCCCATCCGCATTGCGCTCTGCACCGCACGCTTCATTGCGCGACGGAACGAGATACGCTGTGCGAGCTGGTTCGCGATGTTGTCGGCGACGAGCTGTGCATCAAGCTCCGGACGCTTGATCTCTTCGACGTTGATTCCGACTTCCTTGCCGGAGATCTGCGCGAGCTCGTCGCGAAGCTGATCGACTTCGGTTCCCTTCTTTCCGATGACGACGCCCGGACGACCCGTGTGGATCGT
>JADGQR010000065.1 GCA_017881685.1 Gemmatimonadaceae bacterium
ATTGCATGGACCCTTTCGAAGTGGCTTGAATCAGTCACGGGATCTGAAATTGTCGACTGCAATAATGGATGCCGGAGCTAACTAAGCAGACTATGTCTCGCCTTCGCCGCGCATTCTGGATTGGCGCGGGAGCTCTGATCGCGGTTGCGCTGACCTTCGTGCTTCTCGCGTGGCTCAATCACCAGTGGTTCAGGTTCGTTCTACAGAGCCAGGAGACTGCCCGCATTGCCGGCCAGGCGCGTGCGCTCGCAATCGATCGGGAGACGAGCATCAGCAGTTATCTGTTAACCCGCAAAGAGGCATCGCTCGCTCCCGGCGTTGCGGCGCGTCTTCCGCTGAAAACAAAGCTCGACTCACTAGTGCTGTTAACCAGTGACAACGTTTCTCTGCAGGATCGTGCAACCGCCATTCGGACGGCAGTCAAACGATGGGATCGTGGGTGGGCCGAACCAGCGCTGACGACCCCTGAATCGAGCGCATCGCTCGATATCAAGAACGATCTCGCGGGACAGGAGCTGTTCGATTCGATAAGGAGCGCTTTCGCGTCGTTCTTCGCCGGCGAGCAGAGGATCGTCGCGGCACGCGAGCGCACCCTCGGCAGGCTCCAGCATTTCACGTTTGGACTCATCGTTGCCGAGCTGGCTCTTCTCCTCGCCACTCTGCTGTGGCTGAGGAAGCGAGCTTTGCAGCAGGCGGGAAAGCTCCTCAAGCAACAGCGCGAGCTCGAAGTCCAGTCCATCGACCTGACCTCCCGGACGGCGGAGCTCGAAGAGCAAGCAATGGAGCTCGAAGAGCAGACCGACGAAGCCAATCGCGCAGTTGTCGAGCTCAGCAAAACCAACGAAAGCCTCGAGGCGACGATCAGACGCCTCGAGCACGCGGAGACTTCGCTGGTTACAACTCGGTCGGACCACGAGGAAACGCAGTCACTCCTCGAGGTGCTTCTGGCAAATTCGCCGGTAGGTGTCGCCCTGTTCGACGGCGACAGAAGAATCGTGCGTGTGAACGCCGCGGCTGGGGTGATCTCGGGTGTGGCGGTCGAAGATCACGAGGGAAAAAGAACCGGGGATCTGGCGGCGGGCGACATCGCCAAGGGCATCGACGAGCTTCTCGAGACGGTTCTCGCATCGGGAGAGTCGATAAGGAACGTGCCGCTCAGCGGGACGATGCTCACGGGATCCGGTCACGAGCGTTTTTTCCTGTGCAGTTTTTTTCCCGTGAAGCTTCCCGGTGGCAAGCCCGGCGCGGGTGTTGTAGTGCTCGAGACAACGCAATATCGCTTGCTCGAAGAGCAGCTTCTTCAGTCGCAGAAAATGGAGGCCGTGGGCCGCCTCGCCGGCGGAGTGGCTCACGATTTCAACAACATGCTCACCGCAATCATGAGCTACAGTGAGCTGGTTCTTTCCGAGATTGGGCCGGACAGCGCGCTCCGGCCCGACATGATGGAGATCGTGAAGGCCTCCGCCAAGGCGGCTGCGCTCACTCGAAAGCTCCTCGCATTCAGCCGGCAGCAGGTGTTGCGTCCCGAACTGCTCGACCTGAACTCGACGGTCGACTCGGTTTGCATGATGATGAAGCGGATGCTCGGTAAGGATGTCGAGGTGACATGCCGCCTGGCTTCGGAGCTTTGGAGCGTGAGCGCCGATCAGACCGAGATCGAGCGGGTGGTGATGAACCTCGTGCTGAACTCGCGTGACGCGATGCCCGATGGCGGACGATTGATCATCGAAACGTCGAACGTGATGATCGACGAGGAATACGCGAGCACGCACGCTGACACAGCGCCCGGTCCTTATGCGATGATAGCAGTGACCGACACCGGCTCCGGGATGACGCGTGAAGTGAGAGACAAGGTATTCGAGCCATTCTTCACCACAAAGGAGAAAGGCAAAGGCACCGGTCTCGGCCTGCCGAGTGTGTATGGAATCATCAGGCAGTCGGGGGGATTCGTCTGGGTGTACAGTGAGCCTGGACGTGGAACGACCTTCAAGATCTATCTGCCGAAGAGCAACACCATCGCTCCAATTTCAAGGCAAAGTCCCCTCCAAAATCGCCGCGTCGGCCCCGAGACCATTCTCCTCGTCGAAGATGACCTTGAAGTCCGTCAGGTGGCGATGCGCATCCTGAAGCAAAACGGATATCGGGTTCTCGAGGCGGGCAACGGCGCAGACGCGCTCCGTATCTGCGAGGACGAAGGCGATGACGTCGATCTCATCGTGACCGACATCGTGATGCCCGAGATGGGCGGCTCGGAGCTTGCGAAGAAGGTGAGAGAGCTCAAGCCGGAGGCGCGGATTCTTTTCACTTCCGGTTACACCGAGGGCGCTGTCATGCGTCAAAGTCTTCTTCACGCCGGAGAGGCCTTCATTGAGAAGCCGTTCACCCCGGGAAGCCTCATGAAAAAGGCGCGAGAAGTTCTGGATTCGACGGGGCTCGACGCATGAGCTCCCGGCTGGCTAAGCACTCGGGTCCGATTCGCATTCTCGTCCTCGACGATGAAGAGACCAACCTGCGCGTGTTGCGCAGGATACTGGAGAAGGCCGGTTATGACTCGATAGAAACGCTGACGAGCGGACGCGACATCGAAAAGGTCGTGGAGGAATTCAGGCCCCACCTGATGTTGCTCGATCTGCACATGCCCGAGATCGACGGGTTCGCGGTTTTGCAGGCATTGTCGGCGCAAATTCACGGAACGCAGATGTTGCCGGTGCTGGTGCTGACTGGCGACGCGAGTGCGGAAGCGAAACGCTGGGCGCTCTCACTCGGCGCGCGTGATTTTCTCGCGAAGCCGTTCGATGCGCAGGAGGCGTTGCTTCGAATTCACAATCTGCTGGAGACGCGATTCTTGTACGGACGTCTTGCCGAGCAGAATGCGGAGCTGGAGACAAGAGTTCTCGAGCGGACGAGCGAGCTCAGGAACTCGCAGATGGAGATCCTCGAGCGTCTTGCTCGCGCCGGCGAGATTCGCGACGACGAGACCGGCCGCCACACGCAGCGGGTCGGAGAGCTGTCGGGCGCAATAGCCGAGGCGCTCGGGCTCGATCAGTCGATTGTGAATCTCATCAGGGCGGCTGCCCCGCTGCACGACGTCGGGAAAATCGGGATTCCCGATGCGATTTTGCTGAAGCCGGGTCCATTGACGCCTGAAGCGACTGTCATCATGCGTCTCCATACGACAGTCGGGGCAAAGATTCTGTCGGGCGGCAAGTCGGAGGTCATGCAGGTGGCGGAGCGAATCGCGCAGAGTCACCATGAGAGATGGGATGGAACCGGGTATCCTGACCGGACCGCGGCCGAGCGCATTCCGATCGAGGCACGCATTGTCGCGGTGGCGGATTGCGTCGATGCAATGACGCACAATCGCCCTTACCGGTCGTCCTGGCCTCTTCAAAGGGTAATTGACGAAGTAACGCAAAGCGCGGGTTCTCACTTCGATCCGGCAATCGTCGATGCGCTGATGCGGCATTGCAGAAGCAGGATCATCGCAAGTCCGCCACATCCGTGGCCGGCGGTGGTGGCTGCGGGGCGATAGCTGCAACGGCTGGAATCGGGAGCGCCCAAGTGAAAGGGACGCTAATTTGAGCGCGAATCATAGCTTGGCTCGATCGGAATCGAACGAGACCCAAGCTCCTCTTATCCTCCCAAAGGGCTTAAGCTCACCGCTGAACTCTTCCCTCTCCTCCAGTCCAGTGCATCAGGGCTTGACGTCGTACGCTGGAGAAATTGCCGCGATCCTGCTCCACGTCATTTCAGCGTCTGAGGATGACTGCGTATGGGCATTTCACGATGTGACGGCGGATAATGGCGGGGTAACGGCATTCGAGCCAATTCACCCAGTCAAGACGGAGGTTCGCCCAGGCCGATCATGGCGCGAGCTTCAATCGGAGTCGCAATCGGGCGCTCAGAAGCTTCGGCCAGCCGGACGACCCGATCGACAAGCGTGCGATTCGTGGCGGGCCGCTTCTTTTCCGCGTCGAGGAACAGGTTGTCTTCGAGACCCACGCGAACGTGACCGCCTGTCACGATGGCGAGCGAGTTCATCGGAAACTGGAAGCGACCGATACCTGCAGCTGCCCACGTAGCGCCGGCAGGCAATGACATCACAAGCGACGCAAGATGAAACGGAGTCGCGCTCAGCGTGCCGAGCGATCCAAGCAATAGATTGAAGTAGAACGGCTCTCGCAGCACACTGCGCTCGATGAGGTACTTCGCGTAATCGAGCATGCCGAAATCGAATACTTCGAGCTCGGGAATAATGCCACGCTCGTTCATCTTGTCGGCGAGTCGCTTGATCATCGACGGATCGGAGACCGACGCCTGTTTTGGGAAGTTCAGCGAGCCGAGCGTAAGTGAAGCCATATCGGGCTTCTCGAGGCCGTCAAGTTTGAGAACGTCGGATCGCTGTTCGAACGCGCCATGTGTTCGTCCGCTCGTGGACACGCAGATGATCGTGTCGGGGCAACGTGCCCGCACGGCACGCACGATCTCGCGGTAGAGATCGGAGCGCCACGTCGGTGATTCGTTTTCGTCGCGAGCATGGAGGTGCACGATCGACGCACCTGCCTCACAACACGCGGTGCAGTCATCTGCAATTGTGCTCGGCATTACCGGCACAGCGGCGTTGTCCGCCGTCGTCGGAACCATACCTGTCGGCGCGAGATTGACGATCAATTTCACTGCTATCGTCCCTGTATTTCCGTTTTGACTATTCTCGCGGGCGAGCCCATCACCTGCACGTTCGATGAAACTTCTTTCGTGACCACAGACCCGGCAGCAATCACCGATTGCGTACCGACTCAGCCGAGCGGCAGGAACGTACCATTGGTTCGAATCGCCAATCCTTCGTCTCAAGAACCGCGGGTTTCGATATGACTATCACCCAACTCGGGTATGCTGACTTACCCGTTAGTCACGCCG
>JADGQR010000066.1 GCA_017881685.1 Gemmatimonadaceae bacterium
AAACCGTTGTATTCGCGCGCCGAAGCTCGATCAACTCCGGATGCGCCTCGAGCTCGCCGCAGATCATCATGTCGTATTCATACGGTTCGCCCGTATCACCGTCGACCCACGGGAAGCCCTGGCACGTGGTGGGGTAATACGGCTTGTCGTGAATGGTGCAGCCGCCGTCGCGTAAGAGGACGCAGCGATTCTTCTTCACGCGCGTCCGCCATTCACCCCAGCGCGTAAAGTAGACAAGTCCGAGACCAAAGTCCGCCTCGATCGCGGCCGCCTCCTCATCGGAGAGCGACGTCCCATATGCGCAGCACGACGCCTGGTGCGGACAAGGGTAGCAGGGCAGTGACGGTAGCGTCACGCATCTCCTCCGGTGAAGTAGTTCAGCCTGCGGCGAGCGCCGAAAAGATAGGTGTGCCAGCTCACCGACGCGACGAAAAAATGCGTATGAGGTTGCTTCACTTGCTCTTGCTCGAGCCCGCTTTCAGCTTACGGTGTCCCGAGACATTGCCAGTGAAGGCCGCGTGTCAAACCAAAGGAGTCGACCGTGAAAAAGATCCAGATCCAGGGTGTCCACCATACCACGATCGTGGGCTCGACCAAAAAGAGCGCAGTGGATTTCTGGCAGGGCGTGATGGGAATGCCCTTCGTGATGGAACAGCCAAATCTTGGGAACCCCGAGGAGAATCACCTCTACTTCGATCCAGGCGACGGACGGCTGCTCACGGTGTTCACCAATGAGACACGGCAGGACGCCGGCCGCAACGCGCCGCGCGAGATTGGCTCCGTGGACCACATCGCCTTCAACGTGTCACGCGCGAGCTTCATTCAGGCCCCCGCGCGCCTTACGGAGCATGGCGTCTCGTTCTATCAGAAGGACCGCGGCTTCATGGACTCGATCTACCTGAAGGATCCGAACGGTCTGACGGTGGAGCTGTCGTGCTACAAGTTCCAGACGCCTGAAGGATTCCGTGATGTCGACGTGCTCATGAAGGCTCACCGCCTGCGCACGGAGCGCGGAGATCATCACATCGCCGAGGAGCATCTGGCGGACGCGATAGAGATGCTGATGGAGACACGCGACCGGCTGCCCGCCTGAACGACACGGGCGTCGATCAACTCGACGCCCGTGTCACCATCCTCCGAAAGCTGCTTCGCCGTTAACCGCCGCTGCCGGTGCGCGGTGGTCGAGGGAGCGCCGTGGGCGGAATGAGGTTGTTGAGGCGCATGTAATTCGCGAGCTGGCTGTAGTGATCGGCCAGATCGAGGGCGTGGCCAAGTACCATGGTCGCGCGCGATACGTTGCGCGTGTTTCCACCGAACGACATCGAAACCTGGTCCGCGAGGTTGGCGTCGTTCAGCTGGGCGAAGGCATTCTCACAATACGTGAGTGATGCCTTGAGTTTCGCGACGAGCGTCGCCTTCGGCCATTTCGCCTTCACGGAGTCAGCAGTTGCCGTGTCGGCAGCCTCGAGCGTCGGCTGCATCGCTCCGAATTTCCCGCAGAAGAAATAATTGTCGCTGGCGACGTGCTGTGCGATGAACCCGATCGTGAGCTGCGCGGGTGTCGGCTTGTAACCGAACTTTGATTCCGGAATGGAATCGAATGCCTGAGCGACATTGCGCTGGAGGGCCATCGTCCGGCCGCGGAATGCGGTCGTAATTGGATTGGCGGGCGGAGCTGCCGGAGGCTGCTGAGCTTCGAGGATCACCGGGACGACGAGGGTCACAAGCGCTACATACAGGATCTTCATTGGATCTCCTGACCGCGGAAAAGTTGGACGGTGATAGTGGCGTGGTGCACGGATTTTCGCAATGTGGCAGGGGCCAGCCGGGCCTGGGTCGTTATCAGCGGAGCAGTTGACGTTGCGAACAGTGATCCCCTTGCGGAGGAATACGCTGACGCGCACCTTCGCCCGCTAATGCCTGTCGCGGGAATAGACCTCGGAGGAACAAAGCTCGCCGTCGCGGCGTTTTCCGACGACGGCGACATGCTGCACCGCGAGTCGGTTCCACTCGCCGGCCGCACAGGATCCGCAGTGGGAGAGCTTATTGCGGCGCAGATCGCAACCCTGGTAAGCGATCACGGCTGCGATGCAGCAGGAGTCTGCATTCCCGGCCTTTATCGCTCAACGCGAGGAACTGTCTGGGCTCCGAACATTCCCGGCTGGGATGACTACCCGCTCCTCGCAGAGCTCACCGCTGCAATCGGCCCCAACCGTCACATCGCAATCGACAGCGATCGCGCTGCCTGCATACTCGGCGAAACGTGGCGTGGCGCAGCTCGCGGCGCGCGCGACGCAATCTTTCTGACCGTTGGAACCGGAATTGGCGCGGGCATCCTCAGCGGCGGCAGAATCATTCGCGGACATGGCGACGTCGCCGGCGCGATCGGTTGGCTTGCGCTCGACCGACCATTCGCGTCGAGGTTCGTTCATCATGGATGCTTTGAGGATCAGGCTTCGGGTCCGGGCGTCGTCCGGGTTGCACTGGACCTGATTGCCGACGATCCGAATTACAACGGACCTCTCCTCGCGATTACCCTCGTCAACGCAGCCCACATTTTCGACGCACATGCGCACGGCGACAGCATTGCGCTGAAGGTTATCGACAACGCTGTCGAGCTGTGGGGAATGGCAGCGGCAAATCTGGTAAGCCTTTTCAATCCGGAGATGATCGTCTTCGGCGGCGGCGTGTTCGGGCCTGCAATTCAATTCCTCGACCGGATCAAGGCGGAAGCGAAGCGCTGGGCTCAGCCGATCGCAATCGACCAGGTTCGTTTTGTGGAGTCGGAGCTCGGCGTCGATGCAGGGCTATATGGAGCCGGCTATCTCGCGTTATCCGCAATGGAGCAGTCATGAAATCAGTACGCGCGATCTTCGCCTCAGCTTGCCTCGGCATGCTGACGTTCGGAATCGTGCTCACGATTCTGGGAGCCGTGCTTCCGGCAATCATAGAGCAGTTCGGGATCGACAAGGCACAGGCCGGCTCGCTGTTCCTGTTGATGACATTTGCGATTCTCGCCGCCTCGCTCGCGGTCGGTCCGCTCGTCGATCGTTACGGCTACAAGGGAATGCTGCTCCTGGGCACGGTACTCATTGCAGCAGGTCTCGAGGGAATAGCGTTTGCACCGTCGATGCTCACGCTTCGCGTCGCGATTGTCTTCATCGGGTTCGGTGGCGGCATCATCAACGGCGGTACGAATGCTCTCGTCGCCGACATCAGCCCCGAAGCGAAACACGCAAACCTCAATCTGCTGGGTGTTTTCTTCGGAATCGGCGCCGTCGGAGTTCCGTTCGTACTCGCGACGCTCGGCGAAAGGTTCGCGCACTCGACACTGATATCCGCAGTCGGTGTGCTCATTCTGATTCCGTTTCTCTTCATCGCCGCCACGACGTTTCCGGCACCGAAGCAGCCACAGGGCTTTCCAATTGGTGCCGCCGGGAAGCTCATTCGAGATCCTCTTCTGCTGATGATGGGACTCATGCTCTTCCTCGAGAGCGGACTCGAAATCACAATCGGGGGATGGACTTCCACATTCGTGCATGAAGAGCTGGCAGTCTCGGCGCGGGCTGCACTCGTGATTCTATCGCTTTACTGGCTCGGCATGATGCTCGCGCGTATCACGCTGGGTGCGTTGTTCAGAAATGTCGGTCCTGCTCGAGCGATGTACACCTGCATAGCTGTTGGACTCGCGGGGTCGCTGCTTTTGCTGAACACCGATAGCTCGAGGGTGGCAGCGATCGGGGTGTTCATGCTGGGAATAGGGCTCGCCACCACGTTCCCGACTGTTCTCGGATTCCTCGGCCATCGTTACGCCGAGCTTTCGGGAACTGCTTTCAGTCTTGTGATTGCGATGGCGCTCTGCGGCGGGATGCTGATGCCATGGGTTACGGGAATAGTCGGCGGGCAATACGGGATGCGTGGCTCATTCGTGATCGTGCCGGTGGCACTCGCACTGCTCGTGATCCTCCTTGGAATTCTCTCTCGCGCTCTGCGCGGCGAACAAACGGCCCGGGCAATTTCATGAAACTGGCAAAGCAATGGCTCACGGCGACGCGCGCCATCATGAACGATATCGAAACGACGCAGTCAGACTCGATTCAACGAGCTGCGGAGCTGATGGCGGACTCGATCGGAGCCGAACGCTGGGTTCACACGTTCGGGTGCGGTCACGCGACGATTCCGGTCGAGGAGATGTATCCACGCATCGGAGGATTCGTTGGATTCCATCCAATGATCGAGCTGCCGCTGACATTCTTCACGCGCATCACCGGTGAGATGGGAATACACCAGTTCCTGTTTCTCGAGCGCGCGGAAGGTTACGGCGACGCGATCATGAAGAGTTACACGCTCGACAAGCGCGACACGATGTGGATTTTCTCGCACACGGGTATCAACAACGTGAACATCGATGTCGCCCTTCGCGCCAAGGAGCAGGGACTGAAGGTCGTCGCGACCGGCTCGGCCAGTCAGGTGGGGATGCCGCGTCATCCCTCGGGGAAGACGCTGTTCGAGATCGCCGACGTTGTCATCGACACGAAGGTTCCGGCCGGGGATTCAGCCGTGCCGCTGGCGAATCACGTCGACAATGTCGGCCCCGTTTCGACGATGGCTTTCATTACAGTGGTCTGGATGACGATCACCACCGTCGCTGAAATACTCGAGCAACGTGGCAAGAAGCTCTTCATCCATCCATCCCACAACGTTCCGGGTGATACAACGGCGCGCGAGCGACTCGATTCCGCGCTGGGAGAGTACAAGCGGAGAATCGCCGGAGTCTAGTTCCGCTTCAGCCGGGCCTCCACCATTCGCCTGAAGGTGCCGTCCTCGAGATACTTTCGGAGATTCTTTCCAGGGCAGTCGGTATCGGCGTATTGGTAGTGTCCGCCGATGTTGTCCAGCGGCACGTCGAATTCCTTCACCGCCCACGCCATTAGATCTGCGATCGACTCGAGCTGACCCTGCGTCGGCTCCTGCTTGTTATAGTTGCCGACGACGCTGATCAGAAAATGTCCTGATGGATCGTATGCGGTGTTCGTCTCGCCCATGAAGTGGTAGTCGCGTCCTTCGTAGACTTCGCCGTTGTAGCCAAGAAGAAAATGGTAGGGCACGTCCCACCAGTTGCGGTCCGACGCGCCCCACGACTGAAGGGCACGTAGCATTTTGGGCACGTCGTCATCGGCTTTCAGGGGCTCCGCGTTCCCTTCGTGATGCAGCGTGATGTGCGTTATGCGGTGCGAAATCCGAAGCCGCATGTCCGCGCCGCCTGCCACGGTTGCATTCGCTATCTGCGGCGGCAGTGATGCGATTGTCGCAACTTCGAGCGCAACCAGTCCGGCACCCAGCTCGCCAAGTCCGTAGATCGCGACGACTACGACGTGGAATCCGCTCCAGTTGAACGCTGATCCTTCCTGCGCGACGCGCACTTCACTTGTGTCCTTCCCGGCGAGACGCAGCTGCACGATGTCGACTGGTTTCGCCCCGGTCGAATCAACACCAACGCTGACGACGTTGACGGTGATATCGTGAAATGCGAGTGAATCACCTGCGCGCTTGTTGCGTCGCGTTGCATCAGCCGCGTAGCCGAGTGGCGGTTGCGACTGCCATTCCGCGTGCGGAATGATGTGGGGCATCGGTGCGGCTGGAGCGTGCTGGCGTGCCGCGCAGCCGAGGGCGCCCACAACGGCGAATGCGGGGATAACGCGAAGTAGCTTCATGCGCTCGACGATAACACTCGCGCGGGCAGCCAGCGAGAGGCACCCAAATACTGTCACCCGAGAGTGACAGGTTTGCCTCAGAACCGCTTCGGTCAGCAGTTGGCCTACTTCGCAACTGCCTCCCTCCGACAGACAATCGTCGCCTCGTGAACAACCTTTCAGGCTGATCCCGCGCCAGCCGGCGCGTGCAGGTTTGCGGAGGGTACGATGACGACGACTAATACGAATCACATCAACGGAATGGTCGCTCCC
>JADGQR010000067.1 GCA_017881685.1 Gemmatimonadaceae bacterium
AACACCATGCGTCCATGCTGCACGACAGCCACGCTCGCACTCGGCACGCCCGTGCTTTGCAGGACCTGATTTGCGATGGAGTCGACCTTCGACTCGAGACTCGCATTGGAGGTTTGCGCTTGCGCGGCGACCGCGGCTGACGCGACGAGAGCAATGACGGCAGGAATTCTTTTCATCATGCGAAGTTGAATTGACAGTCGTTGGAGGTTTACGGCTCGGTCAGAATATCACCATTGTTGCAGTCATCTGTCACGTCATTGGTGAAACTTTGAGATTGGTTGGGCGAGCGTGATCTGCAGTGGCTCAGGTTTTCTGCTGAGTCTGTGCTTTCAGCCTGGCCTTGAACGCTGCTTCAGTCTTTCGGTCGCCGGCGGCACCAGCGGCCCGCATCCCGCCGGCAAGGGACCGGTAGCGGTTCGGCTCCTTGATCAGAGTCTTCTGATACTCAGCCAATGCCTCGGCGGGTTTGTGAAGCTGCATGAGCATGTCGGCGTACAATTCGCGCGCGGGCGCAAGCGGGCCGGGAGTAACGGCATTCTTCTCCGTTGCGTCCTCTCGTCTCACTGCCTCCTTCATTTGAGCGAGGGCCGAGTCCGTGTGTCCTTCCGCAAGATCGAGCCAGGCCTGCGCGCCGATCTTCTGTATCGCGACTTGCTCGCTCCAATATGGCTCATCGTGCGCGGCGAGTCTGCTGCTGATCGATTCAAGCGAATCAATTGAGCTTTGCGCCCTGGCAAGATCGCCGGTGTGTGACGCGCCGAGTGCGCGCGCGAAGTGTGTCATTGCTTCAGACCACGGGAATGCGGTGCTTTTCGGCTCGAGCGCGGCGGCGTCGGACCAAGCGTCGCGCTCGAGGACAAATCGAGCTGGAATCGCCGCGAGGGCGAAAACTCCGGCGGAGCCAGGTGCTGCGCCGGTTACCGCGTCGGGATCGAAGCGAGCTGCAAGCGCCGGCAGCCTGTCGACAATGTCCTTCGCGGCTGAGATGCGGCGCATCTGAAGGTATGCGTACTCCGCATAGTCGGACGCATGAAGTGCTTCGGCGATCGACCCGCTTTTCATCGCAATATCAATTGATCGGAGATTTGTGTCGATTGATTCACGCCACAGTCCGGTACGCGTGAAAATGTGCGAAGGCATGTGTTGCGCGTGGGCAGCAGACGGCGCAATCATCGCGTATTCGCGCGCAGCAGCCGCGGCTTCAGGAGCGAGGGCGGGGTAGTCGTATGCGTGAATGATGTAGTGAGCGAGGCCGGGGTGTGTCGGCTGCTTCTTCCACAATTCCTCGAGCATGCTACCGGCTTTTCTTTGATTAGCGTACGACTTGTCGGAAGGCGACGCGGATGCGACGAGTGAAATGGCGTAGAAGATCCTTGCTTCAGTGTCGGCCGGTTGTTTTGCGGCCAGATCTGCCATCGCGTGCTCGTACGCGACGACCCGATCGCGTTGGCCGATACTCTCATAGTTATTGTAGAGCTGCCCAACCGCGCCGATGTATCCGCGCTCTCGATCGGTCGCGTGTTGTGCGACGCGGTTTGCCGCCTCGACCTCGAGTCTCCCCTGCTGGAGCTGCTGCGGCGAGCGATTGCCGGCCGCCATCGGATTGCTCCATCGGCTCATTGCGATTCCCCAATGGGCCATCGCACATGTAGAATCGGTTGCGAGAACGGATTGAAATCCCTTGATCGCCGATGCGAATTCGAAAGAGTGGAGAAGGGCTATGGCTCGATTGAATTCGTCGCCAACGCTCGGAGTGCATGAGGTCGCAAAGTGGACCGTACCGAGTTTTTCGCCGGCGGTTGTGCGTGCCTGGTGCACGTGCTGCTGCGCGGAGGCGGAGGAGTAAACGGCCACGAGGAGGGCTGCTGCGAGGGGGCGGCGTCTCACGTTGAACTCCTGAACAGGTCGACTTTGCCTATGCTGCGCCTAACGATGTCGCATCGCAAGAGGACCGACCGTATTGCTGACCGTATTACTATGGTAGTGCCGAGGCCCGCAGGGGCGCGCGGAAGGAGATCGATTCTATTTCGAACAGCCGGATCGCCAGCCCGCGAGCCCATCCCAGTGGCGATAGGTGAGAGCCTTCCCGAATTCCGTCTCGTGAGCCTTCCACTGCGCTGCGAGCTCTGAGCGCGTCCTGGCTGGAACATCCGAGATAGGGTTGTTGGCCAGGGCTTCGGCGAGAGACCTCTCGTCTGGAGAGTACGTCTCCAGAGGAATGAGGGATGCATTCTCGTAGCTCTCGATCGGCTTCGTCCAGACGTACCCGTCTGCGAGTGCGTCGAATCGGAGATACGGATAGCCGGCCGCATACCATATACCTGGCTTGATCTGCATATCTGCGAACGGACTTCCCGCGATATCAAATCCGACCGGACGATTCCCGGCGGCAATTGCGGCACAGTCGATTGCGCCGTCGAGCGGAAGGCATCTGCCCCAATCAGTGCCTGCCCGACAATACCACGGATGGTGAAGTACGATCACGAAGACGTTCTCTCCGTATGCTCTAAAGAGGACGTTTCCCGTTCTGTCGTTGAATCGCGTCGCGCGTGAGCCGGAGGGCAGATCGGGCTGCATGTAGCGGGAGAACGCATGATGAAAACCGAGGCCGACGAGAACGCGGTTCTGCGGTGACTCGTCGATGCGCTTAATGACCTGCTCTGCCATAAAACTGTCGTACGTCTTGCCGATTGGTAGAAGCTGCTCACGCCAGCTCGGGTCAGGTCCACTTCGCCCATCATTACTACTTTATGCGACGCGAATCGCGACAATACGTAGTCGGCCGGGGTGGCCGAAGCGCGAAGGAAATCCAATGCATTCTTTGGCGACGTTTGAGCCGCCAATTCGCCCGGATTTGTAACAGCCAGCGCAATTGGACACCCACTGGCTGCGCTAACCAGCAAATGTAAGGAACGGACTCTATTCATCATTCCCATTTGACGGGGTTCGCTCAAAGATGGAATGATGATGTGGCGTTCCTGTCGGGGCACCCCTGACGTTTGGTGGGAGGTTCCTCTCATCACTTCTGCCTTGTTTGCGGATATTCCTGACAAGCAGGGACAATTACACTGACACACGTATATTTGCGCGGTTGACTGTTCCACCGCCGCGCACCCAACACCGACACATACTTCAATGAACGGTTCACCTGATCGAGCGATCGAAGCACAGGGCCTTGGCAAACGCTTCGGCATTCGATGGGTATTGCGCGGAGTGACCCTCGATGTCGCGCGCGGCGAAGCCGCGGGACTGCTCGGACCGAACGGCAGCGGCAAGAGCACGATACTTCGAATTCTCGGTACGCTTCTGAGACCGAACGCCGGATCGGCGACCGTAAACGGACTCGACATAGTTGGAGATGCGAGCGAAGTTCGCGGGCAGATCGGGTACCTCGCGCATACGCCGGGTCTTTACGAAGACCTCACAGCCCGCGAGAACCTCGTATTCGCGGCCGACATGCTCGGGTTATCTCACGGGTTGGCCGACTCGAGCCTCGAACGCGTGGGCCTGGCTAAAGTCGCGAACAATCGCGTCCGTGGCTTTTCCGCAGGAATGCAGCGGCGCCTCGCCCTTGCCCGGCTCATAATGCGAAATCCCAAGGTTCTTCTTCTCGACGAGCCTTACAGCAATCTCGACGACGAAGGTGTCGATCTGATGAATTCAGTAATTCGAGAGATCATCGGGTCCGGAGGTGCTGCGCTTCTCGCGCTGCACGAGCTCGCTCCCGCAAAAGGAATGATCGACAGAACGCTCAAGCTGATCGACGGGCGCATAAGCATCGCGCACCGTGACCGCGCGGCTCAGGATCACGCCATGCTCGCGTCGGTCTGATGTCCTTGAGAGACGACTGGCGTCGCACGCGTGCCATCGCGATGAAGGATTTGACCACCGAGATTCGGGCGAAGGCCGGCTTCAACGGCGTAGCATCGCTCGCCGTGACGATTCTGATTCTGCTCGGCCTTGCGCTTGGCCCCGATGCGGCGGCGCTCCGCAACGCTGCTGTCGGCGCGGTATGGCTGGCGACGCTTTTCTCCGGAGTGCTTGCATTCAACAGGTCGTTTCAGGTCGAGCTCGAAAGTGGCGCGCTGGAACCGCTGTTACTTTATCCTGGCCCAAGGTGGCCGATATTCGCTGGCAAGCTGCTCGGGAATCTGATTTTCGTGGGCCTGATGGTTTTGATAGTGATGCTTGTCGGAATCGTTCTGTTCGGCATCACAGTTCCCGACACTTGGCCGGAACTCCTTGCCGTAGTTGCACTTGGAGTGGTCGGACTCGTCGTGCTCGGGACATTCTACGCGTCGATGTCGAGCCGTAGCCGAGCCCGCGAGGTGTTGCTTCCGTTGTTGCTGTTTCCGATGCTGGTGCCGGTTCTGCTTGCGGCGACGACCGCTTCGAAAGCGCTGCTTGGCGCCGACCTGATGCACGAAGCCGGCGCCTGGATTCGACTGCTGATCGGTTTCGACACGCTGTTTCTCGTAGCGACGTTCCTTGCTTTCGAACATGTCATAGAAGCCTGAGGATAACTGATGCCTGATATTTCGTCTGATAGAAGTGCAGCGACGCCACCACCGCGCACGAGCGTGTGGCTGGGGTTCGTCGCGTTCGCTGCCGTGATTTTTGCGCAGACGTTTTCGATCCTCACGTCTCCGGCCGATCGAGATATGGGTCACCTGCAGAAGATCATGTACGTGCACGTGCCTGCGGCGTGGATGACATTCCTCGCGTTCCTCGTCGTCTTCGTCTACAGCATGCGGTATCTCTGGAAGCAGAATGAAAACGATGACCTTCTTGCTGCATCCGCGGCCGAAGTGGGCGCGGTATTCAACGGGCTGACTTTGATGCTGGGGATGATCTGGGGGCGGCCCGCGTGGGGAGTCTGGTGGGTGTGGGATGCGCGACTGACTTCCACACTTGTGCTCTTTCTGATTTTCGTCGGTTATCTGGCTCTGCGCGCGTTCGTTGACGATTCGGTGCAGAGAGCAAAGTGGAGTGCGGCGGTCGGCGCGATCGGAGCCATCAACGTTCCGATAGTTTACATGTCGGTAAAGTGGTGGCGGACGCTGCATCAGCCACAATCCAGTCCAGGCACGCTCGATCCTGCCTATACGCTGGGACTTCGTCTCAACGCGATCGCGCTGCTGCTGGTCTTGATCTACTTCATTAGAAAGCGATACGAGATTGCCCGCCTCGAGCGCGCGATCGAAGACTTCGCCCAGGCGGCTGCAATGGGGGGCAAATGAACGTATTCGAGATGGATCGCAACTTCGTAATCGCCGCGTATTCGGTCATGTGGGTCGTCGTTCTGGGATATCTGGTGCGACTCATTCGAAAAGGCTCGCGCGCGCGCACCGATTATGATGGAATGGTGGGAGCCAACGGAGGTGAGAAGCCATGAAGAAATCGTGGATCATTGCAGGCGCTGCCATAATCGTGGCGGTATTCGGATGGCTCATGTTTGGAGGCCTGCAGAAGAACGTCGTGTTCTTTCTTACGCCCAAGGAGCTGCTTGCCAAAGGACCCGAAGGCGTCAACGTTCCTGTGCGACTCGGCGGCCAGGTGAAGCCCGGCTCGACCAAGTGGGATGCGAAGACGCTCGACCTCCGCTTCATCGTCACCGATGGAGTGAAGGAGATGCCCGTCAAATCAACGGGCGCTCCGCCGCAGATGTTCCGCGATGGAATGGGCGTCGTTGTCGAAGGAAAGGCGGGTACGGATGGCGTGTTCCAGGCGACGAACCTGATGGTCAAGCACTCGAACGAATACCGCGCGCCGAAGCCAGGTCAGAACGCCCAAGAGATGTACAAGACACTCATCACGAATTCGTCTAAGTGATCGGCACTATAGCGCACAATGCGCTGCTCGTATCCGTCCCGGTCGTTGCGCTCGGGGTAATTCTCACGCCGGTCGCAATTCGCACCGAGCGTCGCGAGTGGCTCCAGCTCGTGTACGGCGCTGTCTACACGAATTTCATGCTGATGACAATCGCGGCCGGCGCGATGATCCTCGCCCTCGTCACGCATGATTTCTCAGTGTCGTACGTCGCATCCGTGGGAAGCCGCTCCACGCCACTGCTTTTCACCATCATTTCATTATGGGGAGCACTCGAGGGCTCGATCCTGTTCTGGGGATGGGTGCTTGCGATGTACACGGCAGCCGTCGTGTACCTGCATCATCGGCGGCCGGGAAATCTGATCCCATATGCCGCGATGACGCTGCTCGCCGTGTCGGCATTCTTTGCGATTCTTCTTGTCGGTCCGGCAGATCCTTTCCTTCCGGTGTTCCCGGT
>JADGQR010000068.1 GCA_017881685.1 Gemmatimonadaceae bacterium
ATGCGATGATCTGCGCGGCTGCCGAGCGTGGGTGGATTGATCGGGAGCGTGTCATGATGGAATCGTTGCTGGGAATCCGCCGCGCCGGTGCCGATTTCATTTTGACTTACTTCGCGGTGGAGGCAGCCCGTCTGCTGCGGGCGTCCGCGTAGGTCGGCGGCACGGCGATTCAGGCTTGTGACCGGTCTCACAAGCCCGACCGCTTTCCTGCGGGAAAGAAGCGGCTGTGGAGAGAATCCGGGGGCGACAGGTTATTTTTAGGGCTCACCATGACCCTCTCAAGATGAAGTACCGAACATTCCCAAACTCCCAGGTCAGCGTAAGCGAAGTGGGCTTCGGCACATGGACGCTCGCGACAGGATGGTGGGGCGAAAAAACCGACGATGAAGCCATCGCGATGCTGCGACAGGCCCACGACGATTACGGCATCAATTTCTTCGACGCTGCCGATACATACGGCAACGGCCGCAGCGAAACGCAGCTTGCGACGGCCTTCCGCGGGAAGCGCGACAAAGTCGTCTACGGTACGAAGATCGGCTACGACATCTACGATGAGGCCGCAGCCAAAGCGCGTCGCGGACAGAGCGAGTTGCCGCAGCGCTTCGAGCCCGAATACATGCGCCTTGCCCTCGACAGGTGCCTCGAACGGCTCGAGACGGATTACATCGACGTTCTCCAACTCCACAACATCAAGATGGAGCACGTCCGTAACCCGGAAATCTGGGCGACGCTCCGAGATCTGAAGAAGGAAGGAAAGATTCGAGTCTGGGGAGCAGCATTCGGCCCCGCGATTGGATGGCTCTACGAAGCAGTCGAGCTCTGCGAGCGCGAGCCCGACGTCGGCACCATCCAGATGATCTGGAATATTCTCGAGCAGCATCCGGGCACTGCCACGCTCGAAGCAGCCCGGGAGCACGCTCCCGACTGCACGTTCAATATTCGCGTGACACACGCGTCGGGAATGCTCGAAGGCAAATACACGGAAGACACGGTCTTTCCCGCGAATGATCATCGACGCCATCGCCCGCGGTCATGGCTGATCAACGGCGTGAAGAAGGTCCGCACGCTCGACTTCCTCACGGCGCAGATGACTCTCGGACAAGCCGCGCTCAAGTGGCTGCTGGCCGAGCCGCGCGTTATCAGCGTGCTGCCGAACATCTACGACTCCGAACAGCTGGCCGAGTTCGCCGCGTCGAGCGATCTGCCCGATCTCGATCAGTCGCAGATGGAGCGCATCGCCGAGCTGACCGAGTCGAACTTTGGAGTCGAAGAAGAGGAGATGGCTTACAAGGGAACGATGGAACGGGTTGCCACATGAATCCATGGCACGACTTTCCAGTCGGCGCACATCCGCCGGAAGTGGTAACAGCAGTCATCGAAATCCCCCGCGGCAGCAGAAACAAGTATGAGCTCGACAAGGAGAGCGGACAGTTTCGCCTCGACCGCGTTCTCTTCTCGGCCGTTCATTACCCGGGGGATTACGGTCTCATCCCGCGTACGCTTCATGAGGATCACGATCCGCTCGATATCATCGTGAGCATCAACGAGCCGACGTTCACGGGCTGTCAGATCGATTGCCGTCCGCTTGGCGTTCTCAAGATGCTCGATCGCGGCGAGCCCGATGACAAGATCATCGCGGTGCCGGCAAACGATCCGTTCTACAACGAGCATTTCGACATTGCCGACCTTTCTGCGCACTACCTGAAAGAGGTCGAGCACTTCTTCCATATCTACAAGGATCTGGAGGGAAAGCGCGTCGAGATCGTCGGCTGGGAGAAGAGCGAGGTCGCGATCAAGGTGATCCTCGAGTCGATGGCGCGCTACGAGGAGAAGTACCTCACTGTCGGGCCGTAATGGCGTGATGAGCCCGGGCGACGAGCTGAGGAAGACTCTGGAGGCATATTTCATCGCCGACTACGTCGATCACGTGAACCATCATCTGTCGCAGATCCCATGACGGCCGGTTACTCGGGCACTCCGCTTCCGAAGAAACTCGGAGTCAAGGAAGGCAGTCGGGTTACGTTGCTGAATGCGCCTGTCGATTTCGACGAAACTCTGGGTGAGCTTCCCAATAGAGTGATCGTGAGACACCGCGCTGAGGGCGAATCAGATGTCATCGTTCTCTTCGAGAAACAGTTTTCGAATTTCAAGTTGAGCTTCGGAAGAGCTGCTGAGTTGATGCCCGAGTCGGGCGGAATGCTGTGGGTTGCCTGGCCGAAGAAGGCCGCGAGGATGGACACAGATCTCGATGAGAATCTGATCAGGGATTTCGGTCTGGCTGCGGGGCTTGTCGATACCAAGGTCTGTGCGATCGATGAGACATGGAGTGGATTGCGGTTCTCGAGGAGGCGGCGCCAGGACGGCATTGTATAGTGCCGGGAAACAGACTCTTTCGCGCGAACTAATCCACTCGCCATGTTATCCGACCAATGACAACCATCGGTCAGCAGGTTCAGCTCGAAGTTTACGGGTCGGCGATTGCCGGGAAGAGAATCGATCTGCCGTTCTCGTTCGATGATTGGGAAGCACGCGCTCGCGAGAAACTCACCGATGAGGCGTATTGGTACGTCGCGGGAGCGGCCGGCGGCGGAAATACCATGCGCGCCAATCGCGAGGCATTCGATCGTGCCAGAATTGTCCAGCGAACTCTTCGCGACGTAAACGTCCGCGACATTTCGGTTGAGATTTTTGGGAAGCGCATCGCTGCGCCATTTCTTCTTGCGCCGATCGGCGTGCAGGGGATTCTACATCCCGAAGGCGAGCGCGTTCCGGCGAGAGCTGCAGCAGCGGCAGGAATTCCAATCATCCTGAGCAGTGTGTCTTCTGCCTCCATGGAAGAAGTCGCGAAAGAGATGGGTCCGGCCACACGCTGGTTCCAGCTTTATCCGTCGCGCGTGAAGGAGCTGAGCGCGAGCTTCGTGTCTCGTGCTGAGGCGGCGGGCTACTCAGCGATTGTCGTCACGGTCGATACGCCAGCGCTGGGTTGGCGCCCGCAGGATCTGCGGCTCGGTTATCTGCCGTTTCTCAAGGCCGACGGAGTCGCCAACTATTTCAGTGATCCGGTTTTCCGCTCGATGTGCACAAAGCCGCCGGAGCAGGATCCCGGAGCCGGAGTCAGACAATTCCTCGACGTGTTCACGCATCCTGCTTTCAACTGGACAGATGTCGCCTGGCTGAGATCGGTGACGAAGCTGCCGATCCTCATCAAGGGAATCATCCATCCCGATGACGCTTCAAAAGCCGCGGACCACGGCGTCGACGGTGTGGTCGTTTCAAACCACGGAGGACGTCAGGCAGACGGCGCGGTCGGCACGCTCGACGCGTTGCCCGCTGTTGTCAAAGCTGTAAACGACCGAATAACTGTTCTTCTCGACAGCGGTGTGCGTCATGGCGCAGACGTTCTCAAAGCGCTCGCGCTCGGGGCGAAGGCAGTCTTGCTGGGAAGGCCGTACGCTTACGCGCTCGCGAGCCACGGAGAAGAGGGCGTCACCCATTTGCTGCGAACCTTCATGGCTGACATCGACCTGCAGCTTGGGCTCTGCGGCCAGACGTCAGCCGAAGCGCTCGATCCGTCGTTTCTAGAAGGGTGGTAAGGTAAGACCTATCTCATCGCCTTCGTTTACCGTGATCGTTTCCGAAATGGGAGTGTGGCTGCTTCCGATCGGATCTGCGAGGAATCGAACCTCGGTCGGTCCGAGAATGATCCCTTTCGGAATCGTGAGCCGAGTCGTCGAGAGCGCATTGGCAGTTCCGAGTCTTATCCGCTGTCCGCCTCTAATGATATAGATGTTCATATCGAGGGATGCCCGGTTGTCCACAACGACTGTGGTATCCGGACTCTTCGCTATCGGTCCCTGCTTTCCCATCGACGCGCATGCAGCGAATATCGCGCAAATGGCTGCGAAGCTGATGAGCTTGATTGTCTTGTTCATCGATGTCTCCTGGTTCTCAATTTCATACACATACCGCCAGTTACGTTCCAATTTCCGGCTTCTAGATTGGTAACACCGGAGTCGGTTCGCTCCCTCATCAACGGAGCACGCGAGTGAAGGGAAAGCTCACGGTCCTCATGGTCACGGCGTTCGTGGACATGCTTGGACTGATAATCATCTTTCCGCTTTTGCCATTCTATGCGACCCGCCTGGGCGCGAGTGCGGCAATGGTCGGTGCACTCGTTGCCGCGTTCTCCGTCGCGCAGCTCGTGAGCGCTCCCGGGTGGGGATGGATGTCGGATCGCTACGGCCGGCGACCTGCGATTCTTTTCGGTCTTTTGATCTCCGCCGTCGCCTACGTGATCTTCGCGTTTGCTGGAACGCTCTGGCTGTTGTTCCTCTCGCGGATCATTCAGGGACTCGGCGGCGGAACGATCGGCGTCGTGCAAGCCTACGTCGCCGACATCAGCGAAGGGAAGGACAGAGCCAAGTCGCTCGGCTGGCTTTCCGCTGTGACGAGCCTCGGTGCCGTGATCGGTCCTGCGATTGGATCCGTCCTCGTTCGCGCAGGCGGGCACACCGCGCCAGGTCTCGGCTCGGCTTCGCTTTGCATCTTTGTCAGCATCTTCGCGTGGCGATTCCTGCGTGAATCGAAGGAGGCGACTACTACACACGACCACGCCGGTGTCGCACCAAGCACCGGCGCCGGCGCAATTCGCGGAGTCATCGTTCATCCGAAAGCTCCGGCGTCGCGTCTCATCTGGCTTTATGCGGTCGCAATCGGCGCGTTTTACGGAACTACGCCGATGCTTCCGCTCGTTCTCGCAGACCGGCTTGGAATCAACGAGACGAACGTCGGCTACTTTGTGATGTACATCGGCGGAATTGGAGTGATCGTTCGCACCGGAATTCTCGGCCGAATGATCGAATGGCTGGGTGAGGTGAAGCTCGCGCGACTTGGACTTGTATTTCTTGCCATGGGCCTCGTATCCGTTGCGCGCATCTACACATATCCGACCATGCTCGTCGCGCTGACGCTGATGCCGGTGGGAACCGCCTTCGTTTTTCCCTGCGTTACGGCCATGCTGTCGCGAGTCGTGCCACAGCGCGATCGCGGTCTCTACATGGGAGTCCAGCACACGTTCGGAGGCGTATCGCGCGTTGCATTTCCGCTCATGGCGGGCTACGGGATGGACGTCTTTGGCAAAGGCGTGCCGTTTGTCATCGCCGGCGTCATGGTGATGATGTGCCTTGTTCTGACTATCGCGATGGAAGACTCTCCTCAGCCTTCCATCGCTGATTCACCGCCGGCAGCGGCTTAGTGAGCCTTCCGCTGAGACTTTTCGTCGGTCGTTGCGGCGGGGCTTAGAGTGCCGTGATCTGCCGGCTCGACGTCGCGTCTGATGAACAGATACTCGTAGAGCAGCGACGCGGCCACCGCACCGGCAATTGGAGCGATCCAGTAGATCAGCTGTGCTTCGTAAACACCGCTCGCGACAGCGGGTCCGAACGAACGAGCCGGATTCATCGACCCACCCGTGAGAGGTCCAATCGCGAGAATGCCGGCAGACAATGTCAGGCCAATCGCCAGACCTCCAATGTTCGGAGCCTTTGAATCGACTGCGGTCCCGAACACGACGAGCGCAAGGAAGAACGTCGCCACGAACTCGAGCACGAATCCCTGCGGGCCCGAGACCTGAAGAGCGAGAGACTGTCCGCCGCCCCGCGTCACTTCGAACAACGTGTACGGGAACGTGAACTTGAGCGTGTACGCTGCGACGATCGCTCCGATGACCTGAGCGACGATGTAGACACCTGCCATCATTGGCTCGATCCGGCGTGCGGCGAGGAATCCAATCGTGATCGCCGGATTGAAATGACCCGAGATGCGCATCAGCGCACTGACCATCACGGCGAGTATCAATCCATGAGCAAGTGCAATCTCGAGAAGTCCCGCCGGGCTTGCGGTGTCCTTCGCGATCATGATTGCCGCGCCGCCGACGAACACGAGTGCGTACGTCCCAATGAACTCGGCGACGAAATGGCGCCAGGAATCCCGCATCGAAGTACTCCCTGTTGATGTGAGGACCACGCCGTTCTCAGTGCGTCAGATCACGCGGCGAAGTACGAGCGCGGCATTTATGCCGCCAAATCCGAACGAGTTGGTCATTACATGCTCGACGCGCTCATTGCGCCCCGTGCCGGGCAGAAAGTTAAGATCGCACGCCGCGTCGGCAACGGCGAGGTTCACGGTTGGCGGAAGCCATTCTCGCGAAATCGCCAATGCGGAAATCGCGGTTTCAATGGCACCGGACGCGCCGAGGGCATGTCCGTAGTAGCCCTTCGTCCCGCTCACCGGCATCGAGTACGCCCGCTCGCCGAAAACATCCTTCAATGCTTTCGTTTCCGTCGGATCGTTCAACGGCGTCGAGCTTCCGTGAGCGTTGATGTAACCGATCTCGCCGGGAGTGACGTTAGCGTCGCGCAGTGCGAGTCGCATCGATCGCGCGGCCTGCGATCCGTCCGGGCGCGGAGCCGTCATATGGTACGCGTCATTCGTAACGCCGAACCCGACGACTTCCGCATAAATTTTTGCTCCGCGCGCGATAGCACGATCGTACTCCTCGAGAACGAGCACTGCGGCGCCTTCACCCATTACGAATCCGTCGCGATCCTTGTCGAACGGGCGCGAAGCACTCGCCGGATCGTCGTTGCGAGTCGACATCGCGCGAATGATCGAGAACGCGCCGAAGCAGAGAGGGGCGAGTGGTGCTTCAGCTCCACCGCTGATCATCACGTCGGCGTAACCGTCACGAATCAGCCGGAACGCTTCGCCGATTGCGATCGTTCCCGACGCGCAGCTCATCGAGTTCGTCGAGTTCGGACCAGACACTCCAAGCTCGATTGCGATGTTGCAGCTCGCCGCGCCGCCAAAGACGCAAAGCGCGAGCATCGGGTCGACGGCCCTGACGCCCTCGGTCAGAAAGTTGTGTAGCTGTTGTTCGGCGAATTCCAGTCCGCCGAGTGCGCTTCCCATCGTCGAGCCAATCTGTTCACGGTCTTCGGTCGCGAGATCTATCCCGGCATCCTCGATTGCCATATGAGCCGAGGCGACGGAGAAATGTCCGTAACGATCGAGTCGCTTG
>JADGQR010000069.1 GCA_017881685.1 Gemmatimonadaceae bacterium
GAAGATGGACGCGATTGGCCGCCTTGCTGGGGGAGTTGCGCACGACTTCAACAACATCCTGACCGTGATCGGCATGTCGAGCGAATTCCTGCTCGAGGGGATTCAGGAGACGGACGAGAGGCACCACGACGCCCGGGAAATAATGAAAGCCGCCGACCGTGGCGGCCGTTTGACGCGCCAGCTCCTGGCATTCAGCAGACAGCAGGTGTTGAACCCACGTGTTCTCTGCGTCAACGAAGTGATCGAAGGGATGCAAGGGCTGCTGCGAAGAGTCGTGCGCGAGAACATTGAGCTCGTCACCGATCTCGCGCCCGACCTGGGCGCGGTGAAAGCGGACGCTGGGCAGATCGAACAGGTCCTCCTCAATCTCGCGATCAACGCGTCCGACGCGATGCCAAATGGCGGCAAGCTGGTCGTCAGGACGCATAGGGTCCAGGTGGATTCCACTGCTCAGGATTCAGAAACTCGACCCGGCCCCTACGTCTGCATCACGGTGATCGACACCGGAACAGGAATGGACAAGGCAACGGTTTCGAAAATCTTCGAGCCGTTCTTCACCACCAAGGCTCTTGGGAAGGGCACCGGACTTGGGTTAGCCACCGTCCACGGCATCGTTACTCAGAGCAATGGCACGATCTGGGTTTACAGCGAGCCGGGACACGGGACAACGTTCAAGATCTTTCTTCCGCGAGTGGATGGCGCTCCTGACCAGGAAGATGCAAGGCCGACAAAAACCTCAGACAGGGTTGCTACCGAGACGATATTGCTCGTCGAGGATGAAGAGCCGACTCGCGAGGCCGTGCGCCGCATTCTCGCGAGAGAGGGTTACAGCGTGCTGGAGGCGAGAACGGGTGTTGACGCTCTCGAGGTCGCGCGAGCGCACGAGGGGGAGATTCATTTCCTTCTGACGGACAGCATGATGCCGGAGATGGGCGGCGCCGATCTGGTGCCGCGCCTGATCGAAATGAGACCCAAAGTGCGGGTCCTGGTGATGTCGGGCTACGCCGAAGAGATTGCACGGACGGCGTTCGATGGATCGCGCTACGCATTCATCGAGAAGCCGTTTTCGACTGTCGGGCTGCTGAATCGCGTGCGAGAACTACTGAACTCGTAGGGCGGAGTTTCGCGTCCAGCTCTCGTCCGATGCGAACTACCAGGTCCGGCAGCACTGCGACGTCCTTCAGTGTCGTACGGAAATTCACAATGCAGGCGCGGAGCATGAAGTGCCCTTCGACATAGGCGTTGGAGACGAACGCTTCTCCGCTCAGCCTTATCGCGGTGACGATGCGCTCGTTCAGCTCGTTGAGATACGTCGTGAGAGAACCGTCGTCCGCGGCCCCGCGCAGATCGTGCGGCACGTACCGGAACGTCGTGATGCTGAGCGAGACTGTTCCTCTTTCAAGTGAATCGTGGCCGCCGATCATCTCATGCAGCTTGTGCGCGAGCGCGATCTCGTCGGCGATCATCGTCCGGTAGCCGCTCGCCCCAACCTGCTGGAAGCCGAGCCATATCTTGAGCGCGCGAAATCCGCGCGAGTTCTGCGGCCCGTACTCGAAGTAGTTCTTCACCTCCTGCCCCTCGTTGTCATCGAACTGGTAGTAGTGCGGCTTGAACGCGAAGGCGTCGCGAAGCGCGGAGGAGTGTTTCGTCAGAAGGCAGCCAGCCTCGAGCGGGCTGTAGAGCCACTTGTGAGGATCGATCGCGATGGAATCAGCGAGCCGCAGTCCCTTGAGATCGTCGCTGGCGTCCGCGAGCGCGACCGCGGGCGCGCCGTACGCGCCGTCGACGTGAAACCACAAGTTGTACTTCTTGCAGACTTTGGCGATTGCGGGGAGCGGATCGATCGCTCCAGTACCGACTGTACCCGCGGTGCCGATCACCATGAATGGAGCGAGACCGGCGGCGAGATCCGCCGCGATCGATTCCTCGAGCAGATCCACCCGCATCCGCAGCTCGTGGTCGGTCGGAATCCAGCGGACCGCGGATGTACCCAACCCGCCAAGGTCACTAGCTTTGTTGACCCACGTGTGGGTCTCCTTCGATGTGTAGAGAACGAGACGTCCGGCATCCTTCGCCGTGAGACCATCGGACCGGATGTCCCAACCCGCCTTCGCGGTCCTCGCCGCAGTGAAGCCGACCATGTTCGCCATGTTCCCGCCGCTCACGATCAAGTCGTCCCAGGTGCCGGGAAGACCCATGAACTTCGACAGCCAGCGAATGGTCTCGTTCTCGATCTCGGTGGCAATCGGCGAGAGCGCCCACGCCCCGCAATTCGGATTCACCGCGGCAGCGAGCATGTCGGCCAGCACTCCCACCGGTGCAGCCGATGACGTGATGTAACCGAAGAAACGGGGGCTGCCGTTGTGGGTGGAGTACTTGAAGAACGTCTGCGCGAACTCTTCGATTACCGGCGCGATGTCGCGTCCGTTCTCCGGCAGCTCGCGCTGGCCGAGGACGGCGCGTAGGGAATCAGGGAGAAGACTTGTGGCCGTCGGCGCCCCCGGCAGATCGCGCAGAAAATCCGCGACGGAGTCGACGAGCGAATGTCCGATCGCTCGGAACTGCTCCGGGGGCAAATC
>JADGQR010000070.1 GCA_017881685.1 Gemmatimonadaceae bacterium
GAAGCAGCCATGCATCGCTGTCCGGCACACCCCGACATCGATGCGACGACGTTTGACGAAGTCATTTCGAGGTCGGCGTCGGGCATCACGATGAGGTGATTCTTTGCTCCGCCGAGCGCGAGAACGCGCTTGAGATTCGCGGTGCCTCGGCGATAGACGAGCTTCGCGATCTTCGTCGAGCCGACGAAGCTGATCGCTTCGATTCCGGAGTGATCGCAGATCGCTTCGACGACGTCCTTCCCTCCATGCACGACCTGGAAGACACCTTCAGGAAGGCCCGCTTCCTTCAGAAGCTCAGCGATCTTGTTCGCCGACAGCGGGACCATCTCCGACGGCTTGAGGATGAGACAGTTGCCGAGTGCGATCGCGTTCGGGATGGTCCAGTTCGGGACCATGTTCGGGAAGTTGAACGGAGCGATCGAGGCGACGACGCCGAGCGGGAATCGTTCGATGCGGCATTCGACGCCGCGGCTGACCTCGAGGACTTCTCCTGCCGTGATCTGCGGAAGGGAGCAGGCGAACTCGGTCAGTTCCATCGACTTGAGGACTTCCGCCTTTGCCTCGCCGTAGACCTTTCCGTTTTCTTCGGTGATGAGGGCCGTGAGCTCTTCGATGTCGCGCTCAAGAAGGGCGCGGTAGCGGTAGAAGATCTGGACGCGTTCCTTGATCGGCGTCGACGACCAGGCCGGGAAGGCTGCCAGGGCGACCTGCACGGCTCGATCGACGTCTTCGCGCGACGAGAGAGGGACCTTCGAGATGACCGAGCCATCGCCCGGATTGAAGACGTCCAAATAGTCGTGCTCGCCTTTGACGAAATCGCCGGCGACGTAGTTCCGGACTTCAGGGTATTTCATGTGAGTCCTGCAGAGGTAGTCCTGACTGCAAACTGGCATGTAAACCACTACACAGCAAGAGATTTCGGCGTGCGGGGCGCCAGACGTTTGCGCGGTTTTTGTGGCAGCTTCGCGGTCCGAATCTTATCTTGAATGGATGCGGGGATTGAGGCGGAAACGGGGCAGGACGCAATCGGCGATAGAGCAGAGCATCTCGACTGTTCTGGTCGAAGTGCAGCCCATGCTCCGAATCGAGCACTGCCGGCTCGAGCTTGTGGAGTTCGATTCCGGGACCGGGGTCCTGGTCATTCGGATCGAGGGCAATTGCCCGGATTGTTCAGTTTCGCCGTCGATCTTTGCGACGGGCATTGCGGCGCACGTGAAGCAGCGTGTCGTCGAGGTGAGCGAGGTTCGGCTCGAGGGCTAGGCCTTGGTCTTTGCTCGGCTGGCTCAGTCTACGCCTCAACGGCTTGACTAGAGAGACCGAAGAAAGCACGGAAAAATAGAAGATTTGGTTTGTCACTTTGAGCACAAGAAGATTCTGCGCTCCGAGTTGATCAACCCAATATTTTCTCCGTGGTCTCTTCAGTCTCTTCAGTCTCTCTAGCCCTAACCCCTTCACTTGGGACGGAGCGAGCTCGGGATAGACTCCCAGGTTGTTAGTTTTACCACCATGTCCGACAACCTTCAGGTACGCATAGACACCGCTCTCGCGAGCGTTAGAAACAACCGCCTCGGCGTCAACATTCTCGAAGCGGGAATGGTTCGCGACGTCGCAACAACCACCGACGGCAAAGTTCGATTCAGCATTCTTCTGTCGGCCGCTGATGACGCGACGATCGTCCGTGACGCGCGACAGGCTGTCGAGCAACTCGATGGCGTGACAGAGGTTCGCGTCGACATCAAGGATGCAGCGCAACCCGGTGGAAGCTCGGTGCGGCCGGCCGACACGAACGAAGCACTGCCGCCAAAACCTCAAGGGAAACCGCGCTCGTTGCCGGTGATGGGACAGGAAGCGCAATCGCAGCGGGCCGCTGTTCCCGCTCCGACGCCCGTGAACTATCCCAATCTCGGGACAGTGATTGCCGTTTCGAGCGGCAAAGGCGGAGTGGGGAAGTCCACCGTTGCGACAAATCTCGCCGTTGCCCTCGCGGAGCGTGGCGCGCGTGTGGGACTCATGGACGCCGACATCTACGGGCCGAACATCCCGCGCATGATGGGAATCAACGAGCCCCTTCAGGTGGACGAGAACGCGCGCATCATTCCGCTCGAAGCGCACGGAATCAAGCTGGTCAGCATCGGCTTCCTGATCGAGCGCGATCAGCCGGCGATCTGGCGCGGACCCATCATAATGAAAGTCATCACCCAGTTTCTCCGCGATGTGAACTGGGGACAGCTCGACTTTCTTCTCGTCGACATGCCTCCCGGCACCGGCGACGCGCAGCTCTCACTCGTTCAGGCCACTCACGTAACCGGCGCGATCATCGTGACGACGCCGCAGGATGTCGCGGCAGGCGATGCCCTTCGTGGCGCGAAGATGTTCCAGCGTGTTGATGTGCCCGTGATCGGCGTCATCGAGAACATGAGCTGGCTCGAGTGTCCGCACTGCGGCAAGCCGACGAAGATCTTTGGCGAGGGCGGCGGCGAGCGTCTGGCCGATGAGCTGGGCGTTCCGCTTCTTGGTCAGATACCGCTTTATCCTCAGGTACTTGTTGGAGGAGACTCCGGCATTCCGATTGTCGTCAGCGAGCCATCTTCGGCGGCAGCGAAAGCGTTGTTGCAGACGGCCGAGAAGGTGTTGGCTGCGTACATGACGGAGAAGAGCACTTCGTAGGATTCTCGCGCAGGATCTTCTAATTCGTCGAGCCGTCCGATCCGGGCGGTTCGACGTGCGTTGGGCCGTCATCGTCGTGAAGCATGCGAACCGCGGGCGTGTCGAGATCGTCGAACTGGCCCGCACGCGCGGACCAGACGTATGCGACCACCGCGATCGCCACTACGAGCAGCGCGAGCGGCAACACGATGAAGATCACGCTCATGCTGCCGCCTCCATCGACATGCCGCCCGTAGACCGCTGAGCAGCGTTCGACGCAACACTATGCTGAGACGCGTCGAACGTCTTGCCGAGCCAGCTGCCAAGCACGACGGTCAGCGAGCTCGCCGGCATCATGATCGCCGCAATGAGCGGACTGATCACACCGCTCATCGCCAGTGCGACGCCGATCAGATTGTAGACCAGCGAGAAGGCGATGTTACGGCGGATGACGTGCATGGCTCTATTCGCGCCCTCGACCAGTTGGATGAGCGGCTCGAGTCCCGGCGTTGTGAGATGCACATCTGCGGTGACAAGTGATGCTTCGGCACCGCCATGAACGCCGACACCGACATCGGCTGCGGCAATCGCGGCGGCGTCGTTGACGCCATCTCCGACCATGACGATTGCGCCGCGCCTGGCACGAGGCATCGAATGCGCATCAGAAACCGCATGCTCGATATAGGCAAGCTTCTGCTCCGGCGTCGCTCCGCCGATGGCTTCATCCGGCGCGAATCCAAGCTGAGCACCGACGATTGCGGCGACCGCAGGATCATCTCCGGAGAGAAGAATCGTCTTCCACCCGCGAGCACGCATTGCATCGAGTGACGTCAGTGCGTCGTCGCGCACCTTGTCGCCCATTCCCGCTGCCGCAACAACATGTCCATCGACGGCGATGAGCACCGGAGTGAGTGTCGCATCACTGAGTCGCGCGATGAATGCGTTGTAACCCGTCGCACGGGCCTCGACGAATCGCGGCGATCCAATCGCCACTTCGTGACCTGCCACTGAACCTGCGATGCCGCCGGCATAATGCGCCACATTCTCGGCCTGCAGCGCAGTGAGCGAAGGCCACGCTCGACGGAATCCATCGGCCAACGGATGCGATGATCCGACTTCGAGTGCGAGAACGAGCGGTTGAACCCACGTCTCGCCAAGCCACTCGACGAGCGCGGTGCGACCTTCCGTCAACGTGCCCGTCTTGTCGATTACGAGGGTGCCAGGTCGTGAGAACAACTCGAGCGCATCACCACCCTTGAGAAAAATGCCGATTCGTGCGGCGCGACCGACTGCGATCGTAACAGCGAGCGGCGTAGCAAGCGCCAGAGCGCAAGGACATGTCACGATCAACAACGCGATCGCATTGTCCCATGCACGCATCGGATCGCGCTGATACCAGATGATGAAGGTGATTGCAGCGAGTGTGAGTACCGCACCGACAAACCACCCAGCCAGTCGGTTCGCGAATGCAACAACAGGCGCTCGGCGCCGAATGCTCTCTTCGACTTGATGCAGCAGTTTCGAGAGCCGGCTTGTCTCGCCGGCAACGTCCACGCGAACGCGCACTGGTGCTGAGACATTCAACGTTCCCGCGAACACTGAATCGCCGCTCGTTACCGAGACCGGGCGCGATTCGCCGGTGAGCAGCGATGCGTTGATCTCGGTGCGCCCATCAGTCACGACGCCGTCGGCAGGGAAAGTTTCGCCTGCGCGTACCTGCACTTCCATACCTGGCAACAGCGCGACAGCGGGCACTTCACGCTCCCTTCCATCGGCATCAACGACATGCGCAGTCGACGGAGCGAGGGAGTAGAGCAGCTCCGCCGCGTCTGTTGCCGCGCGCTGTCCGCGTTGCTGGAGGAAACGGCCAGTGAGCAGGAGGAAGATCAGGATCGTGACGCCGTCAAAGTAGATCGGGCCACTGTCCGTTACGGTGTTGATCGCTCCTCTGAGCACGCCTGCACCAAGAGCGACCGCGATCGGCAGATCCATATGGAGCGTCCGTGCACGCAACGCCGCCCAGGCACCCACAAAGAAAACCCGGCCGGGACCGAGAATCGCGGGGACCGTGAGTCCGAAGCAGACCCAGCGAAACAGTCGCTCGTATGACCCTTCCATACCCGAGAAACCGCCGGCGTACAGTGCGAGTGATGCGAGCATTACGTTGCCCGCAATCGCGCCGGCGACTCCGATCCGCGCGAGCATCGCGCGGTCTTCGCGTCGGCGCATGGAGTCGCGTGCCACACCACGGAATGGGTGCGGCGCGTAGCCGATGTGGTCCAGCGTGCGCGCGATGGCGGACAATGTCACTTCTGCACTGTTCCATTCGATGCGGGCCAATGACCGGCGCACATCGAGCTCGGCCCGCGCAACGCCGGGAATGAGAAGCGGCACTCGCTCGACAAGCCAGACGCACGACGCGCAGTGAACG
Organism: Gemmatimonadaceae bacterium; assembly: GCA_017881685.1. GTDB lineage: Bacteria > Gemmatimonadota > Gemmatimonadetes > Gemmatimonadales > Gemmatimonadaceae > UBA4720. The sequence continues at coordinate 5,078 of JADGQR010000070.1, forward strand.
CCTTCGAGATAGAGCTCGGTGGAGTTCAATCCATCGGATGCCGGACGCACGTACAGCTCTGCGAACGCCGGATGATCGAATTCCTCGTAGCTGCGCCCGGTTGATTGCACAGCGACGCCCCGCTTGTCGCGAAACGCCTTGTATTCCGCCAGCCCGTTTGCCGAGAGAAACTCGGCAGCGGCGCGGCATCCCTGGCAGCAATACTGCTCAGTCGCATCCGGTTGAACGAAGGCCGGTGGAACACTTAGCCCGCAGTGCGTGCAAGAGACTCCAATTACTGCCGAGCGCGATCCGATCATGGCACGTGTTGCATCATGTGCGACGACACGCCACCGATGCGTCCCGCAATGGCAAGAAATCCGAGGACGATGATCGCGGTCCCGCTCACAAGTGGCATGCGCGCACCGAACGATCCCATGAGACGACGCGCGCCGAATCCGACGGCCAGCATGACCGGAAGCGTGCCGATCCAGAATACGAACATCACCATCGCACCTGCCGATGCAGATCCGGTTGCTGCCGCGGTGATGACGAACGCATATAGCCATCCGCAGGGCAGAAGCGTCGTCGTGAGTCCTGTCGCTGATGCGCGAATCACAGGAGGTTGCTCGCGAAGCCTGAGCAGAACGCTTCCCATTGCCCTGCGCCACGATCCGGGTACCGTGAATGCGTGCACGGGAATACCGAGAGCCGCCATCACTGAGTACGCACCCCAGACGATCATCAGCGTGCCGGCGGTTATCGCCGCTGCGCGCTGAATACCAGCCAGCGTTCCTGCCGCGTTCAGCGCATGTCCGAGCGCACCGGCAGCGACTCCAAGCGCTGAATACGAAACAAGCCGGCCGAGATTGTAGGCTGCGTGCGCGCCGGCTTCGTCTCGCCAGGATGAAGCCAGAGTGTTCGGGGACGCATAAAAGCAGACGAACGCTCCGCACATCGCCGCGCAGTGCACGGATCCAAGCAGGCTCGCGACGAGGACGGCAAGCGCAAGCGTCACGCGCTTATCGCCTCACATTCGACTGTTCGTTCTCTCGACGTGTGCCGGCCTGGGCGCGGGATGGAGATGGATCACCGGGACGCTCGGCGACCACCTGTGCATCGCCTGTCGTCGAAGCATCCATTCGGAGTGTCGTTGCGAACCGGTCCGGGCCGCGTGTGGCGACGACGCGAAATTCCCAAAGGCCGGGACGGGCAAGTGGAAGCTGCGCCACATACTCTCCGTCCCCGTGTTCGCTGAGGATGGCGCTGGTCACGTCTTCAGCATGCGCGACTTGTCGAGCTTCCACGGATACGTGCGCATTCGTGACGAACCCGTTGAGCGAGTCAAGAACTTCGAACGCGAGCGGTGCCTTGCTCCCTTCCCCGATGGGACCGAGCGTTGGAATCAGACGCCAGCCAAGTGCTGCGCTGCGACGCGACAGGGCGAGAGTCGAGTCCCACATCACTGCCTTGTGATAGTAGTCTGGCTCGATCGCGAAATTCGGGTCGTGACTCGCGACGCGCGCTGCGATCAGGCCGAAGGCAACGTAGACGCTGAGCATACCGACGATGATCGTCGGCCAGATTCGGTCTTTGCGGATGATGGGACTCACGGCGATTTTGCCGACCTGGTCGGACCGAGAAGGTTGAAGGGAAGCTCGTCGGCGTAATCGACCCCGTCTGTGATTCGCACCTTGATGTCGCGACGCCCGCCGCTGAAAGCGCTTGCCGGGAGCAGGACGAAGACACTTGTAGTCCGCTGATCACCAGCTTTGACGGCAAGCGGACTCTCCGGCGCGATCACTTGCGCCGAATCTGCACCAAGAATGGAGATGGCATACTCGTGATCGCGCAGCGAACGGTTCGCGATCTTCACGCGGATCTGGTTCGCCACCCGGCCGTCCTGCTCGACCGTGAACGGCTCCGCCTGGCTTCGCAGAATCATGACGTCGGCCTTCGCCTTTGTCTCGAGCGCAAACGCGAAGCCGCCGAGGAGCAGAAGCAGGGCTGCGGGATAAAGAATGACGCGCGGACGGAGCAGGTGGCGCGGCTTACCCGCGAGCTGGTCGAGTGACGCGTAGCGAATGAGTCCGCGCGGCTTTCCGACCTGATCCATGATCGCGTCGCATGCATCGATGCACTGAGTGCAGTGGATGCACTCCATCTGAAGGCCGTTGCGGATGTCGATGCCGGTGGGGCAGGTAATGACGCATGCGTTGCACGCGACACAGTCGCCGGCACTCGCGGGCCGGTTCTTAACGCCATGCTGGCGCGGCTCGCCTCGCTTCGCGTCATACGTAACGATGAGCGACTCATTGTCGAGCAGCGCCGACTGCCAGCGTCCATACGGGCAGGCGATGAGGCAGGTCTGCTCGCGAAAGTACGTGAAGTCGAAAAAGATCAGCGCTGTGGTCGCCGCCACCACGAGGAACGGCGTGGGATGATCGTAAGGTGACAACCTCACCCACCTCTCAAGCGCATCGACGCCGACGAAATACGCGAGGAACGTGTGCGCCAGGAACAGCGCGATCACGAGATACACGCCGTACTTCAACAGACGACGCCAGTGAAAGTGCGAACGATTCTTGTCGAGTATCAGCGATCCGCTGCGTCCGCCTTCGATCAGCCTCTCGATCGGACGGAAGATGAATTCCATGTACACCGTCTGCGGACACGCCCAGCCACACCACACTCGGCCAAACAGGGCAGAGAAGAGAAAAATGGAAACCACGGCGCTCGCCAGCAGCAGCATCAGCAGAAGCGTGTCTGTCGGCAGGAACGTCGTCCCGAGAATCGTGAAGTGCCGCTGCGGCAGGTCGAGCATGATTGCAGGCATGCCGTTGATGCGGATATGCGGAATCGCAAAAAAGACAACCATGAGAGCGTAGGCGACGATTCGGCGCCTGTGCCACCAGGCCCCGTCGGCCGGCTTTGGACGAATCCAGTTGCGGGATCCGTCCTGGTTCATCGTCGGGAGAACGCGCCCGATCGCTGCCGGAACTGTCATCGTGCGACCACTACTCCTTCCGGCGCTTTCGGTTTTGCCGGAGTGGTTCCGTAGATCGACCACACGAACGTCGTCACTTCATCGATCTCTTCCGGCTTGAGAATCTTGCCCCACTGCGGCATTCCCTTGGCGAGAACACCGTTGGTTATAGTCGCGTTGATCTCCTGAATCTTCCCGCCATGTATCCACGCATTGTCGGTGAGATTTGGACCAATCACCCCGCCGCCATCAGGACCGTGACACGGAACGCAGTTCTTCACGAAGACCTTCTTTCCTTCGGAGACTTCGTGACCGTCTTTCGTCAAAGCCAGCAGCTTTTCTGGACTTGTCAGCCCGGCCGGCGAAGGGTGCGCTGCACGAAACGCAGCCATTTCCTTCTCATACGCCGCGATCCGACCTGATCCCGTTCCGATGCCGGCGAAGTTGAGCGTGTAAAGCCCGGCGAAGATGATCGTCGCCCAGAATGTCAACACCCACCACCGCGGCATCGGATTGTCGTATTCCTGGATGCCGTCGTATGAGTGTTCGAGCAGACGATCCTTCTCTTTCTTCTTCTCAGTGTCGGCCATGAGTCAGTCCTCGTGCTGGCGTGGCTTCTGTGGATGTGTGTCGTCGAGCGGCATCTTTGCATCGTTCACCCACCGCTTCCGACTGGCTGGCCGAAACACCCACCAGGCGATCGCGACAAAGGCGATGAAGAACAGCACCATTCCAACTTCCGCATAGATCGCGAGACCCGCATTGCTCATGAAGTCAGTCAGGCTCACTTGTGACCTCCAGTCGTTATGGGAAGACCAGATGCCGCGACAACTGGAGCCTTGGCCGCTGTATCGCCTTTGATGTCGCGACCGAGTCGCTGGATGTAAGCGACGATCGCGACGATCTCCTTGTCCTGAAGGCCCGCCGGCCCGCCGGACTTCGCGATGTCATCGGCGACCTCCGCGGCCTGCGTTTTCGCCATCGACTCTGCCTGCGTGATTGCGTTGCCGTAAGGAACGCCGAGCATCGCCATGACCTGGACGCGCTTCTGAATTACCGGCCAGTCGATGTTGTTGGCAGCGAAGCCCGGATACGACGGCATGATCGATTTCGCCGTGATCTCGCGCGGATTCGCGAAGTGTCGGACATGCCAGAGATTCGGATACTTCCCGCCTTCGCGCGCGAGATCCGGCCCGATGCGGCGTGATCCCCAGAGGAATGGATGGTCGTAAACCGACTCACCAGGCTTCGAGTACTCCCCGTAACGCTCGGTCTCGTATCGCAGCGGACGAATCATCTGCGAGTGGCAGTTGAAGCACCCTTCGCGGATGTATATGTCGCGACCATACAGCTCGAGCGGAGTGTAAGGCTTGACCGACGCAATTGTCGGTACGTTCGACTTGATGAGGAACGTCGGAATGATCTCGAACAGCGACGCGATCGCGATTGCGACGAACACCAGAACCGTGAAGACCAGTGGCATCCGTTCCCAGTCGCGGTGGAATCGCATCGAAGTGAATCGTGCGAACACTCCCGTGGGCGCAGCGGCTTCGTGCGGCTCCTCGTACCGGCGAGCGAGTGCTGGCGCGCGAATCACCGGCACGTCGTACACTGCCGGACGTTTGCGCCACGTCATCAGGATATTCCACCCGAAGAGCAGCATCCCGGTGAAGTAGAGCAATCCGCCCACAACGCGCATCCAGTACATCGGCATCAGACGCGCGACTGTCTCGACGAAGTCCGGATAACTGAGCCGGCCCGTCTCGTCGAAAGCGCGCCACATCAGTCCCTGCGTAATTCCCGCGCTGTAGATCGCAACGACGTACAGAATGATTCCGAATGTCGCGATCCAGAAATGCAGCTCCGCGAGCCTCTTGCTGTGGAGCTGTGTCTGAAACAGCCGCGGCAGCAGCCAGTAGATCATGCCGAACGTGATGAAGCCATTCCATCCGAGCGTGCCCATGTGCACGTGCGCGATGATCCAATCGGTGTAGTGCGCAAGAGCGTTGACGCTCTTGATGGAAAGCATCGGGCCTTCGAAGGTCGACATGCCGTAAGCCGTGATGCCGACGACGAAGAACTTCAGGATCGGATCGTCCACCACTTTGTGCCAGCTTCCACGGAGCGTGAGCAGACCGTTGATCATTCCGCCCCAGCTCGGCGCCCACAGCATCACCGAGAACAGCATTCCAACTGTCGACGCCCATTCGGGAAGAGCTGTGTAGTGCAGGTGATGCGGACCCGCCCAGATGTACAGAAAAATCAGCGACCAGAAATGAAGAATTGAGAGACGGTAGCTGTATACCGGACCCTCGGCGGCCTTGGGCATGAAGTAGTACATGAGCCCGAGAAACGGCGTCGTGAGGAAGAACGCGACGGCGTTGTGGCCGTACCACCACTGCATGAACGCATCCTGAACGCCGGCGTAGATGCTGTAACTCTTGAAAGGTCCGGCGGGGATCGAGAGGTTGTTGAAGATGTGGAGGATCGCGACCGTGATGATGCTTGCGACGTAGAACCAGATTGCGACGTAGAGATGGCGCTCGCGCCGCTTGACCATCGTGCCGATGAAGTTGATCGCGAACACCACCCAGATCACGGTGATTGCGATGTCGATCGGCCACTCGAGCTCGGCGTACTCCTTGGCTTGCGTGAAGCCAAGTGGCAGCGTGATCGCAGCAGCGACGATGATCAGCTGCCAGCCCCAGAAGTGGATCTTGCTCAATCCGTCGGAGAACATTCGGGCCTTGAGCAGTCGCTGCGAGCTGTAATAGCAACCGCAGAAGAACGCGTTACCGGCGAAGGCGAAGATCACCGCATTCGTATGCAGGGGACGAAGCCTGCCGAATGTCCCGTACGGCAGCCCGAGATTGAAAGCCGGGTTCGCGAGCTGGAGGGCGATCACAACTCCCACCAGCATCCCGATGAGCCCCCACACGAACGTTGCGACCAGGAATTTTCGAACGATTACGTCGTCGTACGAAAACTCGTCCATCACGACCCTCGGGCCGGAGGCTGAGAGTGAACCTGCGGCTGATCCTGTCATCCGTGTGGCCTCGGCACCAGTGGGTTTGAGTCGCGCGCGGTGAGCACGGTCTGCGCGGGAGCGCTGCGTGCTTCCGGCGAGACCGTGTCATGGGTGGTCGAGACAACGTAGGCCGAGGAGGACTCGGCAGATATCGGAGAAAGGCCTTCAGGTCGGCAGGGAAACCCTTATGCCGAAGTGGGAAAAATCGCCGTGGACTATATAACGGGCAGCTCTTCCAGCCTGGCGTTTATTTCAGATGCCGGGATGGTCCAGCGACAACGGGTGTTGTCAGATGGCTGGTTCAGCCGGCGTGTGCCTGAACTCGCCGCGCCAGTAGGAGAGCAGAACTGCCCCAAAGCCTGTCGTGACTGCGATGAACGTCACCGCGGCGGAGAAGGATTCGAGCATTGCGCCAAGCAACGGGACACCGCTCAACGCGGCCGTGAGGAGCCACATGCCCATGTAGACGGCGCTTCCTGTAAGGAACGCTCGCAGCATGCGACCATGAGGCGTGTTATCACGCGCCTTGTCACCCGTGAGTGCAGCGCCTGTCATGGTGGCTGCTGCGATGAATCCGAACATCGCAACGCCTGCGACAGCAAACATGAATGCCATGAGGCCGAGCGGAATCAGAACGATTCCGATCAGCGTGACGGCCAGAAGAGCAATGACCGCGATTGCGCCGGGAAGAATCGCGATCTGTCCGAAGATGCCGGTCAGCAGAGATTTGCCAACTCCACCCTGCATCGTGCGGATCACGATCTCGAGCTTGTCGGGGCCGAACGCCATCAAGGCGAATCCGACGAGCGTGACGATCAACAACCAGGTGATGGCGATTCCAACCGAGCGAAGCGGCGTATGACGCATTGCCTGCATCGGGCGCAGATCACGTGTCGCGCGAAATTCGCGGAATCCCCTGAATCCGCGGAAATCAACGTCGCGTGCGATGGTCCTGATTCGTCCACCAACCGTGCCGCCCTCGAGACGCACGACACCGCCAATGGCTGTGGCCTTGCCATTTACGCGGCCGCCCTTGTGAACGATGACGTCTCCGCCAACGGCCGTTGCATTGCGGCCGACCGTTCCGTAGATGTCGAGGTTTCCGCCGAACGTTGCGACCGACCGGGGAACTGTGGTTCCTGGCGGAATTGTCTTTCCTTCATAGGCAACGACTGACCGACCCCTGATCGCTCCAGCTGCGATCACGGTGCCCTGTGCATGTCCGCCCCCAGGGATCAGGACGGCTGTTACGATGAGAGAGAACAGGGCGGGACGACGCATGATCAGGCTGCCTTCCGGCTTGCGGATGCTGCGGCCCGGAGGCCTGCGGTGGCTAATGCGGCGCCGGCAACGAACGATCCGATGACGGCGATTCCGGCGCCCGTGCCGGCAGCGGCAGTGCTGCTTGCGGCCGTAGCACCGACGCTCGACGTGGCATCAGCGGCAAGCCCGGCGAGGAAGCCGACTGCTCCTTGTCCAAAGATCCGGCTGACGAAGACCAGCAAATCGATATTGAAGACGCTGACGAGGACAATGGCCGCAATGGCAGTTCCGAAAGTTGCGACGAGGGCGGTTGCTGCGAGGCGGGCCGGGATGGAGCGACGAAGGTCGGGGCGAACCGGCGTGTAACTCTCGTGACGGACGGGCGGCGCGATATATCCGGGGGCGACAGCTCTTGGCCGTGCGACGACTGGAACCCCGGCGGCGCCAGGAATCCGGACGCGCGCCATGACCTTGTCCGCGAAATGCGGAGAAGGCGCGAAATAGGGCAGCTCCTTCATTGCTGCCGCTATCGGCGCGAACTCTTGGTCGTTGATCTCGTCGTCTTTCAAAAGGTCCTCACAGAAGGATTACGGCGGGTACCGGAGCAGGGTTTCAGGTTCGTGTAAATGATTTTCCTGAGCCTGAATGGCTCATCACACAGGTCATTCCCGCATCGTGTGCGATGAATCATCGAACATCTCCGAGCGCGGTCCTCAGCTCATGCCGGGCGCGGTGGATATAGGTCTTTACCGTGCCCAGCGGGAGCTTAACGATCTCCGCTATCTCCTCGTAAGATTTGTCCTCGACATGCCTAAGCATGATGCAGGCCCTGTACTCGGGCCTGAGCTTGCCTATCGCACGCTCAATCGCTGTTCCAAGCTCTCGTGATTCGAGCTCCTCGAGCGGCGATTCATTGCCGGATACGACGGCAATCGACGTCGCGCGGGCGCTTTCAGCGGTAACGGCATCAGGAGCGCCTTCGATGCTGATAGTATCTACGCGGCGGCGGCGCAGATGATCGATCGTGAGGTTGTTCGCGATCTTGAACAGCCAGCTCGAGAATTTGAATTCCGGGCTGTAGCGGTCGAGGTTGTTCAGGACCTTGATGAACGTTTCCTGCGCCAGATCCTCGGCCGTTTCGCGGTCACGGACCATGCGAAACACGAGCGAAAAAACGGGCCGCTCATATCGTGTGAGCAGCTCGCGATAAGCGGCCTCGGAACCCTTCCGCGCCATTTCGACGACGGCTGGATCGGAGAGACCCGAGAGTGGGGGAGAGACGGACCCGGCAGGCATTTTCGGAGACTAAGTTAGCTTGCTGTGTAATCCTGCGCCCGACAACTTTCCCAACGATGGCGAGAACAACAGACGAAACCACCGCCATCCGCGCGGCAGAAGGCGGCTCTGAAAAAAGCGAGTACGTGAAGCAGATCTTCTCGGATATCGCGCCGCGCTACGATCTTCTCAATCATCTTCTCAGTCTCAACATCGACCGCATCTGGCGGCGAAAAGCGATTGCGAAGCTTGGGCTGTCGAGAAATCCTGCGGGTCGCTATCTGGATCTCTGCGCTGGAACCCTGGACGTGAGCGCAGCGCTTGCTGCTGAACCGGCTTTTCGCGGGTCGATTGTCGCAGCCGATTTCGCCGAGCCGATGTTGAGAGCGGGAAGCAGCAAGACGCGAGGACGCCCAATAAACCCGGTCACGGCCGATGCGCTGCGCCTGCCGCTCGCATCGAATTCAATGGCCGGCGCGATCGTCGCTTTCGGAATCCGAAACGTCTCCGGCCTCGATGCCGCGCTCGTCGAAGTACACCGGATTCTCGAGCCAGGTGCGCGATTCGTGATTCTCGAATTCTCCACGCCACCCTCGAAAATCATCAACGCCGGATACCAGCTCTACTTCAATGGAATACTGCCGGCGATTGGCGGACTGATCAGCGGACACCGAACGGCGTACAGATATCTCCCTCGCTCCGTCGCGAATTTCCCGGCCGAGCCGGAGCTGGCGAAGAAGATGACGAGCGCTGGGTTCAAGGACGTCTCCTGGAAGTCGCTCTCGCTCGGCATCGCGGCGATACACGTCGGCGAGAAGCCTGCATGACTGAAGTGAGCCCGCGAGAACGCTGGCTCATCTTGATAACGATCGGCGTCGGCACATTCATGTCGGCGCTGGACGGCAGCATCGTCAGCACTCTGCTGCCCGTGATGGCGTCGGACCTTCACGCGAGCGTCGCCGGGATCGAGTGGGTCTCGACTGTCTACCTCGTGGTCGTAAGCAGTCTCCTGCTCGGCGTTGGCCGGGCGGGAGACATCTACGGTAACAAGAAACTGTATGTCACCGGTTTCATTGTATTCGTCGCGGGTTCGGCACTCTGCGGACTCGCACCTTCAGCCCGCGCGCTTGTTGCACTTCGAGGCATTCAGGCAATCGGCGCCGCGATGCTGTTCGCGAACGCGCCCGCAATTCTCACGAAGAGCTTTCCGCCACAGCAACGCGGACGCGCACTCGGCGCACTTGGAACATTCACGTATCTCGGACTTACTGTCGGACCATCTCTCGGTGGATGGCTCGCCGGTACGTTTGGGTGGCGGTCCGTCTTCTACATCAACGTGCCGGTTGGCGCGCTCGCAATCACGCTTGCTCTGTGGTTCATCGCGCACGACCGACCGGAGGGACACAAGGAAGAGTTCGATTTCAAGGGTGCGTTCCTGTTCATGGTCGGCCTTGTCTCGCTGCTCGGCGCGTTGAACGAAGGACACGCAATGGGATGGATGGACTCGCGCATCCTCGGAATGTTCGTCGCGTCGGTCGTGATGTTCGCCGCATTCATTTATGTCGAGCTTCACGCGAAAAGTCCGATGCTCGACCTGACATTGTTCCACAGTCTGGTCTTCTCATCGACGACGCTCAGCGCGCTGCTCAACTACTGCAGCGTGTTCAGCGTCCTGTTCGCGCTCCCATTCCTGCTGATCCAGGGACGCGGTCTGACTGCTCAACACGCGGGATTGATTCTCACAGCTCAGCCAATCGTGATGGCCGTCATGGCGCCGGTGAGCGGAGTGTTGTCGGACCGAATCGGCTCGCGAATTCCAGCAACCGTGGGAATGATCATTTTGACGGCCGGCATTCTCTTTCTTGCTGAGACAATCCAGATGAGCGGCCTGGGTCTCGTTGCCGTGGCGCTCGGTGTAATCGGTCTCGGAGTCGGGCTGTTCGTGTCGCCCAACAACAGCGCTCTCATGGGTGCAGCGCCGAGGCAGCGTCAGGGAATCGCGTCGGGCGTTCTGGCGACGGCTCGCAATCTTGGAATGGTGCTCGGCATCGGAATCTCGGGAGCCGTTTTCACGACGGTGATGGCTCGTCACGTCGATGCGCCGCGTCTTGCAGCGATGGTGATGTCGGTGCGGGCGAGCTTGTTCGTTGCGGCAGGTTTTGCTGCGGTGGGAACTGTTACGAGCTGGGCTCGCGCGAAAGCCTAGGAGACTTTCTTCGTCCGTCCCATTTCGGCGGGGAATCTCTTGAACCACGAAGACAGCAGCAGAAGCTCATCGATCTCGTGAGTCGGAACGCTTGTCGACGGCTTCTCCTGAACTCCGAAAATATCTTCGACGAGCTTTTTCATTTTCGTCCGCTGCCATGACGACTGCGGCTTGTCGAGCTCGGCTCTGACGATGCCGCGCTTGACGAGATAGACCTTGTCGGGCCCTTCGTGTCCTTTGACGGTATAGACGAAAGAGAGATTTTCGACCGCGAAGCGCAGACGACCGAATTGCTCGCGAAGCGCTTCAAGTCGGCCGAGCTTGTCGCGATACGACGCGGCGCGCTCGAATTCGAGCCTCTCGCTCGCCGATTCCATCTCGTTGCGGAGCATCTCGATCGGACCGTCGCTCGCTCCATCGAGAAATGCCCGGGCGAGTCCAACCCTCTCATCGTACTCGGCGACAGAACAACCGCCGACGCACGGACCGAGGCATTTATTGATCTCGTGACGAATGCATCCCGGAGTACGGGGCATCAGCTGAAACAGCTCCTGCTGGTCGCTGAAGTGCATCTTCGTCTCGGTCTTGCAGTCGCGCAGCATCAGCGCGTCGCTCAATTCGCGAAGCGCCTCCGAGATCCTTTGTGCGCCAACGAACGGCCCGTAGTAGATCGATGCGTCGTCCGTCGATGCGCCTCTGACCACGGCGAGCTTCGGAGCAGGTGCCTTGGTGAGCTTGATGAACGCGTAATGCAGTCCGTCACGCTTCATCGCGACGTTCAGTCGCGGCCGGAATTTCTTGATCAGACGCAGCTCCTGAAGGAGCGCCGCAAACTCACTCGGCGTGTATTCCCAGTCGATCGCCTCAGCCTCGCGGAGAATGCGAGCGCCTTTTTCCTCCGGGTATGCGCAGCGGAAGTAGCTCAGCAGTCTCGTGCGAACGCGCTTCGACTTGCCGACGTAAACGACTTCGCCGGTTGAGGAAAGCATGCGGTATGTGCCGGGACGATCCTTCGCTTCCGATTTGACCAGCTGCCTCATCAGGGCGATCTGCGATTCGCTCGTTGGCTGGTGGCGCTGAGACGCATTCCTGATGCGGGTCATGTCTGACAGGTGGCGCAAAAGACCGTCGCACGTCCGTCGATCGCGTGAGTGCCGATCAATTTCCGTCCACAGCGAAAACAGGGAAGGCCTTCACGTCCGTATGCCTGGAGCTTCTCGGCGAATCTGCCTCTCTCGCCCTTTGCATCGCGGTAGTCCCTGAAGCTCGTGCCCCGAAGAGCGATCGATTCGTTGAGGACATCGACGATCTCGTCGTGAAGCAGGCTCGCTTCGTCGTCGGTCAGAGAGCTTGCGGGCCGAGACGGGTCGATCCCGGCGCGCCACAAGGCTTCATTGGCGTAGATGTTTCCGATTCCCGCGATTCTGCGCTGATCCATCAGGACCTTCTTGACCGGCTGATTCGTTACCCGAAGAACGCCCGATAATTGCTCGGCAGTGAAGGTCTGGTCAAGAGGTTCTTTTCCCAGCGCGCTGGAGTACTCGTCGAAGCGCTTCGGATTCATGAGTGCCACGGTGCCGAGTCGGCGGACGTCGCAGTAGTGGAGGGCGCGGCCGTCGTCGAGCTGAAGGCGCAGCGTCGAGTACTCGAGCTGTGCCGGGTCAAGACCTGAGTGCTCGATGATCATGGCGCCGGTGAAGCGTGGCTGGACGACCAGCCGGTCGCCGGTCGAAAGGTCGGTCACGATGAGCTTCGCTCGTCTCCAGCTGCGGACGATTGTCGCGCCTTTCAGTCGTTTCGCAAAAGTACGGGAGGAGACTTCGCGAAGAACGTCGGCTTTCCTGACGGTTGCCGACTGAACGAGCCTGCCAGCGATGGCCTCGTTCAGATCGCGGGCGATCGTTTCGGTTTCAGGCAGCTCCGGCATGTCGCTCCAGCTCTCGCCAGCCAATGTCTCGTCGGAACTGCTTGCCGTCGAAACCGATTTTCCCAGCGTACTCGCGAGAGCACTTCGCCGCTTCTTCAATGGAATCGCCGACTCCCGTCACGGCGAGAACTCTTCCGCCCGAAGTGACGAGCTGGTCGGTTGCGCTGTCGCGCGCCGTAGATCCGTGAAAAACGTGGATGCCATGCGGTGGCGCCGGGAACCGGATCGCGTCGCCCGTTCGAACGGAATCAGGATAGCCATGCGCTGCGAGTACGGTCGTCAGCGCAAATTTCTTCTCCCACTCGATCGCAGGCGCGTTCCTGAGTGAACCGCCGCTGGCCACAATCGTCATCAGGTCGAGCAGCGAGCTTTTCATCAACGGGAGAATCGCTTCGGTCTCGGGATCGCCAAACCTGCAATTGAACTCGACGACCTTCGGTCCTTCGTCTGTCAGCATCAATCCGGCGTAAAGCAGGCCCGTGAAAGGTCGATTCGCTTTCCGCATCGCAGTGAGCGTCGGCTCGAAGATTGTGTCAGAGACTTTGTCGATGAGATCTGTCGTTGCAAGAGACACAGGGGCGTAAGCGCCCATGCCTCCTGTATTGGGGCCGAGATCGCCGTCGAGAAGACGCTTGTGATCCTGAGCCGCGAGCATCGGCAGGAACGAAGTTCCGTCAGTGATTGCGAAGATCGACAACTCCTCGCCTTCCATGAACTCCTCGAGGAGGATTTCGCTGCCTGCTTCGCCAAAGACGCTGTCGCGCAGCATCATGTTGATGGCCCGCCCCGATTCTTCGCTGCTGCGCCCGATGACGACTCCCTTGCCGGCAGCCAGTCCTGAGGCCTTGATCACGAGCGGCGATCCCATCGATCTGGCGGCAGCGAGCGCCGCATCCGCATCGGTGAAATGCTCGGCCCGCGCGGTCGGGACGGCCGCGTCGGACATCAGCGATTTTGCGAACCGTTTCGACGTCTCGATTTCGGCTGCTGCTCTCGTCGGTCCGAAGATCGCTCGATTACTCGCGCGAAACACGTCGACGATACCTTCGGCAAGCGGCGCTTCAGGCCCGACGACTGTCAGATCGACATTCGCTCTCTCAGCGAATGCAGCCAGGCCGTTGACGTCAGTCGCCTTGACAGGAATGCAATCGGCGAGCTCCGAGATTCCCGCGTTACCCGGGGCGCAGATCAGCTCGAGGGATGGATCGTCGCGAAGAAGCTTCCACGCGATGGCGTGCTCGCGTGCGCCGCTTCCGACCAGCAGCGCTTTCATTGCCGGAGACTAGGCGAAGGCCTGCTCCACGTCAGCCAGCAGGTCGTCGATTTCCTCGACGCCGCAGGAAAGTCGAATCAGTCCCTCCGTGATTCCAAGCTTCGCGCGACGATCCTGTTCGACTGAAGCGTGAGTCATCGAGGCAGGGTGACTGATCAGGCTCTCCACTCCGCCCAGGGATTCGGCCAGCGAGAACACGCGGAATTTCTTGAGCACCTGATTCGCGCGCTCTTTCGTTCCCATCTCGACCGAAATCATTCCGCCGAAGCCTTTCATCTGCTTCTTGGCGAGCTCATGCTGCGGATGCGAGCAGAGTCCCGGATAAATCACCTTGTCTTCGCCCAGCTTCTCGGCCAGCCACTTGGCGATTGCTCTGCCATTGCTGTCGTGGCGCGGCATCCGGAGATGCAGCGTCTTGGTGCCGCGAAGTGCGAGCCACGAATCGAATGGACCAGGAACTGCGCCAGCGGCGTTCTGAATGAATTGCAGCTGTGTCGCGATGTCGTCGCTCTTCGTTATCGCGATTCCGCCGATCATATCACTGTGGCCGTTCAGGTATTTCGTCGTCGAGTGATAGACGATGTCGGCGCCGTGCTCGAACGGCTTCTGGAAGAACGGCGTCGCGAACGTGTTGTCGACGATGAATATCGCGCCGCTCTTTTTCGCGATTTCACTTACCGCCGAGAGATCCGTCAGCCGCATCAACGGATTAGTTGGCGTCTCCATCAGGATCGCCTTCGTGTTCGGCTTCACAGCATCGGCGACCTTTTGCGGATCGCGCGCATCGACGAAGCTGAACTGGAGCCCGTAGTTCTGAAGAATCTTGTCGAACAGGCGGAACGTGCCGCCGTAGACATTCTCGCCCGAGATGATGTGATCTCCGGACTTGAACATCTTCATGATCGAGTCGAGGCATCCCATTCCGCTGCTGAATGCGAAGCCGTGTATGCCACCTTCGAGTGAAGCGACGTTTCGCTCGAGTGCTTCCCGCGTGGGGTTCTTGCCGCGCGCGTACTCGTAGCCCTTGTTCTCGCCGAGTCCTTCCTGGACGTACGTCGAGGTGGTGTAGATCGGCGTCATTATGGCGCCGGAGAGCAGGTCGGGGCGCTGTCCCGCGTGAATCGCGCGGGTGCCGAATCCGACCGAAAGGTCTTCGTCGAAGATGCGAGTCATCTGAGTTGGTTGCTGGTGGCCGTTTGGAAAGATAAGCGTAGCTTCCGGCCACATGCGACCCAGACACCTGATGTGGCAAACATCCGCAGTGCTCGCCGTCCTCATGGCCTGCCATTCGGTTGGCACCGGCTCGAATAAGTCGATCCGGGTCCTGGTATACAACATCCATGCTGGAAAGGACGTCGCGAGATCGGAGAATCTCTCCCGTGTTGCCGAAATCGTGAAGGATTCAGGGGCTGACGTAGTGCTCCTCCAGGAAGTTGACAACCGCACCAAACGCTCCGGCGGCGTCGATCAGCTCTCCAGGCTGCGCGAGCTGACTGGCTATTACGGAGCTTTCGGCCGGACAATCGACTACGACGGCGGCGAGTACGGAATCGCTGTCCTTTCCAAATGGCCGATTGTGACGACGCGATTCACGCGACTTCCCGTGACCATCTCCGACGAGAAAGCACGCGCGACGTATGAAGAGCGCGGCGCGCTTGCCGTCCGGATCTCAACGCCAGCCGGTGACGTCCGCATTGTCGACACTCACCTCGACGCAACGGGCAGCGATTCGAATCGCATTCAGCAGGCGGCGACGCTGCTCTCCGTCGCGAATGCACAAAGGGACAGCGGCTACACCTTGATCGGCGGCGATCTTAACTCGGTGCCTTCGAGCGCAGTCGTCACGATGCTGGTACTGTCGGGGTGGAGGGACCTCTATGCGAAGTGCGGATTGGGAGGCTTGTATTCCTTTCCAGCGGATGTTCCAAACCGTCGAATCGATTATCTGTTTGCGTCGGATGATGCAGTCTGTCGAAAAGCCTCGGTGCTGAACACTCAGGCGTCGGATCACCGGCCTGTGCTCTTCGAGGTGATAACCAGGCATTAGCGACTAGTTTTCAGGTCGCACAATCAACGTCGGGGAAACTGAATGGCTTATGAAGGGCTGATGGTGAGCGTGTCGGGAGTGCGGGGTCGAGTAGGCGAAGCGCTCACTCCAGAAATCATCGCGAAGTTTGCCGCCGGATTCGGTGCGTGGGCGAAGTCCCGCGCTGGCGGGGGCAAGGCGAAGATTGTTGTTGGACGCGATAGCCGAGTGTCGGGGCCGATGTTTCAGCCCGTAGTCATCAGTGCGCTCCAATCAGTTGGCTGCGACGTGATTCTCGTCGACATGGCGCCGACCCCGACCATTCAACTCGCCGTCGAGCACCATCACGCCGCGGGCGGTCTGGCGATCACTGCCAGTCACAACCCGATCGAATGGAACGCTCTCAAGTTCATCGGCCCATCGGGTCTTTTCCTTGACGGAACCGAAGCCGCAGAAATGCGCGCCGTCGTCGACGGAAACATTCCTCGCGCAAGCTGGGACGAGCTCGGCACCATCGAAAAGGATGAAGGTGCTGTCGATCGCCACATCGCCCAGGTTCTCGCCCTCCCGTTCATCGACGTCGATGGAATCCGCCGTCGCGGATTTCACGTCGCACTCGATTGCGTTCGCGGAGCGGGCGGAGCCTTCATGCCTCAGCTCCTTAAGCAGCTTGGCTGCAGAGTTACCGCGATTAATCTCGAGACGGATGGAAAATTTCCGCGGTCGCCTGAGCCGATTGCCGAGAATCTTGGAGATCTCGAGAAGCTCGTGAAGGACAGCGGAGCAGACGTCGGTTTCGCAGTCGATCCTGACGTTGACCGGCTCGCACTGGTCTCGGATGAAGGCAAGGCCATTGGTGAGGATTACACTCTCGCGCTTGCAGCTAAGGTCGTGCTTCGCACTCGCGAGGGTCCGATCGTGACGAATCTTTCGACGAGCCGCATCGTTGACGACATCGCGGCTCAGCAGAATCGGCAAGTCATCCGTGCGCCAGTTGGTGAGGTGAACGTCGCGACGCGGATGCGCAGTGAAGGCGCTCCGGTAGGTGGTGAAGGCAACGGCGGTGTGATCCTGACCGAGATGCATCTCGGACGTGACGCACCGGTTGGTGCCGCGCTCATTTTGCAGCTCCTGCTGGAGGAGAGTCGTTCGCTTTCGGCGATCGTCGCGTCGTATCCGAAGTATTCGATCGTGAAGGACAAGCTCGACCGGCCGTCGGTTCGACTCGATGACGTCTACGCGACGCTTCGGAGTGCGTTTTCGGATGCCGAAGTCGACACGCAGGATGGACTTCGTCTTACATGGCCCGATCGGTGGGTGCACGTCCGGCCTTCCGGAACCGAGCCGATCGTCCGTGTGATCGCGGAGGCTCCGACGGTCGAGGAGGCGAACGAGCTGGTGGCCAAGTGCAGGGAACCGCTGGACGCGCTCTCAGACGCAGAAGTGGATCGGCTGGCCAGCGGAGAATGACTCAAATGCGGATTCAGGACTAACAGCCATTGACGATCGACGACTAATTGAGAATTTCGAACTACTACGGTCCGACGGTTTTCCGCCTTGCCGCTCCGGTCCGCGATCCTCACTCAGTCGTCGATCGTCGATGGCTGTTAGTCCTGAATCCGCAGTAGCCTGTTACGGCCTTGCTCTTGCCGCTTAATTTCAGGGCTGGAAAGTAATCCCCTAACGGAAAGGGCTCAGTATGTGTGGAATTGTCGGCTATGTCGGGGACAGGGCGGCGACGCCCCTCCTGATTGATGGATTGAAGCGTCTCGAGTACCGCGGCTACGACTCGGCGGGTGTTGCCATCCTGAACGGAAAGGGAATCGAAACCCGTAAGGCAGCCGGAAAGATCTCCCGGCTCGAGGCTGTTCTCGCATCAAATCCCGTCAGCGGCAACTCGGGAATAGCGCACACCCGCTGGGCGACGCACGGCGCACCGAACGAGTGCAACGCGCATCCGCAGATGGACTGCAGGGGACACATCGCAGTCGTTCACAACGGCATCATCGAGAATTCGACGTCACTCAAGGCGAGGCTCGTCGAGCTGGGTCACAAGTTCGTCTCTGAAACCGACACTGAAGTTCTCGCGCACATGATCGAAGAAGCGTTCGACGGGAATCTCGAAGACGCAGTCATCGAAGCGCTCTGGCAGGTTGAAGGCACCTACGGAATCGCAGTTGTCTCGAGCGACGATCGCGACAAGATCGTCGCCGCAAGAAAGGGCAGCCCGCTGCTCATTGGACTCGGCGACGGCGAGTACTACGTCGCCAGCGATGCGTCGGCGATTCTGTCACAGACACGCGAAGTCGTCTATCTCGATGACGGCGATCTCGCCGTGCTCACGAAGGACGGCTACCGCGTAATCGATCTCCGCGCGAAGGACCTCGAGCGCACGGTTCACAAGATCGACTGGGATCTGAGCCAGATAGAGCGGGGTGGCTTCGATCACTTCATGCTCAAGGAAATATTCGAGCAGCCCGAGACAATCGAGAACTGCATGCGCGGCCGGCTTCTCGATGAAGAAGGCACGTCGAAGCTCGGCGGTCTCAACATGACCGACGAAGAGCTGCTCAAGTTCGACAACATCGTAATTACCGCATGCGGAACGAGCTGGCACTCCGCATTGATCGGCGAGCACATGCTGGAGGAGTTGACACGCATTCCGGTCGAAGTCGAATACGCATCAGAATTCAGATACCGGAATCCGATCGTCAACGACAAGACGCTGTGCATCGTCATTTCTCAGTCCGGTGAGACTGCAGATACTCTCGCGGCAATGCGCGAAGCGAAAAATCGCGGTGCGCGGACTTACGGAATCGTGAACGTCGTTGGGTCGACGATCGCTCGTGAATCCGGTGGCGGTATCTATGTCCACGCCGGTCCCGAGATTGGAGTCGCATCGACAAAAGCGTTCACAAGCCAGGTCATCGCGCTTGCACTTCTGACTCTGAAGATTGGACGGCTGAAGGACGTGTCGGTTGTGCGCGGAAAGGAAATCATCCACGCGCTCCGCGCACTTCCGGGCCAGGTAAAAGAGATCCTCGACAGAGCCGCGGAAATCGAGGAGATAGCCGAAGAGTTCAAGAGAGCGCAGAATTTTCTTTACCTCGGTCGGGGTTACAATTTTCCGACGGCACTCGAGGGAGCGCTGAAGCTCAAGGAAATCAGCTACATACACGCCGAAGGCTACCCGGCGGCCGAGATGAAGCACGGTCCGATCGCACTCATCGACGAGATGATGCCGGTCGTGTTCATCACCCCCCACGACTCTGTGTTCGACAAAGTCGTGTCGAACGTTCATGAAGTGAAGGCGAGAAAAGGCAAAGTCATCGCGATTACCAGTCGTGACGAGCCATCTCTTGTTGGGATGCTCGATTACGAGTTCAGGATTCCGCAAACGGTCGACATGCTTACGCCCGTTCTCGCCTGCATTCCACTCCAGCTGCTGGCGTATTACATCGCGGTGAAACGCGGGTCGAACGTGGACCAGCCGCGTAACCTCGCCAAGTCCGTCACGGTCGAGTAGCCGCTGCGCGTTCTGCTTCAGCTTGTCTCGCGCGCCGAGGTGCGCGTGGCCGGCAACGCGATCGGAAAGATCGGTAAAGGCTTTGTGCTTCTCGTCGGATTTACGTCAACGGACACCGACGAGAAAGCCGAGTGGATGGCTGAGAAAGTGTCAGGCCTTCGCCTTTTCCAGGACGCCGACGAAAAGATGAACCTCTCTCTCGCGGATGTTGGCGGGGAAGTGCTCGTCGTTTCGCAATTCACTCTTTACGGAAACGCCGAGAAGGGAAGAAGGCCCAGTTTCATCGATGCGGCGAGGCCTGAGCAGGCGATTCCTCTCTATAACAAGTTCATCTCAGCACTCGAATCGAAAGGACTTCGCGTCGCGCAGGGAGAATTCGGCGCGATGATGGAGGTCGATCTCGTGAACGACGGCCCGGTGACTCTCTGGATCGAGCGATGAAGCGAGTGTCGGAGCTCCCGGTCGTTCTCGCATCCGCTTCCCCTAGGCGTCGGGATCTCCTCGACCTGATCGGTATCCCTCATACGGTCAAGCCGGCCGACGTCGATGAATCGCTGAAAGTCGGCGAGCTCCCTGAAGCGTACGCCGAGCGTCTGGCGCGAGCGAAGGCGGAGAAGCTTGCGGCTGAGGATGGCGACGCTCTCATCATCGGCGCCGACACCATCGTCGTGATCGACGACCTCGTACTCGGCAAGCCGACAGACATGGGTGACGCTGAGCGAATGCTGGCGATGTTGAGCGGGCGGAGCCACACGGTGATGACTGCAGTCGCGGTGAATTACTCAGGAAAGACTGTATCGACTGTCGAGCAGGTGGATGTGACATTTCGTCCCCTGCGCGAGGAAGAAATCCGCAGCTACGTCGAGACAGGCGAGCCGATGGACAAGGCGGGAGCGTACGGGATCCAGGGCTTCGGCGCGACGATCGTCCGAAGAATCGACGGCGATTATTTCGCGGTCATGGGTCTGTCGCTCGTCCGACTGGTCGCGCTGATGGAAGAGGTCGGAGTGACCTACGACTTCGGCCGATAGCGATCGTTCCAGATCTGCAGGCGCTGTTCGACGTCGGCGACCGTGATGCGCGACATCCGGTCGCTTTTCGTTTTCATCGTGATTGGACCCTGGTCGCCTGCGCCGTGAAACGCGTCGACGATCAGGTCCTGGAATTTGCGGTACGGGCCTGTTCGCCGAGGATCCGTGTAGCCGATCAGCGAGATGACAGGTCTGTCGAGTGCGACGGTCATGTGAAGCGGTCCCGTGTCGGGCGACAATACGATCTGCGATGCGTCGAGGATGCTCACCAGCTTTCGCAGTCCGCTTCCGAGGGCGTAGACGGGCTTCGATTTCGAGAGAGACGTGATCTTTTCAGCGGCTTCAGTCTCTCGCTGAGAAGTGCCACCGACGAGGACGGGCTGAAGGCCGAATCGCTCCGACAGGATGTCTACAACGGTTGCCCATCGCTCCGGAATCCAGTCTTTCTCGGGCTTGCTGGTGGCGACGACGATCGAGGCAATCGGTCTGTCGAATCGCTTGACGAATTCCCTGTGCCACTCGAGCTCGTTGTCCCACGGGCCGAGCCTCCACTCGACCGGCTCGGGTGAAATTCCAAGCTGCTTCA
>JADGQR010000071.1 GCA_017881685.1 Gemmatimonadaceae bacterium
CAACTAACTGAAGGCGTTAGGTGGACAACCGATCTCCGAGAAAAGCAAGATGGAGTGGACTCAAGAGCAACGCAGCAGTCTCGAACACGAGTACACGCGTATCGGGTATAAGCGCGGAGAGTTATGGCCCGCCCCGCCGGAGCATCTCTCGCCAACCGATCTCCTGGCTCTCTTTCGGACCATCCCGGACGGTGCCGGGCTCGCCGGGTACGTTACAGCGCTCAATCGATTGCCGCGCGGCTGAGTCCTATCGTATCCATGAGACGGGTTCCAACCCGCAATCCGGGGGAGAATATGCTACACGGATCCAAGCTTGTCGCGTTTGCTGCCACAACGGATAGCGCGCGGGCGGCGGAGTTCTACAGCGGCGTATTGGGGCTAGGCATCCGCTCGGATGATGCGTTCGCGATCAGCATCGACGCGAACGGTGTTGAGCTCCGATTGCAAAAGGTGGAGCGCTTCAGCCCCCAGCCCTTCACGGCGTTGGGCTGGCAAGTGTCTGATGTGACAGATATCGTCGCGCGCCTTGCCCAGCACGGAGTGTCGTCGGAACGGTACTCATGGCTGGAACAGGACGCGGCAGGGATTTGGTCGGCGCCAAGCGGCGCGCGCATAGCGTGGTTCAAGGACCCGGACGGAAACCTCCTGTCGGTGGTCCAGTACCCGGCAGGCTAACGAACGCTGAACATGACATGCGTACAGGTCTTAGTAGCTAATTGCTACTAATTATCCAATCGACACCAGGCTGAAGAACAATTCATCGAGGGTCGTAGCCGGATCCTCGCACAGACCTTCATGCACCGGTCCACTTTGAATCACATCGGACCTCGGCGCCGTCAGCCAATGAAAGCGCTCTGACGGAGGAGCGAGCGCAATCGGCCCTGCGCTGACATCACCTGCGCAGATCGCTTCACACGATTGCAGATACCGGCACAGCAGCTCGATGTCTGAGCCTTCCATATGGGGGCTGAGACGCGATGGATCAGTTATCACGCGGGCAGCGATGAACTCCGTAGTTCTCGCGTGCAGGACGATGCCCACTGGGATGAACGCGCCAATGTGCACGTGAGGCACCACGCGCAGAACGGCGAAGTTGTACGAGATCCAGCCCGACATCTCCGGATCCTCTGCTGGCGGCGCGTTGTGAGCAGTCATCTTCTCGACGACACCCGAAAGGCCGGAATTCGGTGCGACCGCTCCCGGGCCAGGATCGCTTCGTCGACGAATGCACGCGGAGATTCGGCGCGCAACGTCAGATAGGAAGCGTATCTGTCACGGGCTTCGGCAGGAGTCGCGAAGTCGGCCTTGATCGACGGCTCAGCCAGCAGCTCGTCAGGAACTGCTTCGAGCGTTGCGTTCATCACGTCACCGGTCATCAGCGGCGCGAGCTCGGCGTCAGCGGCAGCGATGTCGCCACTTTGCGCAAGAAGAACGTGATCCTTGATCAGCTGAAAGGGCGAGCGCGTCCGCGCTTCGTCGACAGAAGGCCAATCGTGTTGAGCATAAAGCGCAGCCCCGTGATCGATCAGATACGGTTCCCGCTCCCAGATCATCAGGTTCGGGTTGCGATGTGTACGATCAGGATTTGACACGAACGCATCGAACCAGACAATTCGGGCAGCGAGCTCGGGCGAGATAAAATTCGCTGCGGCGTTTCCATCGAAGTTAAACGCGCCGTCGAGATATCTCGCCCCGACATTCACGCCGTGGCTCGCACGAAGAAGATCCTGTATCTCCGGATCGGGCTCTGTTCTTCCGAACGAATCGGGAATCTCTATCAATGCGGGTTCCGGAGTCGGCAGACCCGCATGCCTTGCAAGCATTCCAACGATCAACTCGGCGATCAGCGCCTTGGCGCCCTGGCCTGCTCCGCGAAACTTCGCGACGAAGAGACCGCCACCATGCGTATCGACGACCGCTGGAAGCGATCCGCCCTCGCGAAGTGCCTGGATATATCTGGTCGCCGTAAGAACCGGCAGTGGATCGATGCTCAATGGCTAGTCCGGAATGACGGCTGTGGCTTCGATCTCCACCCGCGCCTGGTTTTCAATGAGACCACTCACAACTACCACCGACATCGGAGGATAATGATCTCCGATCAGCTCGCGATATACAGCGCCGATCTCGTGCGCCATCGACATGTACTCGTCGCGATCGATGATGTACCAGGTGAGACGCACCAGATCTCTCGGACGCGCTCCACCCTCGAGCAGAAGCGCAACGATGTTGCTGAGTGCCTGTCGCGTTTGTCCTACGAAATCCGTCGCGTCGAACTGACCGCTCAGCGGATTCCAGCCGACCTGACCCGCGAGTACGACGAATCTACCAGAGGCGACTGCTCCGTTAGAGTAGCCGCGCGGCCGCGGCCAGCCATCGGGCTGGACTATCTGCGGACCTTTCTCACGCTCGGCCAATGTGCGATCGACGACGATCTCGGCCACGATCGGATCGATGTTCGGACCTGTGCTCATGATGAGCTCCCCCTGAGACGGTATCTCTGAAGCTTGCCCGTCGATGTTCGCGGCAATGCATCAGTGAACTCAACCGCGCGCGGATACTTGTACGGAGCGATTCGCTTCTTGACGAACTCCTGAAGCTCCTTCACCAGCTCCGGAGTCCCTTCGTGCTCGCCCCGGAGAACGATATACGCTTTCACCACGTGACCACGCTCTTCATCAGGCTCGCCGACGACCGCGCACTCCATCACGGCCTGATGTTCGAGGAGCACGTTCTCGACTTCAGGGCCTGCAATGTTGTAGCCGCCGGAGATGATCATGTCGTCCGTACGCGCCTGATACCAGAAATATCCGTCCTCGTCGAGCTTGTACGAGTCGCCGGTAAGATTCCAGCCATTCTGAACGTACCGTCTTTGCTGCTCGATGTTGTCCAGATAACGGCATCCCGTGGGTCCGCGCACAGCCAGACGCCCGGTGGAGCCTGGCGGTAGATCATTGCCATTTTCGTCGACGATCTTTGCCTGATAGCCTGGAACGACCTTGCCCGTTGCTCCCGGACGAATGTCATCACCCGAAGCGCTGATGAAGATGTGCAGCATCTCCGTCGCGCCGATTCCGTCGATGATCTTTACGCCGGTAGCCTTCTCCCATTGTTCGAAAATGGACACGGGAAGTGTTTCGCCGGCTGACACGCACTTCGTCAGACTCGACACATCATGACCCGCAAGCATTCCGCACATTGCGCGATATGCGGTGGGCGCGGTGAAGCAGATGGTTGGCTTGAATTCGTCGATCGCCTTTATCAGATGCGGTGGCGTCGCCTGCTCGAGCAGCAGTGACGAAGCGCCGAATCTCAGCGGAAAGAGGAGCAATCCACCGAGTGCGTAGGTGAATGCGAGAGGAGGAGAGCCGCAGAAGATGTCGTCGGCCGTCGGCTTCAGCACATAGCGAGGAAAGCAGTCCGTGACCGCCATAATGTCGCGGTGCGAGTGCATCGTCCCCTTGCCTTCGCCTGTCGTTCCAGACGTGAACGCAATGATCGCCGTATCGGTTGCGGCCGTCTCGTAATCGGTGAATGCCAGCGGCTTCTTTCGCATCATCAGCTCGAGACTGTAGTGCGCGTCGCTGTTGAAGTGCACTACGCGTCCGCCTTTGCGCTCCGTTCCATCGGCGTGCGTGAGGAATGCTGCTTCGCATTCGTCAGCGAATCGCGTGTCGGTGAGAGCGAGAGTGATCTCGGCCTTGTCCGCGATATAGCGAAGCTCGCGCTCACGCAGGAGCGGCATCGTGCACACGACCACACCGCCAACCTTCAGAATCGCAAACCAGCACGCTGCCATCATCGGATTATTCGGGCCACGCAGAAGCACGCGGTTCCCTGGTACAACCTTGAGCTCCTCTACGAGTACGTTGGCGATTCTATTTGATGTCTCGTACAGCTGCTGATACGTCCATGAGCCACCAGGAAAGCGAAGTGCCGTGCGATTTCCGTTGCCGCCTTCGATCATGCCGAGTAGAAGCTCGGACGCGCAGTTGAGCCGGTCAGGATAGGCCAACTCGGGAATTCCGGCCCAGTCCGTCACCGGCAGAAGCTCGGCCGGCGGCATGTGGTCCGCGCAGAACGTATCGATATGCGAAGACACGGGTACCGACGCCAGCTTCCGTTTTCGCTCAGGCATTCTCGTGCCCTGCTTTGTTGAACTCATCGAGAACATGCCGGCCGATTATCAGTTGCTGCACTTCCGTCGTCCCCTCGTAGATGCGAAGTGATCTTATCTCGCGATATAATTTCTCTACGGCATTTCCCGCCACCACCCCTCGCCCTCCAAGCAGTTGAACCGCTGAGTCGATTACGCGCTGTGCAGCCTCTGTTGCGAACATCTTGGCCATCGCCGCTTCGCGCGTGACGCGCCCGTGCTGAGTGTCCTTCAACCAGGCAGCGCGATAAACCAGCAGCGCACTCGCATCGATCTCGGTTGCCATCGAGGCAATTCGCGCCTGGGTCAGCTGAAAATCCTGAAGCGTTTCGCCGAACATCTTGCGCGTCGTCACGTATTCGAGCGCCTCATCTAACGCACGCCTGGCAAAACCGAGGGCTGCGGCACCAACGGTAGACCGAAACACGTCGAGGGTGCCAAGCGCTACTTTCAGTCCCTTGCCCTTATCGCCGACCAGCCTGTTCGCAGGAACACGGCAGCTGTCGAAACTGATAGTTCCCAGCGGGTGCGGAGCAATCGTCTGAATTCTCCCGGAGACACTGAAACCCGGATCGGACGGCTCGACGACCAGTGCAACGAACCCTCGTTCCGTTCCGTGCAGCTTGCAGAAAACGACGTACTGATCCGCGATGCCCCCATTGGAGATCCACGTCTTCGATCCGTCGATGACGTAGCCGCCTCCATCTGATCGAGCGGTTGTCGTCATCGCAGCGACATCTGACCCGGCGTCGGCCTCCGATATGGCAAACGCCGCGATCGCCTCGCCTGTTGCAACCTTCGGCAGGTATTTCCTTTTCAGCTCATCTGTTCCGAAGATCGATATCGGTCCGGATCCGAGTGCCTGCATTGCAAAAGCAAAATCGGCCAATCCCGACACTCGTCCGAGTGTCTCGCGCGCGACACAAAGAGACCGGACGTCGAGCTGGTCGTGAACGCCTCCGAAGGCTTTCGGAATTCCGTATCGAAGCCATCCTGCACCGCCGAGCTGGCTGACTAGAACACGGCATGCAGCGTCGACATCCGTGCCGTAATCCTGGCTGAGCTGTGAAGCAGCCCAGGATTTGAGCGACGAGGCGAGCTCGCGATGCGAATCGTCGAAGAACGGCCACTCAAAAGTGGTTGATTGCACTCAGTTTCCCTCGAACACTGGAGTCTTCTTCTCGACGAACCCGATATACGCACGCTCGAAATCGTTTGTCATCATGCACTCGGCCTGCATCTTCGCTTCGTAGTCGACAGCTTCATCGACAGGCATCGACCACTCATTGTGGAGGCAACGCTTGGTCATCGCATGAGCGGCGCTGGGACCGTGGGCGAGCATCGAAGCCAGCTCGTTCGCGTCGTGCATCAGCGATTCGGGAGTGCAGAGTCGGTTGTAGAATCCCCATTTCTCCGCTTCGACGCCGTTCATCGTGCGACCGAGATAAAGCAGCTCACTTGCCCTGCCAACGCCGATGATTCTCGGGAGAATCGAACAGGCACCCATGTCGGCGCCCGAGAGTCCGACACGTACGAACAGGAACGCGACCTTGCTTCGCTCGGTGCCGAGCCGGAGGTCGCTCGCCATGGCGAGGATTGCTCCCGCTCCCACGCAGATACCATCAACAGCCGCAACGATCGGTTGAGGACACGCTCTCATGGCCTTTACGAGATCGCCCGTCATTTGAGTGAACTCGAGCAGGCGAGTGCGGTCTTCCGCCTTCTTCATCTCGATCAGGCGTCCGATTATGTCGTGGACATCTCCACCACTGCAGAAATTCTCCTCTGCACCCGTAATCACGACCGCGCGGACGTCAGCTATCGTCTGAAGCGCGATGAACGTATCGGTCAGCTCTCGATACGACTCGAGAGTAAGCGGGTTCTTCCGCTCCGGACGGTTCAGCGTGATCGTGGCCACCAGATCGTTCACCGACCATTTGAAATGACGCGGTTTGATCGACGTGCCGGATTTCGAATCGCTCATCGTGCGCGCTCCTCGCCGATCGAGGTCTGAACCGAGCTGCGCAATTTGCCGAGCAACTCGAAGAGGTGCCTGCGTTCGGATGAGGAGAGTCCTCCGAATAGATCGTCGATCCAGCGCTGATGTTCGGGCGTCATTGCGTCGAAGGCACGCTTTCCGGAATTGGTCAGCCGGACGATCTGCGTGCGTTTGTCGCCAGGTGCCGGTTCTCGATTGACGAGGCCTTCCTGCACGAGCCTCTCGATGAGTGCCGTGAGATTGCCATTTGTGACCATCAGGCGGCGCGACAGCTCACTCATCGTGAGGTGCGAATCGGCCTCTCTCGATACGGCGTCGAGCTGCGCAAGAACATCGAATCGCGGAAGCGTCGTGTCGAACTTGTCACGCAGTCGACCGCGCACTTCTCTTTCGACGAGATTCGTACAGGCGAGAAGTCGAAGCCACGTCCGAAGCGAAGCCTGCTCTCCACGCCCCGGATCTGTGCGCACTGCATCTCTCAAGGCAACGAGTGTCATTGGACTTCTCCGCCGGCAATTGGAAGCGAGATGCCCGTCACGCCCGAGGCGTCAGGTGAGCATAGCCAGCTCACGGCGCTTGCGACTTCCTCGACA
Organism: Gemmatimonadaceae bacterium; assembly: GCA_017881685.1. GTDB lineage: Bacteria > Gemmatimonadota > Gemmatimonadetes > Gemmatimonadales > Gemmatimonadaceae > UBA4720. The sequence continues at coordinate 6,746 of JADGQR010000071.1, forward strand.
GTGATCAGGGTGCCGCGTGTGATCACGCCGGTGAGCATTCCCATCGCCTCTGTCTCAGTCTTGTGGAGGTTGCTGACAATGTTCTGCACCGCGAGGCTGGTGAGATACGTGTCGGTATAGCTGGGACACACTGCATTGACTGTTATTCCGTGCTTTGCCGTCTCCTGGGCGAGCGCTCGCGTCAATCCAATGACGCCGTGCTTCGATGCACAGTACGCGGTCATCGTTTTGTAACCACGGAGCCCTGCCGTCGAGGCGACGTTAACAATGCGGCCGCTTTTTGCCTGCATCATTCCCGGAACTACTTCAGACGTGCAAAGGAACGTGCCGGTGAGGTTGACGCCGATGAGATCGTTCCAGTCAGCGAGGGTCGTCTGCGTGAAGAGTCTGCTTTTCGCAGTTCCCGCGTTGTTGACGAGGATCTGAACCGGCCCAAGGGTGCTGACAGATCGCGAGAACGCATTCGCCACCGAATCCGCACTCGACACGTCACACTCTTCGACGGATACCGTCACTCCGCGCTCTCCGCGCAGCTCGCGTGCCTGTTCTTCCAGCGTCTCGGCCGAACGCCCCATGATCGTAACACGCGCGCCTCGGCGCACGAACTCCGCCGCGATCGCCGCGCCGATCCCTCGGCTCCCGCCAGTCACTACGGCATGTTGACCTTCGAGATACTTCACCATTTCAAGCATGTGTCATTCCTTCTTTATGGTAGTGGCCGCAAGCTCTTTCGCTCTTTCGATTTCGCGCTCGAGCTGTACGCGGCCCTGGTAATACTGAACCGGCCAACGGGCGCCGGAATAATTCTGCTGCGCTGCGACGTGAAGGGTCCAATGCGGATCGCTCAGATGAGGTCTTCCTATTGAGACGAGATCTGCCCGACCGGCGGCAATGATCGAGTTGACCTGATCGAACTCGGTGATGTTGCCGACCGCGATCGTCGGAACCCGCGCTTCATTGCGAATGCGATCGCTGTACGGCGTCTGGTAAAGTCGACCGTAGACAGGCTTCGCTTCGCTGACAGTCTGCCCCGTTGAAACATGGATGATGTCTGCTCCCGCTTCGACGAACGCTTTTGCGACAACCACTGATTCATCGGGCGTCAGTCCGTCTTCTACCCAGTCAGTCGCGGAGACTCTCACGGATATCGGCTTGTCCTGTGGCCATTCAGCTCTCATCGCCTGAAACACTTCGAGCGGAAAGCGAATACGGTTCTCGAGCGATCCGCCGTATTTGTCTTCTCGTTGATTGCTGATTGGCGTGAGAAAGCTCGACAACAAATAACCATGCGCGCAGTGCAGCTCGAGCATGTCGAATCCGGCTTCTTCTGCCATTTGAGCCGCGCGGACAAAATCACCGAGTACAGCGTTCATGTCCTCGTGGCTCATTTCGCGTGGCGGAGGAAGCGTCGGTCCGTACGTGATCGGCGATGGACCGACACGCTCCCAGCTGCCCTCAGCGAGAGGAATGTCGGTGCCTTCCCATGGAAGCTTCGTGGATCCTTTTCTTCCCGAGTGCCCGAGCTGAAGGCAGATCAGAGCATCGGTCCACTGATGCGTGAAGTCGACGATCTTCTTCCAGGCTCCGAGATGCTCGTCGTTGTACATCCCTGTGCAGCCGAGCGTGATGCGAGCTTCGGGCGAAACGCACACCATCTCGGTCATGACCAGCGCGGCCCCGCCAAGCGCGCGTGCGCCGAGGTGAACGAGGTGGAAATCGTTCGGCGTGCCGTCACGTGCGCTGTACATGTCCATCGGTGAGACGATGACGCGATTGTGCAGCGTCATGCCTCGCAGGCGGAATGGCGTGAACATCGGCGGTGGTGGTGGTGCTGCAGACGTTTCTTTCTTTACGCGCACCATCGGAGATCTTGGCGGCTCGGGCTTGATCTCGCCTTCGCTGGATGCCTGGCTCGCGAACCATCTCTCCATTCCGGAGAGATAGGTCACGTCGCGCAGCCGAAGATTTTCGTGGCTGACACGCTGGCTGCGCGTGAGAAGGCTGTACGCGAACTGCTCTGGCTCGAGGTGGATGTAGCGTTTGACGTTCTCGAACCATTCCATCGAGTTGCGGGCGGCGTTCTGGAGTCTCAGCGCTTCAGTCGAACGATCGGCCTGATAATCTGCCAGTGCTGTTGAAATGTCGGATGAAGACGCGAGGTGTCTGACAAGAGAAATCGCGTCTTCCATTGCGAGCTTGGTGCCCGACCCAATCGAGAAATGCGCTGAGTGCGCGGCATCGCCGATGAGGACAATGTTCCTGTGAAACCACTTGGCGTTTCGGACGCGGACAAAGTTCACCCATGGTGATGAAGCGCGATGTATGGCATTCGACATCAGGCGATGTCCATTGAGCCATTCGCCGAACATCGCTTCGCAGGCTGTGATCGTCTCATCCGTGTTCATCTTGTCGAAGCCTGCCGAGCGCCATGATTTCTCATCGCATTCGACGATGAACGTCGAAGTGTTCTCGTCGAACTTGTAGCAGTGTGCCTGGAATACTCCGTGCTCGTTCTCGACGAAGAAGAAAGTGAATGCGTCGAACGGCAGAGTGGTGCCGAGCCACGTGAATCTGGCCGTGCGTGCGTCGAGGTCGGGCTCGAAGTACTCGGCGTACTTTCGCCGGATTCCGCTGTTGATGCCGTCGGCTGCGACGATGAGGTCGGCGGCGTCCAGTCCGAGTGAAGCGAGCTCACTGTCGTCGTGAATGTCAGTGCAGAATTGGAGAGTGACGCCAAGCTCCGTGCATCTCTGCTGGAGGATCTGGAGAAGTTTTTTGCGAGCTATTCCGCTGAAGCCGTGTCCGCCGGATGTGATGCGCCGCCCGTGGACGAAGACGTCGATGTCGTCCCAGTGCGCGAAGTTGGTGGTGATTGCGCGGAAGGTCGGCTCGTCGGCGGCGCGGAAGTTCTCCAGGGTCTGGTCGGAGAAGACGACTCCCCATCCGAAGGTATCGTCAGCGCGATTCCGTTCGAGGACGGTGATGTCGTGGGAGGCATC
>JADGQR010000072.1 GCA_017881685.1 Gemmatimonadaceae bacterium
AAATCCACAGATTGCGACGACCGCGACGATCTCTGCGTCAAGCAGCTTTCCGCTACGCGCGGCCGAGAAGAGATCGGACAAGGTCGGAAGCCTCTCTTCGTAAATGCGGAGAGCGACGTAAACCCACGACCACAACAGGTGACCCAGAATGAAGTAGGGCCAGTATCGCGGGTCGGCGTAGAAGCGCATGAATGAAAACGGCGTAACTCCCTGATTCTGCGCTGCTACCGAGACGAGCTTGAACGTGACGGCCGATACGATGAGCGAAACGACAGCAGCGATTACGAAAGCTCTGTCCCTGAACAGACCTGCACGAAGAATCGTCCAGAGAAATGCCGCGAGCGCTAGAAGCATCAGCGACACTTTCAGAAATCCAAGACAGATCAGAAGCACCGGAACGATCAGCAGCAGGAACAACCAATCGTCGCGCTTCGCCTCACGCGGTCGCGAGAACCACCAGCTCACCGCAAGGGCACAGCAAAGCACAAACACGCACAAGCCGGTCAGGTACGATTCAGAGATGAGCACATGCCGGTTCCAGATCGACAGCCCGTCCATCGCGGTGCTCGGAATGAACCCGATCGTCACTCCGATAAAGACAAGCCACGCGATCCAGTCGCTCTGCAAAGGCTTCATTGCGGAAGAAGCTGGTCGCGTCAATCTCCACGCAGAGCGCGCCTCGCCAGCAAAGAGCAACAGCGCCGCGAAGAAAACCGGCGCCATCAACACTGTCGGTCCGAGACTGTAGAAAGTCAGGACGTCCACACCCGCGAGATCCGACCATTGCGCGTTCAGCCAGGCAGAACCGTAGTGATACGGCGTGTACGGCACACCATCCAGCGCAGTGCTTGGCACGCCGTAGGAGCGCATCGAGTTCGCCATGCTGACGTAGTACAGCGGGTCGTGATGAACGTCACCGTGATCGGAGATCTGTTCCCAGAACAACGGAGTCTTGTATCGCGTTCCCCACGCGATGCCGCCAACCCATGCTGTGAACAGAACACTGAAGGCGATCAGCCATAGAATCGGTTTCGTCGTGGAATGCCGTATCCACAGGACAAGCGTGACGAGCAGCGCGAGGACTCCAACAACCAGTATCGGTACGCCGAGGTTTATCTTCGTCGGGTAGACGATCATCCCGGCAAAGGCAGTCAGCGCGATACATGCGATGCCGATGAATCCTGGAGCACGCCACCACTTCGACTGAGTCGATACTTCTCCTCGATCGATGAGCGATGAGATCACGACAGGAACGCAGATTACGAAGAGCGCGAGCCCCAGCGTAACGACGATCGGACGAATTGGATTCGCGAAGCCGACGCGCCCAATCCAGTAGATCGCGGCAAGCCCGCAGGCGAGCGCCGAGCCGAAGACGGCTGCACTCACGCGATCAACCGTCCGGGTGGCGAGTGATGTTCCGGCCACTAGGCCGCCTTCGGGCTGCAGGTAATCCTGCTTGTGTTCACGGAGTCGCCCGGGAATCGCATCGTTATCACGACGTTCGCACCAATCGCCTTTGCTCTCGCACAGAGAGCGTCAGGAGCTTCATCTGCAGGTTCCTGCATCCGCGAGCGAGGCGTGAACGAGCCAATACCATAGTACTTGCTGAGCTTGCAGCCCACGGGCGGCATGCCATCTATCATCGCGATTCCCGCTAGCGCTGGTCCGACAAAGGATTGGAACGTGCACTCAGCCGGCCGGGCGAGACTCGTCCAGTAGTGAGAGTCGTCCTGCGGAATGAAAAGCGCCTCGTTGCGTCGCACTGTCGCCGGAGTTCGCTGCAAGGTCTCGAGCGCGTGCGCCATCGAATAGTTCGGCGAAGCACGAAGCCCCGCCGCTAAGACCTGGCGATCACGCATCCCTACGAAGTCGCGAACCCTTCCCGTTTCAACTGGTTGGCCCGCCCTGCCGTAGAGCTTCTCTCGAACTGCAACATTCTGCCGCAGCATTATCGCAGGCCAGTGGACGGCATTGGACAGCGCTGATCCAGCTGCGGCGATCATCAGGAATCCGACGAGCAGTGCACGCGTTGGCACAGCGCCGATTCCATGCTTCTCAGTGGTTGTCGCTCGAGGCCACAACTTGTGCCCGGCCGATGCGACCCATGACAACAGCATCGCTGCGGCAAGCCATCGCTGAACGTCGGAGAAATAGAACGCTGACCCGCCATCTATATGAATGAGAAGGCCTGGAACGATGCTCACTAAGGCCAACCCGGCGAGCAGCTCGACATCGACAAGACGCCCGCTGGATATCGCCGTCCAAAGCTCGCCCAGGTCGCGAATGTTTTCCTGTTTGCACCGATACACCGTGTACACCCATGTCCAGAACAGATGGATGATTACAAAGAACGGCCACCACGGCGGGGGAACAAACGACGACAAATAATCGAAAGGAACGAAACCTTCTCGATGGGCCGGGAGCGAGACTCTCGTGTACGTGACGTAGAAGACGATTGCCGAAATCACCATCGAGATGACGTACGGAATTCTGCGATAGAGCCCGAGCCGAACGAACAGATAGACGGCAGCCGCAACGGCCAGCGCCATCAGCGAGATCTTGAGATAGCCGAGGAGGATGATTCCTGCTGGAAGCAGCAGAAACAGGAATCCGATATCACTTGCCTTGAGTCGAGCCGAGCGAAGAGATGCGATGCCGGGAGAGACGCCATCGGCCCAGCTGATGACGACCGCCGCGAAGAGCAACGCCGCAGGCACCGCGATTGTGTAAGACTCCGAAATGAGAAGGTTCGACGTCCAGACTCCCATGGCGTCGAGTCCGGCAATCGGTGCGATGCCGATCGAGATACCAGCCAGCAGCGCCCAGAAGAATCCGTTAAGCGGCGCGGTCGCATCAGGCGCGCGGCGATTCCGCAGAAAGATCGCCAATGCAACGACTCCCCCGAAAAAGAACGGGATGATCGTGACAGGAAACGTGAGCTGGTAGAATCGAAGAATGTCGATGTCCACCAGATTCGCCCACTGGACGAAGAGCCACGCGCTTCCCCAGTGATACGGCACATAGTTCAGACCATCGATGCCCGTGCTCGCGACGTGGTACGTGCGCAACATGTTGCCCAGAGCCGCAAGATCGAGAGTGTCGTGGTGGACCATGCCGTCGGTGATGAAACTTTCGAAGAAGAGCGGATTCTTGTAGATGCGCCCCCACGCCACTCCGGCAGTCCACACTCCGAATGCAGCGCCGCCGGCAAGATAGCCGAGCGAGCGAACTACTCCCTGCTCCGTGAGCCACTTCACGAGTGTCGCGCCATACGCGGCAACACCGAGAATGGCGAGCACCAGGAATGGATTGAATCCCACTATCGGCACGAGGCGCCCGATCAATCCCGTAACGCCGAGTCCGGCAAGCCACAGAAACGGGTACGACATGTACCAGCGACCCGTAGCGCTCGAGCGGCGCGTCACGGTCTGCGTCATCAGCGGAGCCGTGATGAGCCACAGGGACAAGGCGACGCTTCTCAGGACGGGCGCCAGCGGATTCTCGAAGCCTGTTCGTAGAATCCAGTAAACACTGGCAATCGTGGCACCCACCACTCCAGCGAGCACGACAAGCGTGCGCGTGTCGCGATCGGCGGCAGTCCCGCTCAACGCATCTTCCGACTGGGCGTCAGACGCCCGTAGATCGGGCGACGACATAAAGTGGTCGCTGCTTTACCTCGTCATAGATGCGGCCGATGAACTCGCCGATGACGCCAATGCAGATGAGCTGAACTCCGCCGAGGAAAAGAATGACGACGATGGTGGATGCCCATCCCCGCGCCGTGTGCGACTTGCCAAGGATCTGTTCCACGATGAAGAACATTCCGAGAAGAAAGCTTCCCGCGGACGCAAAGAATCCGAGATACATCGCCAGACGCAGCGGCGCCTTTGAAACGGACATCAGTCCGTCCATCGCCAATCCGATCAGCCGGCCGAAATTGTACTTGGTCTCGCCGGCAAACCTCGCCGGCCTGTCGAACTTGATCGCCGTCTGCTTGAACCCAAGCCATGCGCGCAGCCCGCGGACGTACCTGTTCCTCTCTGGCAGCGAGTTCAGAAGATCGACGACCCTCTTGTCCATCAGGGAGAAGTCACCCGTGTCGACAGGAATCTCGACCTCCGAGAGCCGCCCCACGATACGGTAGAAGAATCTGTATGCATGCCGGATCAGAAAACCACTCCCCTGTCGCTCGGTCTTCTGCGCATAGACGACCGCGTAACCTTCCCTCCAAAGCTTCAGCATCTCGAGGATCAG
>JADGQR010000073.1 GCA_017881685.1 Gemmatimonadaceae bacterium
AATTGGCGGAGTGGTGTCAGACAGTTTCATCGTCGTCTCGGCTCTGCCTCGACGCTGGACATTTATCCCCGATTCAATTCGCGGGGCACACGTCGTCGCCCGATGGACAGACGGAGAGCCGGCGGCAATCGAATGGAATCAGGATAAGGGATGCGTTCGGTCTGTCGCTGTTCCCGTCAATCCGGTGGGCGATTTTCCGCTTCAGTCGAGCTTCGGCAGGTTCGTCTCGGCTATGTCAGCGCCATGCATCGGAAGTGGCGACGTTGCTTCTGCAACGTCTGCGCGAGTCGCGTCGCTTACAGGATCAGGTGGACTCGCGTCTCGGGACGCATTCGAGCCAAGGGGAGATGTGAGATCCAGGCTTGCGCCGTGGCTTTTTGGCCTGGGACTCGTCGCGGCGATTGGTGAGATGTTCGTCAGACGTAGAAGAGACGAATTTGCCGAGGCGACGACTCGACAGTCAGCGCGAGTAGGGAAGGCAGCATGACATCTGCCCAGCGAGTACGGCGCGCGCAGCAGCTGCTCGGTGTCGGGGCAGTGACCGCCGCGGTTGCTTGGGGTGTTGCCGCTTCAATTGGAATACTCGCGGCGGCGTCGCTCTTGAACTGGATCAGTCCGACAGTAGGAGTCGCGACCGACTGGCTAGCCATTGTCACGCTCGTAACCGGAATAGCTGTTGCGGCAGTTCTCATCTGGCGTGCGAGGCACGTCGGTTCGTTCTCGAGAGTAGCGCTCTGGATCGAAGAGAATCTGCCGGGGCTGCAATACTCGCTCGTCACCGCCGTTGAGTCGGAACGATCTGCATTCGCCGAGGGAATCGAGTCAGCCGTTGAGCGCGAGGACATTTCTGGCGTTACGAATCGGGCATTTCGGCGGAGCGTCCTGCCCGCTCTCGCAGCGGTCGTAATCGCGGGAACACTACTATATGTATTGCCGACGTCCGAACTGAGTCGAGGCGGCCTGCTCGACAGACTCACTGGCTCTGGCAGAAACACCGCTGGTCATTTGGCCAGCAGGGTCGAGAAGATCAGCGTCGACCTGACTCCTCCCTCGTACACAGGCGAGAAGACCAGCACTCTCGATGACCCGTCATCTGTGACTGCGCTGGTCGGAAGCAGACTCGTCGTCCGAGGTGGTGGATCTTCATCAGGGGTCACCGCCAATCTGGGCAACTCCGGCGTCCAGACACACGACTCAAATGGCGGATGGGCACTGACTGTCGCAATGCCGCAGAAGCCGGTCGCTCTGACACTGCACGACAGGCAGTTCGAGCGCATCGTCGTGCTCGAGCCGCGAATCGACAACCCGCCGAAGATTGTTTTGACTTCGCCCGTTCGCGACACGACAATGCGCGTCGCGAAACTCGTTCTCAATCTCAGCGCTTCCGCGACCGACGACATCGGGCTCTCTGGAGCGTACTTCGAATATCTCGTGACGACTGGTTCAGGCGAGATATTCAGCGCACGGACAATCACCACGCCCTTAGTTCGATTCGGAGGCAGCCGCACCGGCTCGATTTCGGCGACTCTCGATCTGGGATCTCTCAAGCTCAATCAGGGCGATGTCGTTTCAATTCGCGCGATTGCACAGGATATCAACACGCTGAGCGGCCCCGGGCTCGCGACATCCGACACTCGGACTTTCAGAATCGCACGAGCCGACGAATACGACTCTGTGGCCGTAGACGCCGCCGCACCGCCACCGATTGACAGCTCTGCCCTCAGCCAGCGAATGCTCATCATGATGACCGAGCAGCTGGTGAAGGATTCAAAGAAGATCAGTCACACGGACCTGGTTCGGCGGTCCGGTGAGATCGGCGATATGGAAAATCGCGTGAAGAATCGCGTGCACGAGATTCTCTACGAGACTGAAAGTGGTCCTGAGGGAGAAGCTGATCCAGCCGCTGGATTGCAGGCTGAAGAGGGGTCTGACGAAGTCCATGCGGTTCAGAATCCTGATCTCTTTCAGGCTTATCAGGCTTTGTGGGATGCTGTGAGATCGCTCCAGATCGCTGAGCCGGCGACTGCACTTCCGCCGATGCGAGTTGCGCTCAAGGCTCTGGATCGCGCGCGTCTTGCCAATCGGCTTTATCTCCGTGGCATGCCGCCAAAGGTCATCGTCGACATCGCTCGTGTTCGAATGGCCGGCAAGGAGAAGGGAATTGCGAGCACGCGTACACCAGGGTCAGCCGCCGATTCTGCACACGCGAATCTCGAGAGACGCTTTGCCGATGCCATCGACCTTCTTCAGCGTGCTCCAGCCAACGCTGTTCGCGATCTCACGCTGCTGCGCGTCGAGGCGCTGTCGACGTCACCAGCATTCGCTGCTGCGCTGAGCGATGCGGTCGATGCGTTCCGTAAAGGCAGGGACGCGACGCTGCCGCTGCTTCGTGCGCGTCGCGCACTCTCAGGTGAGCCGATCATACAGCCCGGACTTTCAGCATGGTCGGGCCACTGATGACCGAGTTCATCTTCTGCACGGGCAGATACGAATCCGGTGACTGGGACAGTGCACCGACGCTTCCTGCAAACCTCATCGATTCGGTTGCGCGCTACACCGAGATCGCCACGGCTCCCGCGGGCGTCATAGTGCCACTCTCATCGGAAAGAATTCTCGAGTATCCCCTCGTGTATCTCACGGGTCACATGCCTTTCCGATTCACCGAGGTCGAGCGAAAGAACGTGCAAAAGCTCGTCGATCGTGGCGGAATGGTCTTCATCGATGACCACAACCACGACATCGACGGCGTGTTCAGCAAGACCGCACTCGAGGAGGTCGCGCGAACCTTCGGCAAGCCGATCGATCTGCCGAACACGAATCCGATCTATTCCTGCTTCTTCAAGTTCGAGGATGGACCGCCGGCGACGAGTCACGAGCTCAACGGATGGGGCGACAATCTCGTCCACAAGAATCTGAAAGCCGTGATGAAGGGCGATCGCATTCAGGTGCTGTTCAGCAACAAGGACTACAGCTCCGAATGGAACTATCACCCGGATAACAAGCGCTTCTCCGCTGTGGACAACACACGCTTCGGCGTCAACATCGTCGTATATGCCCTCACGCGTTGAGATCCGTGGCCGCTTCGAAATGATGCTGCGCTTTCTCAGCGTGAGTATCATCGTGTATCTGCTCTGGCAGTCGCTCGATCATGGGCGCGTCGAGTCTGTCGTCGGAGGGCGGACGGCAACGCTCCCCAAAGACCTTCGCGAATGGACACAGCGAGGAATCGCACCGGACAGGATCGCCGTCCAGCTCGACAGCGTTCCGACTCCTCGACAGCGCGACTGGCTTGCAGCACTTAGCGCATCAGGAACCAGTGTGTCCTGGAACGGATCTCTCCCCGCTGTCGGTGTCGAGGTTCAGCCGGTTCTTGCGCCGAGCGGCGGATACAATGTGCTGGTGAGCGCACCAGCTGGCTCACAGGTTGTTCTCTCCGACGAAATAGGCGCGATCGACACACTTCGAGCGGGAACTGGAGGCGCTCGTATCTCCGTTGAGTCTGCGTCTGGAATCATCTCCGTGAAATCAGGGGGGACGGCAGCGCAGGCGATTCTTCCGGAAACGCCGCCGATTCGGCGAGTCCTCGTGATTGGTGACGCCAACTGGGAATCGAAGTTCGTCGTCGCAGCTCTCGAGGAAGAAGACTGGAAGGTCGACGCACAGACTCATGTCTCTCCGGGCGTCAGCGTAACGCAGGGATCGATAAATCCCATCGACACATCCCGTTACTCCGCTGTAGTTGCACTCGATCGTTCGGCGAGCGCGTATGGCTCGGAGATCGTTCGATACGCAGCGACCGGTGGCGGTGTAGTGATCGGCGCCGAGGCCGCAGGGATTGAGAGCTTGTCACAGCTTCGCGCGGGGGCCGCTGGAAGAATCGATGCACCTTCCGCGGCAGCAACGGAGCCGGGTTCCGTCACTCTTCAGTCATTATCGGTTCTTCCGGTATCAGCCATCAAGGCCGATGCAATTCCTCTCGATCGACGTGGAGGAAGCATCGCGGTCGCAGCTCGCCGGTTCAACGCCGGACGTGTCGTGCAGATCGGATACCTCGACACATGGCGCTGGCGCATGAGCGGCGCAGAAGGTTCGGTCGCCGATCACCGCAAATGGTGGACGAATGTCGTCGCCGGCGTTGCCTACGCACCCTCGGCTGATCGATCTGCGAAGCCCGCGGTCGATGATGCTCCCCTAGCGCGTCTCGTCGAATCGCTCGGCTCTCCGTCAGCAGCTTCAGGCGTTCCTTTGACATCGCCTGGTCCAGTTGTGCCGCTATGGATGATGTTTGCGCTCCTTTCCGGGTCGCTTCTCGCAGAGTGGGTGTCGCGGCGCACGAGGGGAATGAGGTAGCAGGCCGGCTGGCCTTTGCCTGAATGCCTTCCGTGGTAACTTCGATGAGTCGGACCTTGCCGACAGTTACCAGGAAATGATCTTCGTGGTGGAGTCGGGCCGATGGATATTCTGTACGGTTATCTCAGGAAATACTGGACGCTTGTAGCTCTCGCGCTGGTGCTCGCGACGATCAATCAGGTCTTTTCGTTCCTCGACCCGCTGATCTTCCGGCACATCATCGATTCGTACGCGACAAAGTATAAGGACTACACCACCGCACAGTTTCTGCGCGGAGTTTCTGTACTTCTTGCGGCAGCTGTCAGTGTGGCGTTCAT
>JADGQR010000074.1 GCA_017881685.1 Gemmatimonadaceae bacterium
AGCAGATGCAGGAGCAGCTGGCCAAAGCGCTGGAGGACCGTTACAGAGTCGAGCGCGAGCTGGGCCGCGGCGGAATGGCGACGGTTTACCTGGCGGAGGATTTCCGGCACGGACGGGACGTCGCAGTCAAAGTCCTGCATCCCGATCTCGCATCCGCGCTTGGCAGCGACCGGTTTCTTCGCGAAATCCGGATCGCCGCGCGCCTGAATCATCCGAACATCCTGCCCCTTTTCGACTCCGGCGAAGCAAACGGTTTTCTCTACTACGTCATGCCGTACATCGACGGCGAGTCGCTGCGCGACCGGCTGAACCGCGACCACCAGGTTCCGATCGACGAAGCGCTTGGCATTGCGCGCGGAGTATCGGCCGCACTGGACTATGCGCACCGCAACAAGATCGTCCATCGGGACATCAAGCCAGAGAACATCATGTTGCACGAAGGCCAGCCGATGGTCATGGACTTCGGAATTGGCAAGGCACTCACGGCCGCGGGCGCGGACACGCTGACGCAGGTCGGAATGGTGGTCGGCACGCCCGCGTATGTGAGTCCGGAGCAGGCCGCAGGTGAGATCGACATCGACGGCAGAAGCGACCAGTACAGCCTGGGCTGCGTTCTCTATGAGATGTTGAGCGGTGACCGGCCATTCACGGGCCCGACCGCTCAGGCCGTCCTCCAAAAACGGTTCACCGAGCCCGTTCCGGTCCTCAGCAAGGTGATGAAGGGTGTGCCCGACGAGATCGATGCGGCAATCACGAAGTCCCTCGCGAAGGACCCGGCTGGACGGTTCACTACGTCCAGCGAATTCGCGAAGGCGATTGATCTGCGGGTCATCACGACTCCAGTAACTGTGACTGTGCCCGAAGGCATCCAGGCCGTAAAGTCGATCGCCGTGCTGCCGTTCACCAACATGAGCGCGGATCCGGAAAACGAATACTTCACCGACGGAATGGCGGAAGAGATCATCAATGCTCTTTCGAAGATTCAATCGCTCGGCGTCGCGTCGCGCACGTCGACCTTTGCGTTCAAAGGGAAGACCGAGGACATCCGGGAGATCGGAAAGAAACTGGAAGTCTCGGCAGTTCTCGAAGGCAGCGTGCGCCGAATGGGCAACAAGATCCGTGTGAGCGCGCAGCTCATTCACGTTGCCAACGGATACCAGCTCTGGGCCGACAAGTACGACCGCGAGATGGAAGACGTCTTCGCGATTCAGGACGAGATAGCCCAGAACATCGTGAAGGCGTTGCGGGTCGTGCTGAGTGACGACGAAAAAAAGGCGATCGAGAAAGTGAAGACAGGCAACGTCGAGGCGTACGATTACTACCTTCGCGGCCGGAAATTCTTTCACCAGAATCGCCGCACGAGTCTCGAGCAGGCCCGGCAGATGTTCACCCGCGCGATCGAAGTGGATCCGAGCTACGCGCTGGCGTACGCGGGAATCGCCGATTGCTGCTCGATCCTCTACACGTACTTCGACGCGAGAGAGTCCAACCTCAAGCAGGCTGACACTGCGAGCAAGAAGGCGCTACAGCTCGATCCCGATCTGGCAGAGGCACATTCTGCACGCGGCCTCGCGTACTCGCTCAGCAAACAGTACGAGCATGCGAGGCAGGAATTCGAGCTTGCAATAAAGCTCGACCCAAAGCTCTACGAGGCGCCGTATTTCTATGGTCGCGCGATGCTGGCACAGGGAAAATCATTTGAGGCGGCGCCACTCTTCGAGAGAGCGGCGATGCTCCGTCCCGAGGACTATCAGGCGCTCAGCTTTCTCGCGAGCGCGTTCATGGGCCAGGGCCGAATTCACGAAGCAACCAAAGCATCCAACAGAGCCGTGAAAGCAATCGAGAAATGGCTCGAGATAAACCCCGACGACGCGCGTGCGCTGAATCTTGGCGCAACCATATGGTCGAACCTCGGTGAGACCGACAAGGCGCTCGAATGGGCGAGGCGTTCACTGGAGATCGATCCGGACGATCCGCAGCTGCTTTACAACGTCGCTTGTGTCTACGCGATCGAAGGAATGAAAGAGGATGCGATTCTCTGCCTCGGGCGCGCGATGGACAAAGGTTGGGGACACCGCGAGTGGATCGAACACGACTCAGATCTGAACTCACTTCGCAGCGACCGCCGGTTCCAGGCGCTTCTCGAGCGCCTGTAGCTCCTACTCGGGAATCACCAGCGCTACCAGCACGGCTGTAAGCGCCAGCACAATCGCTGCGACCGACAGCTCGATCGTCGCGCTTCGTCGCATCGGACCGAGTGCGTCGTCCCCGCCAAGTCGTGGTTTCATCCGCCGCCAGTTCCATGCGCCGACGAACATGAGCAACACCACGAAGATCAGCTTGCGGAAGAGTGCCGAGCCGTAGGGCGTGGTCCAGAATGCCGACGTGAGAAGTGAGCTGAAGTGCGGCGCATGTATCAGGGAGGCCGCAACGCCAGTGGCGACGACCGATCCGCCGCAGATCAGAGCCAGCGGCGAGAATGCGTTGATCAAGGCAGCAAGGCGAGAGCCTGGACGGACGCCATCCGGGGTCTTCAGGCACGCCGAGATGGCGACGAAGACGATCACTGCGAGCGTACCGATCCACATCGATCCCGCGGTGAGATGCACGATATCGGCGGGAACGGCAATCCATGCCTGATCGCTCGAGATTGCGTGACCGCCGAATGCTGGTGTGACGACGAGCGCGATCGCCGCGATGAGTACGACGCGCCACGCATTCGTTCGCGATGAGCTCGTTGCGGAATGAATCCGCCAGAATCCGGCGAACGCGAGGACCGCCGCCAGGGCCGCGATGACGACCGACCATCCCCAGGAAGAGCTGAAGAGCATCGCCCCGATTCCCATGTCGGGCATGACGACGAATTCGCTGATGATTTTGAGAAGCGTCGAAAGCAAAGCGCCCATGGCTGCTGCCATGCCAAGCGTGGCAGCGTTCGTCGAGGCGATGTGGGTGAACGCTTCGCTGCCCGCCGCTCGGGCGCCCGGAAGGACGACCAGGACGAATGTCACTGCGCCGACGACGAGGAAGATCGACACGAATCCGAGAAGTCGCGCGAGAATTCCGCCAATGCCGGTGGACTGCATGTCCTCGTGTTGCATCGACGCCATCGCTGTCTTGTCCGACTCTCGTGGGGTCGTCTCCATCAGTGCCGGCGCCTTGGCACCGGTATCGATGGTGGATGCGATCGGTTTTTCGACGCTGAAGGAAAACGTCCCGTTGGAAACGTGACCGTCGCGGGCAGCGACGCGCCAGACAACCGTATACGTTCCGTCGAGGAGAGCACCATTTACGCCCGCAATGATCGCATGAGCGTCATCCGGATCGACGCGGACAGGCCCGAGCTGAACTGTGTCGCCGTGTGCGCTGACGAGATGAATTCGGCTCATCGACAGAACCGGCTGCTCGGAAAAAACGAGACGCACACTCTTGGGAGCGGCGCCTTTTGCTCCTGACGCCGGCTCGCTTCGCAACAGCCGCGCATGAGCCAGCAGAGCACCAGGCACGGCAATGAGTGCCGCGGCGCTGAGCGCGACGCCGACTATCGTTGCGCGCGATTGCCGCAACAGGCGAGAGAGTGTCGTTGCCGGAGTGAACCGGGTATTATTTCGCGAATTCAAGCGGTCGAATCTCCGACAGGTTAAGCGCGATGGAAATTACATACACCGTCACAGATTGTCGCCTCGGAAAACTTCTCGTCGCGTCCAGCACGAAGGGGCTGTGCATGGTATCGATCGGGAAATCCGAAGCGGAAATGGAGCGAAAGGTTCACGACCACTTTCGCCGGGAAGCGGTGCGACGTGATGATCGCGGGATGAAAGCGGCCGCCGCTCAGGTCAAAGCCCGAATCGAGGGGAAAGGCCTCGACAAGAAGATGCCGCTCGATCTCCGCGGGACCCCGTTTCAGATGGACGTCTGGAAGGAGATGCTTCGCATTCCGGCCGGCAGCACCCGCTCATACGGTGAAATGGCAAAGCGAATCGGCCGACCGAAGGCGTACCGCGCGGTCGCGAATGCTTGCGGGTCCAACCCGGTCCCCATCGTCGTGCCCTGCCACCGGGTTGTCGCGAGCGCAGGCGCGCTCGGCGGGTACGGACTGGGCCTCGATCGGAAGATTTCGTTGCTCGCCGCAGAGGGCGTGAGCAACCCGAAATGGCACAGCTGAAAGAGACCGCTGACCGATAAGCGGTCAGCGGTCAGCCGTCAGCGGTCAGCTTCTCAGTGCATCCTTCTTGTGCTTGGCGCCCGCGACCTTGTGTCCGTGCTCGATCTGCGGCGTGTATGGCCGCTCAGCCGGACCGGTGTAGATCTGACGCGGACGGGCGATCTTCTGCTCCTTGTCTAGCAGCATCTCTTCCCACTGCGCGAGCCAGCCGGCGGTTCTCGCAATCGCGAACAGCACCGTGAAGAAGTCCGTCGGGAACGCCATCGAGCGATAAATCAGGCCCGTGTAGAAATCGACGTTCGGGTAGAGCTTGCGTGACTTGAAGTAGTCGTCCGACAGCGCGATACGCTCGAGCTCGAGAGCAATCTCCAGATCCTTGTCGACACCGACAACCTTGAACACGTCGTCGGCAAGCGCCTTCACGATCTTGGCGCGCGGGTCGTAGCTCTTGTACACGCGGTGGCCGAAGCCCATGAGCTTGCCTTTGCCGCCCTTCACTTCCTCGATGAACTTCGGAACGTTCTTCACGTGTCCGATTTCCTCGACCATGCGGAGCACCTGCTCGTTCGCGCCGCCGTGAAGCGGACCGAACAGCGCGGCAATACCAGCCGACATCGCGGAGAACGGATCGACGTGCGATGATCCGACTGCGCGGACAGCGCTCGTCGAGCAGTTTTGTTCGTGATCGGCATGCAGGATGAACAGAACTTCCAGGGCCTTCGAGAAGATCGGGTCCGCCTGGTACTTCGGCTCCGTCATCCGCGCGACCATCGACAGGAAATTGTCGACGTACGACAAGTCATTGTCGGGGTAGACGAACGGCAATCCCTTCAGGTGCCGGTAGCAGTACGCAGCGATCGTCGGAACTTTCGCAAGCAGACGGATCATCGAGATGTTGCGCTCGACCGGATCCATGATGTTGCGCGACGACGGATAGAACGATGCGAGACCGGCGACAGCGCTGTTGAGCATCGCCATCGGATGCGCGTCGTAGCGGAATCCTTCAAGGAACTTCCGCATGTTCTCGTGAACGTACGTGTGGTACGTGATGTCGTGAACGAACGAGTCGTACTCCGACTGATTCGGAAGCTCACCGTGACGGAGCAGCCATGCGACTTCGAGGAACGTCGACTTCTCTGCGAGCTGCTCGATCGGATATCCGCGATACCGCAGGATTCCCTTGTCGCCATCGATGAAAGTGATTGCGCTGCGACATGATGCTGTGTTCAGGAAAGCCGGATCGTAGCTCAGCAATCCCGGATCGTCGGCATCATCTGTCTTGATCTTCTTGAGATCATTGGCGCGGATCGCGCCATCATTGATTGGAAGGGTATACGTCTGGCCGGTGCGCGTATCGTTGACTTCGATCGTGCCTTCGGCGGCAGGGGCTATTGTCGTGGCCATTCTTTTCTCCTGGTAGTACGTAAAAATAATTGATTCGACAGCGACGAGCGTCGGGGGTGCCACCACCGGGATGCAGGGGAAAGACTGAGGGTTGGAGGGTTTCTTTCCGGTGCTTCAATGCCTGTGACCCGAATCGGCCGCTTCAATGACCTTGGGCGCGGATCCGGGAGAGCGACTTGCTTCGTTAGCCTTTCGCCGCTCGGACGATTGTGTCCCACTCGCTGGCAGTAACCGGCTGAACCGACAACCGGCTCCCTTTCCTGAGCAGAACCATCCCTTCGAGCCCCTTAACCCCGCGAAGCCGCTCCAGCGTCACGATCTCAGGGAATTTCTCTACCGCTTTCACGTCGACCATGTACCAGCTCGGCGCGTCCTTCTTACTTTTCGGGTCGTAGTGACTGTCCTTCGGATCGAACGCCGTCGCATCCGGATAACCCGACCTCACCACCTCGGCGATACCGACAATTCCCGTTGGATCGGTGCTCGAATGGTAGATGAAGGCGAGGTCGCCTTCCTTGATCTGATCCCGCAACATATTGCGCGCCTGAAAATTCCTGACGCCATCCCACGAGGTCGTACGCCTTGGCGCTTTCCACAGGTCATCGAACGAAAACGTGGTCGGCTCTGTCTTGAGAAGCCAGTAATTACGGGAAGTCTGACGATTGGTCGGCATGGCGGTTTTGAAGGTTTCCGGATTTTACAGCATGGGGGATGAGGTCGTTAGCCGTGTTCCCAACGGTACAGGCGCGCCGAACACCGGTGCCTGGTGGAACCATTACCCGTCATCCTCGTAGATTCACGTACTATCGACAACGGAAAAAACCACCCGATGCGCTCGCTCATTCCAGCCATACTGCTTCCACTCACGGTAGCAGCAACGGTCAATGCACAGACTCCAGCAAGGCTTGCCTACCCCGTCGCGGCAAAGGGAACGCAGGTCGATGACTATCACGGCACTTCGATCGCCGATCCGTATCGCTGGCTCGAGAACACCGACTCGCCCGAGACCAAAGCCTGGGTGGAAGCGGAGAATCGCGTCACCTTCTCGTACCTCGCGACAATTCCCGAGCGCGCCGCGATTCGTGACAGGCTGACGAAGCTCTGGGATTATCCGAAATATTTCGCGCCGACAAAGGCAGACGATCGTCTATTCTTCTTCGAGAATTCCGGGCTCCAGAACCAGAGCATTCTCTGGGTTCGCGACGGCAATCGGGCATCCAGAGTGCTTCTCGATCCCAACACTCTCTCCGCGGACGGCACGGTCGCGCTGTCGACCACCAGGGAATCACCCGACGGGAAACTCCTTGGCTATGCGGTTTCCACAAGCGGCTCTGACTGGCAGGAAATCCGCGTCCGCGACGTAGACACCGGCCGGGACACGAGAGACACTCTCAAGTGGGTGAAGTTCTCCGGCATTGCCTGGACCAGGGACAACAAGGGGTTCTTCTACTCGGGTTACGACGCTCCGACTTCCGGCAACACGCTTACGAACGTCAACAAGAATCAGCGACTCTATTATCACAAGCTCAATTCTCCGCAGACCTCGGATATCATCGTCTTCGAAGAGAAGAGCCATCCAGACTGGATCTACAATGCGACGGTGAACGAGAACGGGACCTTCCTCATCATCACCGTTCATCAGGGAACCGATCCGCGTACTCGCCTCTATTACATCTTTCTCGATAACCCGAAGAAGCCGAAGATCGACAATCCGCTTGTTCGACTGATCGATCGATTCGACGCGGAGTACGACTTCGTGTACGACGTCGGCGACAATTTTCTCGTCCGAACTGATCTGGGTGCACCGAAAGGACGTCTCGTTTCGATCGACATCAACAACGAGCAGCCGAACCATTGGCTGACCGTTATTCCAGAGACGCGCGACCCTCTTCAGAACGTCCTTGCCGCAGGAAACAATCTCCTCGCCACGTATCTGCAGGATGCGCACTCCGTGGTCCGCATCTTCGGAATGCCAAACCCCAACGACGCATTTCGGGGACGCCGAGGACCGGGCGGACAGAGCGGACCTGGTGGACAAACTCCCACTCAAGGCGGAAGACAACGCGGCGACGACCGCAACGCTCGCCCCGAGCGCCCAGAGCCGACCACCGCTTTCGGATACCCCTTCCTCGGCGAATTGCCGTTGCCTGGAATCGGGACAGTTGATCGTATCAGCGGAAAGCCGGACGATAACGACGTCTACTACTCGTTCGTGTCATTTCTGTATCCACGCACCGTTTTCCATTACGACCTGAAGCGTCGCGTCAACGAAGAGTTCAAGGCGACGAAGCTCGCGTTCGATGCCACGCAGTACGAGACGAAGCAGGTCTTCTACAACAGTAAGGACGGAACACGCGTGCCAATGTTCCTGACGATGAAGAAAGGAACTGTCCTCGACGGCAACAATCCGACAATTCTCTACGGATACGGCGGATTCAACATCTCCGAAACGCCGGCTTTCTCGCCCGCCAATCTCGTCTGGCTGGAGATGGGTGGTATCTACGCTGTCGCCAACATTCGCGGCGGCGGTGAGTACGGAACGGAATGGCATCAGGCAGGAATGCTCGATCGCAAACAGAACGTCTTCGACGATTTCATCGCGGCGGCAGAGTACCTGATCAAGGAGAAGTACACATCCACTCCGAAGCTTGCGATCTCTGGTGCATCGAATGGCGGATTGCTCGTCGGCGCCGTGCTGACACAGCGCCCCGATCTTTTCGGTGCCGCATTGCCGGCCGTGGGCGTGATGGACATGCTGCGATTCCAGAAATTCACGATTGGCTGGGCGTGGACTCCTGATTACGGCTCGTCGGACGATCCGAAACAGTTCGATTTTCTGCGAAAGTACTCGCCGCTTCAGAACATCAAGCCCGGAACACGATATCCCGCAACGCTTGTAACGACTGCCGATCACGATGATCGCGTAGTCCCCGGACACTCGTTCAAGTTTGCGGCAACGCTTCAGGCCGCGCAGGCCGGACCAGCTCCAGTTCTGATTAGGATCGAAACGAAAGCCGGACACGGTGCAGGCAAGCCGACGTCGAAGCAGATAGAGGAAGCCGCGGACACGTTCGCGTTCCTCGTGCGGAATCTCGGAATGAAAGTAGCGCTGCCTCAATGACCGAATCCGTCGCTCTGTTCGATCAGCTTCTTCTTGCGGTTCGCTTCATTCTCCTCGTAACAGCCGGCGTATTCGCGGCCTTCTGCATTCTCGACTGGCTCGTGAGAGCTCGGCGCGTGAATCTGTTCGGACCGCTCGCCCGGTTCTCGAGGTCGAAGATCGATCCAATTCTCGAGCCAATCGAGCGGCGCGTGATTCGCGCCGGTGGAAATCCGGTGAGCGCTCCGCTGTGGGCGCTCGCTGCGGTTGTAGTCGGAGGAATCCTCCTCCTCAGCGTCCTCGACTTTCTCCGCTCGGAAATCCTCGGCCTCGCGTTCGCGCTGCAATCCGGGCCGGGCGGAATGGTCAAGCTCCTCGTTTCGTGGACCTTTGACTTTATCCGGATCGCGATTCTCGTTCGGGTCGTGACATCCTGGCTCCCGGTCTCCCCCTACTCGCCGTGGATCCGGTGGGCCTATGCGGTGAGTGAGCCGATACTCAAGCCGCTTCGCCAGATAATTCCCTCAATTGGCGGGGCTATCGACATCACCCCGATTATTGCCTATTTCATAATCGGTTTTCTTCAGGGTGCCGTTTTACGAATGATGTGAGCGGGCTCGTCGTAACGTCGTCGAAGGGGAGTGTCCGTTTCTCGGTACATGTTCAGCCGCGCGCATCA
Source organism: Gemmatimonadaceae bacterium (assembly GCA_017881685.1). GTDB lineage: Bacteria > Gemmatimonadota > Gemmatimonadetes > Gemmatimonadales > Gemmatimonadaceae > UBA4720. The sequence continues at coordinate 9,349 of JADGQR010000074.1, forward strand.
CGGACGGAGATCGCCGGGGAACACGGACACGCATTGAAGGTGAGACTTCATTCGCCTCCAGTCGACGGGGCGGCCAACGACGAGCTGATCGATTTTCTTTCAGGAAAGCTTGGCGTCAGTCGCCGAGCGGTTAGGATTATCGGGGGGCAGTCTTCGCGCGCGAAGACCGTCGAAGTGGATGGTGTTTCAATCGAGAGCATTCGCGCTCTCATAGAGGCAAACAGGAAATAGTGGCGTCGATTCTAATTGTTGGAAAAGACCCGGCATTGCTCGAGGGCGTGTCTCAAACGCTCGGTGGCGCGGGTCATCAGGTGACAGTCGCACATGACGTTGCAGAAGCGGTTGAAAATCTGCACGGGCTTCGTCCACTCGTGGCGCTGGTCAACAAGGATCATCTGGTCGATGGAGCCGGGACGTCCGGAGTTCCGCTCGCACGCGGTGGCGCGCTGATGACTTACAGCTCGTCCGACGACCTGCCTAGCAGCGTACCGTTCTCTGTACAGCGGGCTACTCTGGCCGATCTGCACCTTCCGCTCGAAAGAAAGCGGCTGCTCGCACTCGTCAAAGTCGTCGAGGAGAGAGCGCGAACATGCGGGCGCACGCCTGAGGAATCAGAGTCGGTCGACGGACTCGCGAGGTAATCGCTCAGAAACAGAACGACCTTTCGGGCGGAATGATCAGATGATCGCTTCCGCGACCGCTCTTCCGGCCGCTCTCCCGGAAAAGATGCAACCTCCGAGAAATGTCCCTTCGAGCGAGCGGTATCCGTGCATTCCTCCACCACCGAACCCGGCAACCTCTCCCGCCGCATAGAGTCCAGACACTGGCTGCCCATCTGCACCCAGAACACGCGACGATAGATCGGTCTCCAGACCACCGAGAGTTTTTCGCGTCAGGATGTTCAATCGAACCGCGATGAGCGGGCCCGCGTCTTCGTCGAGCAGCCGGTGCGGCTTCGCGACACGAATCAGCTTGTCGCCGAGGTAGCTGCGAGCGCCGCGAAGCGCGGTGATCTGAAGATCCTTTGTGAATGGATTCTCCATCTCGCGATCGCGCGCGACGATCTCACGCTCGACGAGATCGGGGTCGAGCAAAGGCTCGTCCGTCAGCGTGTTCATTTTTCCAATCAGCTCGCGGACATTCTTGTCGACGACGAAATCCACTCCGCGCGACTTGAATGCTTCCACAGGTCCCGGCGCGCCGCCTCGTGCGCGTCCGAGCACTCCGCGAATGCTTTTCCCGGTGAGATCGGGATTCTGCTCCGATCCGGAAAGCGCGAATTCTTTCTCAATGATGCGCTGCGTGAGAACGAACCACGTGTGCTCGTGACCGGTCTTCATGATGTGCGCGAGCGTGCCGAGCGTGTCGAAACCTGGAAAGAGCGGAACCGGCAGACGATTTCCGAGCGCGTCGAGCCACAGCGATGACGGACCCGGAAGAATCCTGATCCCGTGATTCGGCCAGATTGGATTCCAGTTCTTTACTCCTTCGACGTAGTGCCACATGCGGTCGCGGTTGACGATTCTTCCGCCAGCGGTTTCCGTAATTGCCAGCATACGGCCATCGACGTGCGCGGGCACGCCTGACAACATTTTCTTTGGCGGACTACCCAGACGAGCCGGCCAGTTCTTTCTGACCAGATCGGGATTCCCACCGATTCCGCCTGACGTGACGATTATCGCCTGCGCGTGAATCTCGAATTCGCTGACCGCAACGCGTGAGCTGCTCACTCCGCGCTCGACGGCGCTCGGTTCGAGGACCTCGCCGTGGACGCCGTCGATCGCTCCCGAGGTCGAGGTAAGCTCGTTGACCCGATGCCGGAACCGGAAAGTGACGAGCCCTTTCTGCTCGGCAGCTTTCAGTCGCCGAACGAATGGATCGATGAGTCCCGGACCAGTTCCCCACGTCACATGAAATCGCGGAACTGAATTCCCAGGTCCTGTCGCCCCGTATCCGCCGCGCTCCGCCCAACCGACTACCGGAAAAAAGCGGACACCTCTTTCATGCAGCCAGGATCGTTTCTCCCCTGCCGCAAACGCCACATAAGCCTCGGCCCATTTGCGTGGCCAGTGGTCTTCGTCGCGGTCGAATCCCGCGGTTCCCAGCCAATCCTGCCAAGCCAGCTCGTGCGTGTCGCGGATCCTCATGCGTCGCTGCTCGGGCGAATTCACGAGAAAGAGCCCCCCGAACGACCAGAATGCCTGTCCGCCGAGGCTTTGGGGTGGCTCCTGTTCGATAATGGTGACGCGTTTGCCGGCGTCAGCGAGCTCGACCGCGGCGACGAGGCCGGCGAGGCCGGCGCCTACCACTATCGCATCAGTGTCGTACGGCCGGCCGGTTGGGGGCATGGCGCAAAATGAGGCGAGAGACCGCCGCGCGCCATCCAACAGCTTGGCAACTGCCACCAGGAACTACCTAAGGTGGCTAGCTTGCAGCGACGGCTGCTGATAGCTAAAGCCTCGACCAACCCGGAAACCAATGTCGATATACTCGAGATTCCGCGCTGCCGCCGCTTGCCTTGCAGCGGCAGGGCTTGCGTGCACCCCTCAACCCGCAAGCGCCCCTTCGCCGATCGTCGCAGCCGTCACTCCGCTCGACAAAACCGAGCAGTCAATCGCAAGCGCCGTCGATCCACGAAATGCCGAGGGCCTCGCGCTTCTCGAGCGTCTCGTGAACATCAACAGCGGAACGATGAACTTCGCTGGAGTCCGAGAGGTCGGCGGAATTCTCCGCGCGGAGCTCGACAAGCTCGGCTTCGAGACACGCTGGGTGGACGGCGCTGCATTCGGACGAGCGGGGCATCTCATCGCCGAGCGCACCGGAACGGGGCCCAGGCTGTTGTTGATCGGGCATCTCGATACTGTGTTCGAGCCGTCGAATCATTTCCAGCGCTGGGAGAAGCTGACCGACAGCACTGTACGTGGACCGGGCGTGATCGACATGAAGGGCGGCGACGTGATCATGCTCCAGGCATTCAAGGCGCTCGCAGCCGCTGGAGTGCTCGACAAGATGAGCATCACGGCGGTGTTCTCGGGAGATGAAGAATCAGCGGGTCAGCCTCAGGGTCTCGCGCGTGCCGATCTCGTGGCTGCAGCGAAGAAGTCACAGTACGCGATCGGTTTCGAAGATGGTTCTGGCGATCCGCACACTGCCGTTATCTCGAGACGTGGCGCCGGCTCGTGGACGTTGACGTCAACCGGAACGCCGGCTCATTCATCACAGATTTTCCGCAGCGACATCGGCGACGGAGCGATCTTCGAATCAGCTCGCGTGCTCCAGGAATTCAGAACGCAGCTCAGCACTCAGCAGTATCTGACGTTCAATCCCGGTTTTGCGATCGGCGGCACCGACGTCACCAGCGATTCCTCTCAGAGCGGTGGACAAGCACTCGGCAAAACCAACGTGGTCGCGAAAGAGATGATCGTGAAGGGCGACATGCGCACTTTGTCGCCGGAGCAGCTCGCGAGCACGAAGACCACGATGCAGGCGATCGTGTCGCGCTCGCTTCCTCACACAGCATCATCAATCACGTTCGAAGACGGATATCCACCGCTTGCTCCGACCGACGGGAATCGCCGACTGCTCTCCATTTACGATGGAGTCAGCAGGGCGCTTGGCTATGGAAGTGTGGTCGCTGTAGATCCCATGCGCGCTGGTGCCGCAGACGTGTCATTCGCCGCGCCGTACATCCCGTCTGCGATGGATGCCGTCGGTCTCGCCGGATGGGACGATCACACCGACAAGGAAACGGCCGACATCAGGATGTTCGGGCCACTCACAAAGCGCGCGGCAATTTTTCTCTACCGGCTCAGCAGAACTCCGCCGAAGTAATCGCTACGTCTATAAAACGTCGCGCTTCAGGTAATTCTTCCTGAAGTCTGCGATTGACCGCGTCGCCAGCTCGCGGAGCACTGACATGTCGATGTCATCGAGCTTCTTGATGTAGAGGCACGAGACGCCGGTCTTGTGCTTGCCGAGTTTCTTCATGAGATCCCCGTATGCGGCGTAACCCGACATCAGGTAGATGGTGAGATTGTCCTTCCGCGACGAGAATCCCGTAAGGAACCACTCGTTCACCGTCTTCCCCGATTTGTATTTGTACTCGCCGAACCCGATGATTCCCGGTCCCCACATTTCCGCCTTCGATCCTGTGACGTCCTCGAGCAGATTGAGGATCCGAAGACAGTCGTCGCGGCGCTTCGGGTTGTCCATCCTGGCAATGAATGCGCGTGGATCTTCCCCGGTCTTTCTCGTCTTGATTTCGGGCATCAAAACCTCCAGGTCATCGAGTCTCTATCGCGGAGATCCTGCCTGCGGAGGACCAGCGGTAAGCGCAAGAGATACTCGCTCTGCCTGCGTCGCGCTCGTCGAAAGTAGCACTGCGGCGAGATTGGCCGAGCGAATCAGCATTGGCGGGACTTCTCCCCATTGGCTGGGTGAGCCGGGAGGTCCGACCGTCAGAGTGTCGAGCTTTGCAACGTCTTTCGCGACCGAAGCAGAATCGCTGTAAAGAAAGATCTCGAGCCGCGATTGTCCGAGTGTGTAGACGGCCGGCCTGACTGAAAAGCCCGTGCGGCGGGTGGTGTCGTGATCGACACGCTTCACGACGAAACCGGACTGCTTGAGGCGTTTCTCGACGCTGCAAAGCGCCCATTTCCCATCGTGGGGACATGGTGACGTGTCCACTGTCGAGCTCGGCGTCGCGCTGTTTGCCGCTACTGGCGCGGAAACGACATTGCTCGATGCCGAGTCTGTCGCCGGTGTCTTCGACGCTTTGCCGCATGCCATGGCAACCGTTGCAACGAGAAGCGTCAGGTAGATGGGCTTCATGTCGCCAGGAGCTACTGACTCGCCTTGATCGACAGCGGAACGACAGTCGTTCCCCAGTGCAGGGCAAGCGTCGCAGAATCGGCGTCCACCATCGGGAAGTAGAACGCGAGACTCTCCATGTGGTCTCCACGCTGCGGTCTCGCGCGCACGCGAAGAACGTCCCTGCCCTCGGTGTATCGAAGATGGAACGCCGGCGTCACCGAGCTGAAGACGATCGTCCACGTCTCCTTGTCGGGAATCGCCCAGAGGCTGTACTTGCCGGGCGGCAGCTTAGACCCTGACACAGTCAGACCTTTTGTCGTGCTGAACACCGCTGCACTGTCGGCACTCGGCGACCAGAGCCGTCCCCACGGAACCAGATCTCCGAAGAGAGCTCGACCTCGCGCAACCGGTCTCCTGTAAATGATCTCGACGCGTGCATCTCCAATCATCTGGGAAACGGAGGCAAGCTGGCTTTTCCGAATCGACTGCGCGCCGGACGTGAGCGGAGCCAACGCGGCAAGTGACATCATGAGCGCTGCGTATCGCACTACTTGCTGGTCCATCCGAAGAAATGGATTTTCTGTTGGGGATGTCTGATGCGCCAGACAAGATATGCGACGGCGGCCAGATTGACGATCAGCGCCGCAACACGCGGCACCGTCACTCTCTGAACGAGCTCGTAGACTTCGATCGGCACCAGCAAAGACGTCGCGACAACCGTCAGATACTCGGCCCATCTGGCCTCGTGCCAGAGGCCGATGCCTTCAATCATGAACAACGTCGCATAGAGCAGCGCTACGATTCCAAACTCCTGGATTCTCCGCGGGCTGTAATTGTTCAGGCGGATCAGGTAATTCTCGATGTGCGGGTGCGCCGATGTCGTTGAAAGCGCGTCGATCCATCGGCCCAGCATGTCGCCGGTTGCAGGATCGAGCATCTTGATCGCGCCAAAGGCGATCGCGATGAGTCCGGCGGCCTTCAGAAACTTGAAGATCGCGATCGCTTCGATGAGCTGGTCGCGCTCGCGCCAGTTGTGGTGTTCCGAATGGTCGGTCAAGAGATTATGAACGTCGGGTGAGCAGTCTGAGCCGGGGAATGTGGCCCGGCCGAATAAAGATAAGGTTGTCGGCCGGGGTTACGTCGATTGGATTTGGCGAACGCCGTCCCACGCGCCGGCGTACCCCTGCTTATCTTGGTGACGGTAGTTTTTTGTTTTCTTCTTCAGATGAGATCCATCGATGGCCACGTCTTCACGTGACACCGGTTCGCTCCGGTCGATGCTCGCTGTCCGCATTCGCGCGAACCGAGAGGAGATCGTGCATCGCTGGCTGGAGCGCATTAATGCTCGCGTAGCCATCGAGAAGACTGAGGTATTCCCGACTGACGAGCTGATCAACCACGTTCCTTTGCTGCTCGACGGAGTAGCTGATTTTCTGGAGGCCCCTGAGCAGGACCTCGACACGAGCGGCCCTGTCACGGCCAAGGCCATGGAGCTCGGCGCCCTCCGGCACGCGCAGGGGTTCGACGCATACGAAATCCTGAAGGAGCACGAGCTGCTCTGCCGCATCCTCTTTACCAACGTCCGTCCGCTCGTTGACGAGCTGGGGGATGACGTCACTCCGATCGAGGTAATAGAGTGCTGGGAGCAGATCAGCCAGGCCATAGAGCTCATCCGGCAGGCGACCGTGACACAGTTCCTGAGACTCGCGGCGGATCGTGTCAACGAGCGGGAATCGCGTCTGCGGAGTTTCAATCGCATGGTCGCGCACGAGCTGAAGAACCGCGTTGGTGCAGTCAGGGGCGCCGCGCACATGCTCGAAGAAACCTGGCTGACGCCCGAGGAGCGCTCACGTTTTCAGCGGATGATCATCGAGAACACCGAAGGTCTCCAGTCGGTTCTTACAAATCTGGAGTCCCTGTCACGTCTCGAGTCTGACGCTCGGCAGCGAAAGAATATCCTGCTTCCGCAAGCAGCGGCCGAGGTCGTCCGCCAGCTGCGCGAAGCTGCTCAGGCGAAGCGCATCGACGTACAGATCGCTGATGATCTGCCGCCGGTGGAAGTCGATGCTGCCGCGGTCGAGCTCTGCCTGACGAATCTCGTGTCGAATGCAATCAAGTATTCCGACACTTCGCGGTCGAATCCGTGGGTGAAGATTTCGGGCGAGCTCGTCTATCCGAATCATCTTTACGGCGAGCTCATCGTCCGGGTCAGCGACAACGGAATGGGCGTCCCAGTGAAGGCGCGCGACCGGCTGTTCGAGCAGTTCTATCGCGCCCACTCCGAGACGGTCACCGAAGCTGAAGGCACAGGCCTCGGTCTCAGCATCGTTCGCGAAACAGCGGAGTCACTTGGCGGACGTGCATGGGCGGAATTTCCTGAAAGCGGAGGAACCACCTTCGCATTCTGCTTCCCGTCTCGCCGGGAAGAAGATGCGGCCGCAGCGGGGACGCGGCGAGACTCGGTGTCGCAAGACAGTCAGCCGACGGCCTGAGTCGCCCGCTCTGATCCGCTCGCCGCGCGAGCGAATATCTCGCGCATCCGGACAATGTGCCGGTGAATGTCGTGGCGCTGGCGCATCTGATCGACTTCAGTTTTCGGGACACGCTGGTCGGGAAACGCGCGCCGCGATGCGACCACCTTCATTCGATCGGCGAGCATGCGGAAATCTCCGTTGGGAACGAGGAACCCGCTTACCCCTTCGCGGACTGTTTCGGAAAATCCGCCGGACGATGTAGCAATTACTGGAACGCCTCGGATAATCGCCTCGAGCGCGACGAGTCCAAGAGGCTCCGCCCACAGCGATGGCGCCACGAGCGCCCAAGCACGAGACAACTCTTTCTCGACGTCACGCGGCTCCAGCCAGCCAGGAAACGAGACAGCGTCCGACATTCCAAGCTCGCTGGCGAGTGAGACGAGACTGCTGTGCTCGGGACCTCGACCCGCGATTCGCAGTCGTGCCTCAGGACATTCACGACTCAGCTCTGCGAATGCGCGAATCAGATCATCGACACCTTTTTCCCTGTCGAGGCGCCCGCAGTAAAGGAAGACCGGATGCTCCGACGGCTGGCGACGATAGTCCGCTCCGGCTGCAGGGACAGGCAAGTATACACATTCCGATTCGATGCCTTCCGAAAGCAGCGCCGAGCGCACCCATTCGCTGCAGCTGACAACTACCCTGGCTTTTGAAATTCCAGAGCGCAGCAATGCATATCTGGGCTGATCGCGCACCCAATGCGGGAGGCTGACGCAGCCGGACGTGTGACATCCCCAGCCCGGTCGAACATTGCAGATCCGGTTATCGGGCAGAAGCTTCGAGCCGATTGGACAAATGCACTTGTAGTCGCTTACCAGGAGAACCAGAGGAACACTTCCGATCGCGTGAAGGATGGCAGGCGATAGATGGTGAGCGAACATGTTTACGACAACCACGGTCGGACGAAACTCCGCCAGCGCGCCCCGGACGCGGTGAATCGCAAACGGATTTGCGATTTGCAGAAAAGTCTGCGCAACAATCCGTTCAGATCCATACGCCACGTATTCCGCGGTGCCCTCGCCCATTGTCCCCGCGCTGCTCGTCAGCAGGCGAACCTGGTCGCCCGCTTCCGACAGACCTTTTCGAAGCCATCCAGCATATGCCTCTGCACCGCCCTGGCCGCGATTCCAGTCGGTGACCATCAATACGCGCATTCGTTACTCCCCGACCCGGGTTGCCGCGTGAGTCACCGCAGATTGTTCAGCCGCCAGTATCACGTCGAGCGAACGCGCACCGTCTGAGAATGTCGCCAGCTTGCCCGCCTCTCCGCGGATTGAATCAACGAATGCGGCTAGTGCTCGCCGGTACGACGGTTCAACGGATGGGCGTACGAGTCTTCGCATCCGCCACGCTGCAACGCCCGGAGTTGGAACCACCCGCCTGCTGCGCGTCCCATAGCCAAACCGTCTACCGACTTTCACACTGAAAGTCGGTTCGTGCCGGTCGATACGAAGAGTTCCTTTTTCGCCGATGAACTCGAGATAGTCGGCACGCGCTGTGCGATATGAAAAGAAGCTCTGGATTTGTGTGCCGCTTTTCGACAATAGAGACACGCTCGCCGAATCGTGTTCGCTCTCGTCGGACCTGATAATCGCTTCAACGGTTTCGATCTCGTCGTCGAGAAACCAGCGAATGAGGTCGAAGTGATGCGACGCGAGATCGAGCAGCACGCCACCACCTGTTGAACGACAACGTCTCCAGGGCGTCATTTCAGAAACTGACATCGGCTCGCAAAAAGCTGTCTGAGCTGCTCGAATGCTCCCGATGTCTCCCGCCGCAATCAACGCGCGCGCCTGTTCGAACAGAGGATGAAGACGCCGGTTGAAGCCGACCATTGCCGTGACGTCCGATCTCTCGGCTGCGTCGACAGCTTTTCGCGAATCTGCGGCTGTCGTAGCGATTGGTTTCTCGAGAAAGACGTGCTTTCCAGCCGCGAGCGCCGAGGTCGCCAGGGTCGCATGCAAGTGCGTCGGCGCACATATCACTACGGCGTCGATGTCATTTCTTGCGAGCAGATCATCAGAGCTCTCGACGATCGGAACCCGCACGATCTTCTGAGCGCGAGCCCTGGCTTGCGGATCGGGATCCGATGCTGCTGCCAGGGTGGCGCCCGGAAGGTTGCGCAATATTCGGAGGTGAACCCAGTACGCGATGATTCCGCATCCAATCACACCGACACGGATCGTCTCGGTACTTCGCTGCTTCATGTCTCTTCGCCAGAATTGAACGCGAGCTTCTTTATCTCGTACGCGGTCATGCGCGTTTCGCGTTCCTTGTTTGGCCCAAGTGCATACGCGGTGACTTCGCCCGCGATTTTGAGAAATGCTCCCGCAATTATTGCGGGAATCGTTCCTGCCGGAAGTGTCTCGTGCTGAGCGACTTCGCTGACTCCTTTGCGCACTCGAGAGAGGATAACGAACGGGATCAAAGGTGACGCAAGGATGTAAACCAGCCGTCGGCTCCACGGCCATTTCTTGCTGCGCGCGCCGCCGATGAGGGTTCCTGAGAGGTATCTCTCCTTTCGCCAGTTGTTGAAACCGTCGATGTTCACGTGCTCGACGCCTGGATTCGGCTCGAACCAGATGCGATGTCCGCGCGATTTAAGTCCACGAAAGAGCTCGTCGCCGAAACCAAACGCCGGCTCGAGGCCGTCCCCGAAATCCATCAATACTTCACGGTGGAATGCCGTGTTGTGAGCCGGCACACGCTTGATCTCACCTGCGGGCAAGGCGCGTGACCACGCTCCGTAGTCGCTGAGGAATCCGGCCCAGCTGATACCGTTGTGTGGGTTCGCATTGCGAATCCCCGGAACGACAACGCTCCATCCTTCACTGAGTAGTCCGACGAGCTTTTCGGCCAGATCAGGGTCCGGATACGCGTGCGTTTCGGCAATGAACACGTACGGCGCAGTCGCCGCTCGCACACCTGCAGCACGTGCGTATGCAAGAGGTACGACCGTATCAACGGGAACAACTACGATCGAGTGAAACGTGTCGATGGCCGCAGTATTCGCCTTCAGATCATCAGGAGATGTCGTGACAAGAACGAGCTCGATTTTGTTCGCGATCGTTTGACGACTCATCCGGTCGACGACAGTTCGCACGCGCTCGTAATTATCGGTGGCAAGAATCACGGACAGCGTGGGTCCATCCACTGCAGGGTTGGTCATTGATTATGTAATTCGCTGCGTGAAACGCCGAAGCAACTGGACGGCGATCTGCTCGGCCGGATATACCCGCCTTCGGAAGCGGGACGATCCATACCAGGCGAGTAAACTGGAACGCGGAGACCTGCGTGGTCGCCATCCAGACCATGCGGTCTCATCGACGACCCGAAAATACGCGATGTCGAGATTTCTGCCGGCGTTCACACGCCACGGCTTGATGTTGCCGTTGAAATGCACGATGCGATCAGGGTCAGGCTTGCGTGCATTTCCGTTGGAACCGGCCGAGAGTCGATCGAGATTTGCGCTCCAGTTCCAGAGCGGATCGAGTCGTTGCCACTTGCCGGCGAGAACCGCGTTCAGCGCCTCCTGGTCCCAGAAAAAGACGCGATGCCCGAAGTTCTTCAAATGATCGAGCGCTCTTTTCGATACGTCGGACGCTCGCCACGCAGCAAGATCGATCACCATCATGCCGGCGTTGAAGTACGGAGCGCCCGGTTCGATACCGAGCTCGTCATATCCCGACACACCAAATCGCGATGAGACAAAAGGGACGAGAGAATCCTGGACAGCCATCACAATGGCTCCCATGAACGGCCGGTCCCAGAGCTCTCCAAGATCGGCCAGCACGAGGATGTCGCAATCGAGCCAGATCGCGCGCGACACGGACGCTGGAAGAACGTCCCCGACAGTGAGCTTGTCGTAGGTGGTGATCGGCATTCGGCCCCACAACGGAAGCCCGCCGAAATTCTTTCGTGAAGGACTTACCCAGTTAACGGACACGTTGCCCGGCAACGACTGTTCTGTCCGTTCTTTGTCCGCGACGCCGATGCCATCGTCGACGACAAACGCCTCGAGGCGGCGCTCGCTGCCAATGTGCTCCGCAGCGGACCGAAGCATCACTGTAAGTGGCAGCACATACGACGCAGTCGCAGCGCATGCTACAACGACAGGGCCCAGATGTTTGTCCGGCACCCTGTATTGTAGCTTCGAAGTGACAGTTGCCGCGAATTACAGCCGCACTATCCAGTTACGCACCGGCGGCGGTTCAGGGATGTAGATCGCGTCATTCGTCGAATTGATGGAGACATGCCTGCACCCTAAGTGTCAGCTCACACCTTACATAGGTCCAATTTCAGTGGACTCATGGTACCAATTGCCTCTGGCCGAGCCACTAGGGTTATCCCACTATAGGTGAAAACTGGCCTCCATCAAATCGAAGGAGCTCGAATGAACTCAGTGTTTCGTCTGTCCAGGTCGGTAAAGCGGTTGTCCCTTGGGGTCGCGTTGATCGGGCTCGCCGGCTGTCTCAACATCGCCGATCCGCCGAAAGGTCTGACCATATTCACGATTGTCAGCGGAAACGCTCAGACGATTCCGCTCAATGCGACGAACATCGATCCGCTGGTGGTTCGCACCTACGATGACACAGCTACGCCGATGGCGGGGATTGTGGTGACGTGGACGATTGTCGCCGGTGGTGGGACGCTTAGCGCGACGTCGACGACCACCGATGCAGCCGGAAATGCGAGCGTGAATTACAAGCCGGGAACGTCGACGGGCATAGTGACCATCAAGGCAACAGCAATCGACCTCGACGTCACCTTTACCGAAACCGTCGTTCCTGCTACCTGATGCTCGAAGGCGGATACCGGTAAAGGCGGGCAAAGCAGGTGCCGGTAACGGCGGGTAAAGCAGTTACCGGCACCTGCAGTTCCCGACTTTCTACTGGACGCCCTGTCCTTTCATGCTATCAAGCTTCTTGAGGTCGATCTTGTTCATCGCATCCTTGATCGCGTTCATGTCGACATCGTTGCCCTGAACCTCCACAACGAATCGGCCGCCCACGATGACGGTCAGCTCACCCGACTTGCCGCTCTTGTCGTACTTCTCGTGTGACTTGTACCCGTTGAATGTCGACGTCTTTTCGTAGCCCGTGTCTGTTTCCTTGTCGATCTCGGTCGTCGCCCAGGCGTACATCGCCATCCCCGCGAGACCTGTCATGCTTCCGATGTCCGTGATCTTCACGTTCATCGACGCGCCGGCATTGTTGCTGTAGCGGCCCTCGGCGTTCGCGATGTTGATGCCCATCGCGGCGTTCTTTTCGCCGGTGGCTTCCGTGCGCTTCATTCCGGAAAGGTCGCCGGGCAACATGTCCTTAAGAACATGGAAGTCGACGGTCTCGACTTTCTTTCCGCCATTCGCTGAGCCCATCGCGGCGCCCAGCGCGTTCATGGCATCGCCCATGTTTGGAGTGCCGCCGTTCTTCGCGGCCTCAGCCATCTTGTTGCTTGCTTCCTGCAAGTTCTTCGTGGCATCCTCGGCCGCTTTCTGCTCGGGACTCTTGCATCCCGTTACGAGCGCCAATGAAAGAGAGAGGGTTACGAGCGCTGACTTCCGATACACGATGACCTCCAGCAGAGTGGGGAAACTGCGAGAATACGGCTCGGGCCGGTCACTTTCAAGTTCCCTTCGGCTGGCGTTTAACGCTGCTCGGTCCCAATCGACGTGCAGTCGGGGCTGGAGAGACCGGAGAGACCGAAGAAACAGCGACGCGGCCTCGCCCAAAAACGCCGACGACATTTGAACCTGTGGTTTCATTTTATTGAGGTTAAACCTCGGCGACTTCAACTGGTTGCCGCAGTTCCTACCTTATCAGTTTTCCTCTTCGGTCTCTTCGGTCTCTCCAGCCCAGACGGTCGGTCGATGCGACGGAGCTGCCGAAGCGAGGGAGTACCTTGACTAGCAACCTCGCCAGCTCGCGGCTAACGTTTGCCTCGCTGACCCCACACGAGAAATCATGTCAATCCGGAAGCTGCTTCTAGTCGTCGGAACCATCGCGGCGGCGGCAACGAGCCTCGCCGCGCAACAGGTTAACGAACGGCTTTTCTACTACGTCGACCGCGAAGACAGCTACAACAGTCTCGTGAAGCACATCGACCAGATCACTGTCGTCGCACCACAGGTTTACGTGATCGACAACCTCGGCATCATGTGGGGGACGCTCGACCGGAGAGTCGCGGCCCTCGCGAAAGCTCACAACGTGAAGGTGATGCCGCTCTTCACCAACGAAGGATTCCAACAGCCCGGCCTCCATCGCCTGCTCGGCGACACGATTGCACGAGCGCGCGCCATCCAAAGCATGACGTCGATGTGCCGGGACAACGGCTACTGGGGAGTCCAGTTCGACGTCGAGAACATCAACATCGTCGACCGCGACAGATTCACGTCGTGGTACACGGACGCAGCAAGGTCACTTCACGCAGCCGGCTGCAAGATCAGCGTCGCAGTCGTTCACAAAACCGAAGACGGCGCAGGTCCGACAGCGTACGGACGCTTCATGCAGGATAGCTGGCGCGGAGGATACGATCTCGCCGCTCTCGCACGCGTTGGCGATTTCATCTCGCTGATGACCTACAGCGAACACACGCGGCGCACGACTCCCGGGCCTGTCGCAGGCCTTCCATGGATGCGCGAAGCCGTAGACTACTTTTTGCGCTTCGTTCCGCCAGAAAAACTCTCACTCGGCATTCCGACTTACGGCGGCCACTGGTTCACTCAATACGATCCGACTTCGCCGAACCGCGCTTCATCGACGAACGAAACAGTAAACTGGGCGTGGGGATCCGGCCTCGCTGAGAGAAATGGGGCAACCATTCAGTGGGATCCTGTGCAGCAGGTTCCGTTCGCTTCGTACAGCGTCGGCGGAATCTACGAGTGGGTCTTTCTCGAGGACGCGCGCGCATTCAAGGCGAAGCTCGACCTAGCAAAGGAAAAGAAGCTCCGCGGATTCTCCGTTTGGGTGCTCGGCCCCGAGGACGAGAAAATCTGGGACATCCTGAAGGCTGAAAAGCGGTAGCTGGTTTCCGTTTTGCCGGTTTCCGGTAGTTCACCGGGTACCGGGTACCGGACACCGGGTAACGCAGTCATGGTTTCTTAGTCATCTCCTGTCCAAGCCGGACCGTATTCTCGACGAGCGCAGCAAAATCCTCTCGTCGGCTGCGGTGATTCACGTTCGCGACGCGAAGCGCCAACTTGCCGCGTATCCGAACGCCTGAAGGAACGGCAAGCCCATCCTCCTGAAGCCGGACGAGAATCCGCTCGTTGAGCTCATCGAGCGCAGAATCTGAAAGATTCTTCGCCACATACCGGAAGCACACGACGTTCAGCGGCACAGGCGCCACAAGCTCCAGGTTGTCGTGGGCTTCGACGAGCTCCGCGAGAAACTGCGCCTGCGCGACATTCTGATCGACGAGTCGCGCGTACTTATCGAAGCCGTAAGTCTTGAAGCTCAGCCACGCTTTCAGCGCGCGGAATCCACGCGAGAGATCGACACCCATTTCGCCGTATCGCAGGGGGCCAGTCGCAATCCCCCCATGCAGCGTCGAGAGGTAGCTCGCGGGAATCGAGAATGAATGAAGCTGCGCATCGGGCCGGCGAACCAGCACGCAGCCCGCATCGAAGTTGACGTAAAGCCACTTGTGCAGATCGAAAGCGAGCGAATCGGCTCTCTCGATTCCCTTCAACCGCGGCCGAAGCTCATCGGACAACGCTGCAATCGCGCCGAATGCTCCGTCGACATGATACCAGAGACCATTCTCCTGGCAAATGTCCGCGAGCGATGATAGGTCGTCGATTGCTCCGGTTGCAACAGTTCCGGCAGTGCCGACTACGCAGATCGGAATGGCACCTTCTCTCTTGTCCTTTTCAATCGCCGCGCGCAAAGCATCGACATCGATCGTAAAGTCGTCCTTCGTCGCAATTCGTCTCAGCGATGATCGTCCGAGTCCGAGCACTCCAACTGCTTTGTCTACCGAGTTGTGCACCTCGTCCGACGCGTATACGCACGCTCGCTTGCCGAGACTGAATAGTCCGTCGTTGAGCGCATCCGGCAGCATCGCATCACGAGCGACAGTGAGACTCGTGAGATTTCCCGCCGACCCGCTGCTCACGAGCAGTCCTGTCGCCTCCTCGGGAAATCCCATCAGCGACTTGAACCAGTTGATCACCTGCGCCTCGACGTACGCGGACGACTGCTCGAATCCTGACGCATTCGTGTTCATCGCCGACGCGAGCATGTCGCCAAGAACTCCCGTCGGTGTTCCGCTCCCGATCACCCATCCCCAGAAACTCGGATGCCTGTTGCCAAGCGCGTACGGCTCGACGTTCTTCCGAAACTCGTCATACACCGACTCGAGCGACTGCGGCTCACGCGGTACCGGGATATTCAACGACGCTTTCGCGGCATCCGGAATTCTCTTCCACACAGGACGCGAGCGAATGGACGACAGATCATTCATCACATCGTCCATCATCCTGTGTCCCATGCTTCTTACCTCCGACCAGTTGGCCGGATCGAGCGTCTCTTCGTGAGCGAGCTTGTCAGTCATCTTCCGAGTGATCGTGGAGAGAGTATGTCGACCTTCTGGGGATCCGGCGTCAGCAGCCGGCGGTGATAGTCGATCTGTCCGAGGTGATAGGCGAGATGGACGGCCATGTGAATGAGCACGTCCGAAGTGCTGGCCTGCACTTGTGCCGCCCCGAACGGAATCGGAAAGGCATCAGCGATCTGCACGTCGGTGGCTGAATCGAGCGCCGACCTCACTTCCGCGATCGCCGATTCGAGCACCGCTCTCACTTCCTTCCGCGACCTGTCCCTGCTCGCGAACTCCGCGTCGCGGTCTCGAACGTACCCACTCTCACCGATGATCGAGCCTATGAAATGACGAACGGCGCCGGCGACGTGAAGAGCGAGAACGCCGCCAGAGTTGGAGATACCCGGCTTGACGATCCAGAGCGATTCATCATCCGGATAAGCCGCGATCTGGTCTACAGCACCTCTCAGATCGCGCATGAGCATCAGCTTTACTGAATCGCGAACCATCGAAGAGTCAGAAGGCATGACAGAGTTTTCCTGTGTGTGCGTGCAACAGGAAACCTAGCATTCCTGCCGTCTGTTTCGTTATCGGAAACTCGACAGTGAACGAGTTCGGGGAATCGTGTTACCCAGGACCGAGCTTTAGTCCGGCCGCGATTTCTGCCAGACGACGATCGTTCGTCCACAACGGCGCATCTGCCAGGGCCGCCGACGCCAGTAAGTGAACATCAATGTAGCCGATGCCTTTCGCGTTTAGCCGTCGCGTTTCAATAAACTCCAACGCTTCAGCGTCCGTTGCGCTGGGCGCGGTCGGTAGATGAGCGAGGAGAGCGAGTATTTCCTTGCGATTGCGAAGATTGCCGCACGCGAGATCGCCTACGACAAAGGGATGCGTCAGCACGTCGCCATCCGCGAGCGCATTCGCCAGTCGCTCGTCGGTGCGGCGAAAATGATCGACCCAAACCGAGGTGTCGACCAGAATCATCGGCTCGCC